>CALALV010000042.1 GCA_937925605.1 uncultured Woeseia sp.
GGCGGCCTGGGTGGACCGGCACGGCCAGTGGGGGCCGGAGGCGCTGCCGGTGCGCGAGCCGACGGTCGCGTCGTTCGGCGAACTCGCCGACTGGCTGCGACCCGCCTGAGCATGCACGACCGTCCACTGGTCCTGTTCGTCCCGGGACTCAAGCCGAAACCGGAGCCGGCGGCGCACCGCGAACTGCTGCGACGCTGTCTCGAGGCCGGGCTCGCGCGCGTCGAGCCGGACGTCGCGCGGCAGTTCGCGGCCGCGGCCGCGGACTTCGACCTCGTGGCATGGACCTACGACTTCTACGGAGAACACCGCGACGTGGCGCTCGATGCACCCTGCGTCGAGGCACTGCTCGCGAAAGGCGATGCCGACGCGCGCGACCGCGCCGAGGCCGCGTCCTGGCGCCGGCGCGTGCTGCGTTCGCTGCACCGGCTCGGCGACCGCGTACCCTTCCTGATCCCGCACCTCGCCGACGAGAACGTCGCGCTGCACCTGCGCGACCTTCGGCGCTACGTGAAGAACGTCAACGACGTCGCGGAAGTCACGCGGCGCCACCTGAAGGTGCCGCTCCGGGCCGCGGCGGCGGCCGGGCGGCCGGTGCTTCTGCTCGCGCACAGCATGGGTTCGGTCATCGCCTGGGACGCGCTGTGGCAGCTCTCGCGCGACCCGCACTACGACGGCCGCGTCAGCCTGCTGATGACGCTCGGCAGCCCGCTCGGCCAGCGCTACATCCAGAAGCGGCTGCTCGGCCGCAACGAGGCGGGCAGGGCGCGCTACCCGCAGGTCATCGACCGCTGGGTCAACGTCGCGGCCGTCGGCGAACTGACCGCGCTCGACGGCCGGCTGTCCGGCGATTTCGCGCCTATGCTGCAGTACGGCCTGCTCGACTCGCTGGAAGACGTGCAGACCTGGAACTGGTACCGGGACCACGGCGCGTTGAACGTGCACGCCGAGTACGGTTACCTCGCGAACGCGGACACCGCGCGCTACGTCGCGGACTGGTGGCGCGTGCAGCACGCGCCGGCCGGCGACTGATCAGTCGGAGCTGACCGGCTCGAGGTTCGGCTTGATGACGATGTCGATGCGCCGGTTGCGCGCGCGCCCGGCGGCCGTCTCGTTGTTCGCGACCGGGTTGGTTTCGCCGTAGCCGGTCGCGATCAGCCGGTAGCTCGGGATGCGCATCGCGTTGATCATGTACTGCTGCACCGCCTCGGCGCGCGCCTGCGACAGCTCCTGGTTCAGGAGGTCGCCGCCGTGCGAGTCCGTGTGGCCCTCGATGACCAGCTCGCTGCGCGGGAACAGGTCGATCGCCTTCTCGACCTTGGCGAGCAGGTTGAAGCTCTCCTGCTTGATCTCGGACTTGCCGCTGTCGAAGCTCAGGCCGACCAGGCGCAGGATGATCGTGTCGCCCTCGCGGAACACGCGGGCCTCGTCGCGCGTGAACAGCTTCTCTACCTGCTCGAACTGGGCGCGGATCCTTGCCTGCGCCTCGAGCCGCTGCACCAGCGCCGCGCGCTCCTCGGTCGCGCCGCCGAGACGTTCGTCCAGCGTGCGGATTTCTTCCTCCATCTCGGCCAGCCGCAGCGCGTTTTCCTCGGTCTGCTGCTCGAGCCGCTGGCGGTCGGCGCGCAGCGTCTCGACGTAGTTGACCAGCTCGGCGCGCAGTTCGTCGGGACCGGTCGCCATCTGCGGCACGATGTCCGCGGCGTCCGCGATCGCCGCGAGCGGCGCCTCCCACTGCAGGATGAGTTCCTCGGTCGACAGGTCGCGGTCGCGGACCTTGCGCACGACCTCGGACAGGTGAATCGCGTGGCGCGCCTCGTAGTTCGCCCGTTGCGCGAGGCTGCGCGGCAGGTCGGTGTCGTAGCGGTTTTCGTTGAGCTCGCGCTCCGCGTCGGCGAGCAGCTGCTGCGCGCGGCCGAGCGTGATCGGCGCGTAGCGCTCGACCCGGGCGCGGTCGGCCTGCTCGAGCAGCTGGCGCGTCTCGCTCAGGTACTGTGCCTTGATGGCGACCAGCTCGGCGTCGCGGTACAGCGTCGTCGCCTCGATGTCCTGGCGCTTCGCGCGTCTCAGGTCGCCGCGCTCGAGGTAGTCGATCGCGTCGGCAAACTCGCGCTGCGCCTTTTCCCACAGGTCGGCGGCGAGTTCGGGGGCGCGCGCATTCGCGGCGTCCTGGCGACTCTTCATGACCTGGGCGAGCACGGTGCGGGCGAGCTTCGCGGCTTCGGCCGACTTCGCGAAGTACTCGCGGGCCTCGGCCGCGTGGTCGCGGACGTACTCGATGTTGCGGCCGCGGCGCAGGCCTTCCTCGGCGTCCTCGTAGGCCTTCTTCGCGCGTTCGTAGCTGCGCGGCGCGAGCAGGCTCGCGTTCGCGGCCTCCGCGGCCTCGTAGGCGGCGTCCGCCTCCTTGAAAAAGGTGTCGCGCAGGGCGTCCTGCGCGGCGGCGCTGCCGAGCAGTGCGACGGAAACCAACAGTGCGTGCAGTACGCTGAATTTCTGGAACATTTTCGCTGTCCTTCGGAGCCGCCGGTGGGCGGCACATGTCCGCGTCGGGCGAATATTACATATCCTCGGCGGGCTTTGCTGCGTGACGCGGGTCTCAACGACGGCCCGCGGGCGCCCGGGTGCCCGCCCGCGGTGTGACGGAAGTCACCGTTTGGACCGCCCGCAGGGCTTTTGTGCTCCAGGTCACGGACCCGGGCGACCGGCCGGCGTAGTCTGCAGCCATGACCGCCAAGTACTACACGCAGTTCCTGTTGACCGACGCGGACTACCGCGGCGGCAACGAGTTCGCGGGCGTCGTGGAACTGAGCCGGCCGATGGACGACGACTGCGAGGTCGAGGACATCGAGGCCGTCCTGGCGAAGAATTTCGACCTGCACCGCAACGCCGTCAAGCTGGTGAGCTGGTCGCGACTGCACTAGACGCTCGTACTTCTGGCACGTTTTCCCCCTGATTGTCCCGGCTCCGGCCGGGATTTTTTTTGCCTGTTTTGCCATTCGTGCGAGAATGACCAGCCTTGCCGGGAACGACCCAGTGGCTCGAAACCGGCCGATCCGTCTCCATATCCGGTTCCCATGAGCGACGACGTCAGAAAGTTCCGCGGCATCCCCATCGTGCCCACCGGCTCCAAGTACCGCACGGAAGCCGGCTTCACGGCGATCAAGAACGGCATCAAGGCGCGCAACGCCGCGCCGGAAGTTACGCGCGGCGGCAAGCCGAAATGGCTGAAGGCCCCGATGCCGAGCGGCGCGCGTTTCGCCGAGGTGCGCCGGACCGTGCGCGACCATCGGCTGTCGACCGTCTGCGAAGAGTCGATGTGCCCGAACATCGGCGAGTGCTGGAACGCCGGCACCGCGACGATCATGGTCATGGGCTCGGTCTGCACCCGCGCCTGCCGCTTCTGCGCGGTGGACACCGGCAACCCGCGTGGCTGGCTCGACGCCGAGGAGCCCGGGAACACGGCGCGCGCGGTCGAGCTGATGGGCCTCAAGTACGTCGTGCTGACCTCGGTCGACCGCGACGACCTCGACGACGGCGGCGCCGCGCACTACGCGGCCTGCGTGCGCGCGATCAAGGCGCGTACCCCGGAAACCGCGGTCGAAGCGCTGACGCCCGACTTCGGCGGCGTCCGTGCGCACGTCGAGACCGTGGTCGACTCGGGCCTCGAGGTGTTCGCGCAGAACGTCGAGACCGTGCGCCGGCTGACGCACCCGGTGCGGGATCCGCGCGCCGGCTACGAGCAGACCATCGAGGTGCTGCGGCACGCGAAGCGCCACCGCCCGGACGTGCTGACCAAGACCAGCCTGATGCTCGGCCTCGGCGAGGCCGACCACGAGATCGTGCAGACCATGGAAGACCTGCGCGAGGCCGGCGTCGACATCCTGACGCTCGGCCAGTACCTGCGGCCGACGCCGAACCACCTGCCGGTCGAGCGCTACGTGACGCCGGACGAATTCGCGGCCTACCGCGCCGAGGGCCTGGACAAGGGCTTCGTCGAGGTCGTCGCCGGCCCGCTGGTGCGCTCGAGCTACCGCGCCGAGCGCGTCCTCGAAAAGAACAACGTCGGCTTCGCCGCGTGCGGCAGCTGAGGCTGCGTCGCGATGGGTGAGTTCCTGGCCGACTACGGCCTGTTCCTGCTGAAGACGGCGACCCTCGTCGTCGCGTTCGTGTTCGTGATCGGCGCGGCGGCGGCCGCGAACCGTCGCCAGCACAAGGGCGAGTCGCTCGAGATCGAGAACCTCAACGAGCGCTTCCGCAACCTCGCCGGCGCGCTGAAGCGAGCCGTGCTCGACGGCAAGACCTTCAAGGCCCAGGCGAAGGCGCTGAAGGAACAGATCAAGCGCGACCGCAAGGCGGGCAAAGAACGGCCGCGCAGCTTCGTCATCGACTTCAAGGGCGATCTCAAGGCAAGCGCGGTGCCATCGCTGCGCGAAGAGGTCAACGCTATCCTCGAAGTGGCGAACGAAAAGGACGAGATCATCGTTCGTCTCGAGAATTACGGCGGCGTCGTGCACGAGCACGGCCTCGCGGCCTCGCAGCTCGTGCGCATCCGCGAGCGCGGCATACCGCTCATCGTCGCGGTCGACAAGGTCGCCGCGAGCGGCGGCTACCTGATGGCCTGCGTCGCGAACCGCATCGTCGCGGCGCCGTTCGCGATTCTCGGCTCGATCGGCGTGCTGGCGCAGCTGCCGAACTTCAACCGGCTGCTCGAGACCCACGGCGTCGACTTCGAGCAGATCACGGCCGGCGAGTACAAGCGCAACGTGACGATGTTCGGCAAGAACACCGACGAGGACCGCGCGCGGCTGCGCGAGCAGCTCGAGGACGTGCACGCGCTGTTCAAGGCGGCGGTCGCCCGTTACCGGCCGGAGCTCGACCTCGGCAAGGTCGCCACGGGCGAACACTGGTACGGTACCCGCGCGCTCGAACTCGGCCTCGCTGACGAACTCGCGACTTCGGACGAGCTGCTGGCGCGGCGCGTCGCGGAGCGCGACCTGTTCCAGGTGACCTACAAGATCAAGCAGCCGCTGCAGAAGCGGCTCATGGCCAGCGTCGACGGCGCGCTGGACCGCGTCGACGCGGCCCGCTGGCGGCGGCTGTTCGAGACCCGCCTGCCGCGCTAGCGGTCCCCGCGGCGGCGCGGAACCCGCCCGGCGGCAGCCTGTCCTAACAAGCACGCGGGCAGCGCCGCGCCTATACTGACCGCCACCGCCGTACCGAGGTAGCCGAAATGATCCGAAAGCCAAGCCCCGGCCTGCTAGCCGTCCTGCTGACCGCGCTCGTGGCCGGCGCCTGCAGCACCTCGCCCACCGGTCGGCAGCAGCTGGTGCTCAAATCGGATGCCGACCTCGAACGCGAGGGCACCCGCCAGTTCCGCATGATCCAGGAGCAGGCGCCGCTCGTGAAGAACGGCAACACGATCGACTACGTCGCCTGCGTGGCCGACGCAATCGTGGCCCAGCTCGAGGGTGACGATGCGGACCTGTACTGGGAGATGGCGATCGTCGATCAGCCCGACATCAACGCGCACGTGCTGCCGGGCGGCAAGATGGTCGTCAAGGCCGGCATCCTCACGGTCACCGAGAATCAGCACCAGCTCGCCGCCGTGCTGGGCCACGAAGTTGCCCACGTCACGGCGCGGCACGCGAACGAGCGGGCCTCGCGCGCCGCGGTCGCCGGAGTCGGCATCGACATCGCGGCGATCCTGCTCGGCGGCGGCTACGCGAACCAGACGCGCGGTGCCTACCAGGCGCTGTCGACCGGCGCGGCGCTCGGCATCATGAACCCGTTCAGCCGCAAGCAGGAAACCGAGGCCGACATCGTCGGGCTCGAGTACATGGCGAGGGCCGGCTTCGACCCGCGCGAGAGCGTCGAGCTCTGGAAGAACATGAACGAGAAGAACACGGCGAAGATTCCCGAGTACCTGTCGACCCACCCGTCCGGCGACACGCGTATCGAGAGCCTGGTCGCTCACTTCCCGGAGGCGCTGGCGCTCTACAACGAGGCCCAGGCGGCTGGCAGGGATCCGCACTGCGAGCGCTAGTGCTTGCAGACAGCCGGGCCGGCGGCGAATGACCGCCGGCGGGTTCAAGGACCATTTCTCCGGGCACGCCGAGGCCTACGCGCGTTCCCGGCCGCGCTATCCCGAGGCCCTGTTCCGCTTTCTCGCCGACCGCTGCGCGCGGCATGAACTTGCCTGGGACTGCGCGACCGGCAACGGCCAGGCCGCCCGCTCGCTGGCGCCGTATTTCGAGCGGGTCGTCGCGACCGACGCGAGCGCCGGGCAGATCGAGGCCGCGGCCGCGGCGGCCGGCATCGAGTTCCGCGTCGCGCCCGCGGAAGCGAGCGGGCTCGAACCCGGCACCGTCGACCTCGTCACCTGCGCGCAGGCCCTGCACTGGTTCGACATCGACGCGTTCTTCGCGGAGGCCCGGCGCGTGCTCGCGCCCGGCGGCGTGCTCGCGGCCTGGTGCTACGGCAATTGCGTGATCGATCCGGCCTGCGACCGGGTCGTGCAGGGCTTCTACCGCGCGCTGGATCCGTGGTGGCCGCCCGAGCGGGAGATCGTCGAGAGCGGCTACGCCGGCATCGAGCTGCCGTTCGACGCGATCGACGCGCCGCGCTTCACGATGCAGGTCGAGTGGAGCGCCGCGGCGCTGCTCGACTACGTCGGCAGCTGGTCCGCGACCGAGCGCTGCCGCAAGGCCACCGGCCGCGAACCGCTCGAGGCGGTCGCGCCGGCGCTCGAGCGCGCCTGGGGCACCGGCCTGCGTACCGTGACCTGGCCGCTGTTCCTGAAGGTCGGGCGGCGTGCCTGAATTGTGCGCCGGCCTGCCCGGGTGCGAGAATCGGGAGCCCTGATCGCCACCGTCCCGCCGCAATGCCGATAACGCCACCCGCGCTACGCCTGCCGCTCCTGGCTGCCAGCCTGCTGGCCGTGGCCGGCTGCAGTACCTTCGAGGGCTTCCTCGACAATCGCGCGCGCGAGCGCGCCCGGACGACAGCCGGGGAGGCGGCGGTGCCGCTCGCGGAGCCGCAGTCGCGCAACTACTTCGTCCTCGCCGATCCCACGCAGTCCGTCGTCGGCGAGCTGCAGGCGGTGCGGGTCGGGGAGGGCGACACGTTTTCCGATCTCGCGCGCGAGTACGGGCTCGGCTACGACGAACTCGTCGACGCGAACCCGGGCATCGACCCGTGGCTGCCGACCCCGGGCACGCCGGTGCTGCTGCCGACGCAGTACGTGCTGCCGGCCGCGCCGCGCCGCGGGCTCGTGCTGAACATCGCGGCCAAGCGGCTGTTCTTTTTTCCCGAAGCGAGCGCGGGCGAGCCGCAGGCCGTGCTGACCTACCCGATCGGCATCGGCCGCGTCGGCTGGGAAACGCCGCTCGGCACGAGCGAGGTCATCGCGAAGGCGACCGACCCGACCTGGTACGTGCCGCTGTCGGTGCGCGAGGAGCACGCGGCGGAGGGCGACCCGCTGCCGGCCGTCGTGCCGCCGGGCCCGGACAACCCGCTCGGCCGCCACGTGCTGAAACTGGATCTGCCGGGCTACCTGATCCACGGCACGAACCAGCCCTACGGCGTCGGCATGCGTGTCAGCCACGGCTGCGTGCGCCTGTACCCGGAGAACATCGAGCGCCTCTACGAGCTGGTCGAACTCGGCGAGCCGGTCACGATCGTCAACCAGCCGCACCTGGTCGGCCTGCGCGACGGGCGCGTGTACTTCGAAAGCCATGCGCCGCTCGAGGATCAAGAAGTGGACACCGCGCAGCACCTGGACGCGCTGCTGGCCGGCCTCGTCAACTCGGCCCCGCTGACCGCCGACCCGGAGAAAGTCGCCACGCAGATGCGTGCGGTGGCGAGCGATGCGACCGGCGTGCCGGTGCTGGTCGAGAAGGGCGACGTCGGCGAGGTCTACGAGCGCGCGCTGCTCGTGCGTAACACGGTCGAGCCCGACCCGGACGCGCCGACGCTCGGCGAGGTCCGCGAACTGCTCGACGCCCTGCCGCCCGCGGACGAGCCGGACGCGGAGCAAGCGCGGGAAGCGGTCAATTGAGCGACGACGAGGACACGCACCGGCAGTGGCTCGAGCTGATGCTCGCCGAGATCGAGGAGCGCCGTCGCGAGCGGCAGGAAGCGGAAGCCGAGCAGCGCGCCCGCGAGCCCGCCGGCGACGCGCCTCAGTCGAAGTAGCGCAGGAATTCGCCGGGCAGCTTGTGCCGGTCGAGCGGCCGGTCGCCGGCGACCGGCAGCGGCCGCGCGTGCCAGGACTGCCAGAAACCCAGTACCAGGTCGCGCGTCGCGGGGTCCTTCAGATCGGCGATCAGCGCCGCCATCGCCTTCGCCGTGTAGGTCTCGTCCAGTCGCAGGTTCAGCTCCTGCCGGGCAACCTCGATCGCGTGCTCGGTAGTCGCGTCCGTGTGGGCATAGCCGCCGGCGAAAAACTCGTGCCGCAGCACCAGGCGCATGCGCGTCGCGAGTGTCGCGGGAATCGCCGGGTCGAGCCGGTGCAACATCGCCGCCGTCTTGTGCGCGAGCCGCTGCAGGCGCTCCTCGTTGGTTATCGTCGGGTGCGAGATGCGCACGGCGTGCACCTCGGTCGGCAGCCCGGCGAGCGCGAAGCCGAGCGCCAGGCCGACGGCCGTGCCCATCGTGCCGGTCGCGACGTACAGGCGCGCCGGCAACGCGCACTCGCCGCGCGCCACCTGCGCGGCGAATTCGAGCCCGGCGTCGACGAAACCGACCGTGCCGAGCCAGGACGAACCGCCGACCGCGACGATCGCGGCGCGGCGCCCGCGCAGCCACCGCCTGAGCGTCGCGATGCGCACCGCTCGCGGCCCGCCGAAGGGCACCAGCTCGCTGCCGATCTCGACGTGCATGTTGAGCGCCGCGGCGATGTCGCCGATCTTGGGCTGGTGCGACAGGAACGCGATGCTCGACAGGCCGAGGCTGCGCGCGTGTATCGCCGTGGCCAGCGCGTGGTGCGAACCGACGGTGCCGAAGGTCGCGATGGTCTCGCGCCCGCGGTCACGGGCGCGCGCCAGCAGGTATTCGAGCTTGCGCACCTTGTTGCCGCCGTAGTCGGGTGAACTGCGGTCGTCCTGCTTGATCACGAGGCGCCGCGGTCCGCTCGCATGCTCCAGCACGGCGCTGCGCACCGGCGTCGGCAGCGTGGCGAGCGGCAGGCGGGGCAGGCGCGCGGCGAGCCCCGGGAAGGCGCATTCCAGCTCGTTCGTGTCTGACATAACGCCGATTGTGCCCGATGCCGGCCGTGCTTCGTGACCTTGCCGGCTGTACTCACTAGAATCAGTAGCCTATGCCAGCCAGTCTGACAATCGAACTTCGCGGAGACGAGGCGTCAGATGATTGAGTCCCGACCCAGCCAGCCCTGCCCCGCCCGCCGCCGCGCCCGCTGGCCAGGCCTGCGATGTCATTCCCAGTCGGGGCAGGCGCCGAGATGATCGACCGCGTCCGGGACTACGGCATCGCTGTCGGCGAAGTCCCGGCGAACGAGGGCAGGGTCCGCTGGCCGCGGACGACGCGCCCGGCGTTCATCGGCCGCGCGCTCCGCGGCCCGCTCGATACGCCGGTGCTGATCGACAGTCCCGCCGCGTTCCAGCGGCGCTTCGGCGGGCCGTGGCGGCGCAGCGCGCTGTGCGAGGCCGTCGAGCAGTTCTTTGCGCACGGCGGCCGCGAGGCCTTCATCGTGCGCGTAGCGAACGGTGCCACGGGCGGCACTCTCGACCTGCCCGGGCCTGCCGGCGCGCTGCACCTCGAGGCCGTCGAGCCCGGTTCCACCGAGCTGTTGCGCGCGGCGGTGGACTACGACGGCATTCGCGACGAGGACTCGTTCAACCGCTTCGTGGAGCGGCGCGCGCCACAGACCCGGCTCTTCGTCGCCCAGGAAATCTATCCGCGCGTCAGCGTGTTCCCCGACAGTGCGGATTTCGTCGGCGACGCGCTCGCGTCGTCGACGCTGCTGCGCCTGCGCACGCCGCTGCCGACCGCGAGGCCCTACGCGACGATGGGGCGGCAGGCGCAGTCGCGTGCGCCCTACGTCATGCTGACGCGGCGCGGCCGCGAGGGCCAGGACCTGAGCGACTACGACCTGGTCGGCTCGCGCGAGCGCCGCACCGGCCTGTTCAGTCTCGAGGGCGTCGACGATTTCGACCTGCTGTACATGCCGTCGCCGGCGCCGCACCGCGGGCCGGGGCCCGCCGCGCTGCTCGCGGCCGAGGCATACTGCCGGCGCCGCGGCGCCATGCTGATCACGGATCCGGCCGAGCACTGGGAGGATTCCATCGATGCCGCGGCCGGCGTGCGCCACGCCGGGCTCGCGAGCGCGAGCATCATGAACTACTTTCCGCGGCTCGTTGTCGGCGACGAGCGCATGCCCGCGGGGGCCGCGATCGCGGGCCTGCTGTGCCGGCTCGACGCGGAAGAGGGTCCCTGGGGCACGCTGGAACAGCGGCGCTACGCGTTCGCGCGCGGCGCCCGGCCGGCCTGCGAACTGAGCGACGCGGACCGGCAGCTGCTTGTGCGCACCGGCGTCAACACGATCACGCGCGGGCGCGACGGGCGATTCGAACTGCTCGGCAACGTGACGCTGGCGCGCGCGGAGCAGTCGGACCCGTTCTACACGGACCTGTCCGTGCGGCGCTTCTGCCTGCGGCTCGCCAAGACGCTGGAGCGGGCGTCCCGCTGGGCGCTGTTCGAGCTCGATTCCGGCGCCGCGGCAGCCGACGTCGAGCGCCAGGCGAACCGGCTGCTGGCGTGGCTGGCCGGCGCCGGCGCCGTCGAAGCGGGCCAGAGCCGCGCGCGCTGCAACGCCCGCCGGAGCGGCGGCGATCGCAGCCTGACCCTGCTGTTGTCGCTCAAGCCCGTGCGCTCGCCGGTGCCGGTGTCGATGACGCTCTACCACACGCCGTCCGGCTGCCGCATCGCGAGCACGGTGTTCGCGCCGGTCACGGCGACCGGCGCCAGCGCCGCCTGACGGAGCAGGGGCAGACACGCGGCGCGCGCGGGTGTAGGCTTGCGCGCATTCGACAGGACAGGTCTGTCCGCGAGGCACCCCGATGTCCGATCCGGTGACGTCCAGCACAGGCGGCGGCGACGCGCCGCGCCTGCGGCCACATGCCGGCTGGGTCAGGACCTGCCACTGGAGCCTGCTCGCGTTTGTCCTGCTGCTGGCGATGTCCGGCAGCATTATCCTCAAGTCCCATCCGCGCCTGTACTGGGGCGAGGCCGGCAACGACCTGATGCCCGCGCTGCTCGAGCTGCCGATCAGCGACAACCATCGGCCGGACGGCTGGGTCACGACCGCACGCTTCGACGAACTGCCCGGCGCGCCGATCAGTGCCTGGCGCGACTACCCGATCTACAACCACAACCACTGGGCGCGCAGCCTGCACTTCCTGGCCGGCTGGCTGCTGGTGACGACGCTCACCCTGTACGCGCTGCTGGCGCTGAGGACGGGCCACCTGTGGCGCAACCTGCTGCCGCGCTTGCGCGACCTGCGCTGGCAGGCGCTGCGACAGGAGCTGCGCAAGCACCTGCTCGCGGCGGACGTCGAGGTCGGTCCGCCGTACGGCCAGCTGCAACGCGTCGCCTACACGGGTGCGGTGTTCGTGGCACTGCCTCTGATGCTGCTCAGCGGCCTGACGATGGCGCCGGCGATCACGGCCGCCTGGCCCGGCCTGCTGGACCTGTTCGGCGGCTACCAGTCGGCGCGCACCGTGCACTTCGCCGGTTTCCTGTTGCTGGTCCTGTTCGCGCTGGTGCACGTCGGCATGGTGGTCCGCACCGGCCTGTGGCGACAGCTGCGCGCGATGCTGTTGGGGCGCTGACGTGTTGCGGCGGCAGGTTTCGCATTCGCGCCGGGCGTTCCTCGGCGGCACGGCGTCGCTGCTCGGGCTGTGTGCCGCGGGCTGCGGCGAGACGGAACCGCCGACGTACGGCAACCTGTTGCGCATGGGCGACCTGCTCACCTACAAGGCTCATCGCCTGCTGCTGCCGGAACACTCGATGGCGCGCGAATACACGCTGGCCGAGCTGTCGCCCGCGCCCGCGATCGGTACGGTCAACCCGGCCGATTCCGGCGGCCACCGCTTTCACGAGGAGCACGGGCCGCGCTACGAAAGGCTGCGCGCCGGCGGCTTCGCGGACTGGGCGCTGACGGTCGAGGGCGCCGTGGCCCGGCCGCAGGCCTTCTCGCTCGCCGCGCTCGAGCGCCTGCCGCGGCGCACGCAGGTTACGCGGATCACCTGCGAGCAGGGCTGGACCGCGATCGTCGAATGGACCGGCGTGACGCTGCGCGGCGTGCTGGAGGCGACGGGCATGCTGCCGACGGCGCGCTACGTGCAGTTCCATGCCTACGATCACACGGCCGACGGCATCGACATGCTGGACGCGCTGCACCCGCAGACGATCCTCGCCTTCGGCATGAACGGGCGGCCGCTGGAACTCAGTCACGGTGCGCCGCTGAGGCTACGGGTCGAAACCCAGCTCGGCTACAAGAGCATCAAGTACCTGCGGCGGATCGTCGTGACCGAGCGCTTCGACGACAACGGCAACGACGGCGACATCCGGAACGGCTGGTCGTGGTACGCCGGGATCTGAGCGACGCCGCTGCAAGGCAGGGCAAGCGCAGGCGCAAGAGCCTCGCTGCCCTCAGTCCGCGACACTCGACACCAGGGACGAGCCCGGGCGCCGGCATCCGGCTGGCCGCCGGCGAGCGGCGCAGGCCGCCGGGTCTGCTGGCCTGGTCCGCCGGCGCCCTCGTTGCGCGCGACGACGCGTCGCTCGCGGAATGCGCCGAGGCGAGATCGCGGGGCGACACGACCTGGGTGCACCTGCAGGGCAGCCCCGATCCTGACGGCCTGGCGGCGCTCGCGGAGGCCTTCGGCCTGCACCGGCTGGCGGTCGAGGACGTGGCGCACGGCCGCGAGCGCCCGAAACTGGACGTGCACGGAGAACAGCTGTTCCTGGTCCTGCTGCTGCCGCACAGCAATGGTGGACATATCGAACTTCGGCAGGTCAGCCTGTTCGTCGGCGATAACTGGCTGATCAGTTTCTGCGCCGGCGCGGAAGACCCGTTCGGCCCGGTACGCGAGCGCATACTCGCGGAGCCCGCCGGCAACATTCGCCGTTACGGCATCGACTACCTGCTGTACGCGCTGGTGGACCTGGTCGTCGATCACGGCTTCCCGGTGCTGGAGGACTGCGGCACGCGGCTCGAACTGCTGGAGGAAGAGATCCTCGAACGTCCCGCGCCGGAGGGCATCGAGCAGATCCAGGAGGTCAAGCGCGAGCTGCTGATCCTGCGCAAGGCCTTCTGGCCGCAGCGCGAGGTGCTGTCGCTGCTTAGCCGCGACACGGTGCTGCACGTGACGAATCGCACGCTGCCCTACCTGCGCGACTGTTACGACCACGCGGTGCAGATCCTCGAACTGATGGAAAGCTACCGGGAAATGGTCTCCGGGCTGCACGACCTGTACCTGTCCGGCATCAGCAAGCGCATGAACGACATCATGAAGGTGCTGACGATCATCGCGACGCTGTTCATGCCACTGTCTTTTCTCGCCGCGGTCTGGGGTATGAACTTCAATGCCGCGGCGAGCCCGTGGAACATGCCGGAGCTGAACTGGTATTTCGGTTACCCGCTGGCTTTATTGCTCATGCTGGTCGTTGCTGTCGGCATGCTGGCCTTCTTCCGCCACAAGCGCTGGCTTTGAGCGCGAGGCAGCGCGCCGGCGGGCGTCAGGCGTCGCGACCGTACCCGCCGCCACCCGGCGTCTCGATCTGGATCGCGTCGGCGGCCTCGAGGCTCACGGTTGCCGTGGACGGCAGCTCTTCCTCGCGGCCGTCGGCGTAGCGCAGGCGATTGCGTCCGGTTGCAGCGTCCGCGCCGCCTGCCAGGCCGAACGGCGCGACGCGCCGGTGGTTCGACAGGATCGTGACCTCGACTTCCTCGCCGAAACGGATCTCGCGGACGATGCCGTCGCCGCCCCGGTGCCTGCCGTTGCCGCCCGAGCCGCGGCGAACCGCGAAGCGCTCGACACGCACCGGGTAGCTGTTCTCCAGCACCTCGGTGTCGGTCAGCCGGGAGTTGGTCATGTGCGTCTGCACCGCGTCCGCGCCGTCGAAACCCGGTCCCGCGCCGGCGCCGCCGGCGATCGTCTCGTAGTACTGGAAGCGCTCGTTGCCGAAGCTCAGGTTGTTCATCGTGCCCTGCGACGCGGCCAGCGCCCCGAGCGCGCCGAACAGCGCATCGGTAACACATTGCGAGGTCTCGACGTTGCCGGCGACGACGGCAGCCGGCCAGGCCGGGGACAGCAGGCTGCCTTTCGGGATGCGGATCGTGAGCGGAACGAGGCAGCCCTCGTTCATCGGGATCTCCTCGGCGATCAGGCTGCGGAAGACGTACAGCACCGCGGCGCGGGTCACGGCTTCCGGCGCGTTGAAGTTGCTGTCGGCCTGCGCAGAGGTGCCGGCGAAATCGACCGTGGCGCTGCGTTCGTCGCGGTCGATCGTGACAGCGACGCGAATCGACTCGCCGGAGTCGAGTTCGTATTCGAACTCGCCGTTCTTCAGCCGGTCGAGCAGCCGGCGCACGCTGACCGTCGCGTTCTCGCGCACGAAGCCGAGGTAGGCCAGCACCGTGTCCAGGCCGTAGCGGTCGACGGCTTTCTCCAGCTGGCGCATGCCCTGGCGATTGGCCGCGAGCTGCGCCTTCAGGTCAGCAATGTTCTGGTCGACGTTGCGCGCGGGGTGTGGCGCGGCTGCAAACAGCTCCCGGACCTCCGCTTCCAGCAGTCGGCCGCGCCGGACCAGGGTAACGTCGTCCAGCAGCACGCCTTCCTCGTCGATGTGCCGGCTCCCAGCCGGCATCGAGCCGGGCGTGATGCCGCCGACGTCGGCGTGGTGCGCGCGCGAGGCGACGAAGAAGCGCGGCTGCGCCGCGCCGCCGAACCAAGGGCTGACCACCGTGATGTCCGGCAGGTGCGTGCCGCCGGCGTAGGGCGAGTTCAGCATCACGGCGTCGCCTTCGGCCAGCTCGTCGCCGCGGGCCGCGATCACGGCGCGCACCGACTCGCCCATCGAGCCCAGGTGAACCGGCATGTGCGGCGCGTTCGACACCAGCCGGCCCTCGCCGTCGAACAGCGCGCAGGAGAAGTCGAGCCGCTCGCGGATGTTGACCGACAGCGCGGTCGAGCGCAGCACCGTGCCCATCTGCTCGGCGATGTTCATGAACAGCCGGTTGAAGACCTCGAGGCGCACCGGGTCCGGAACGCCTGCCTCTGCCGCCGTGGAGACCCCGGCCGACGGCCGGGCGGCCGACGGTTCGAGCAGCAGGTGGCCATGCGCGTTCAGCGCGGCGCGCCAGCCGCGCTCGACAACGGTGGTGCCGTGGTCCTCGGCGACGATGGCGGGACCTTCGATCCGCGTCGCCGCGGTCAGGTCGTCGCGGCGGTAGACCGGCACCTCGTCCCAGCCGTCGCCGTTCCACAGGCGACTGCGGCGCGCCGGTGCCGCCGCTCGGCCCGCAGCGGCCGCCGTGCCGGCCTGCCGGTGCTCGCGCGCGGTCAGCGCGGCGCGGGCAAGCGAGACGATCAGCTCGCTGTCGCCGCGCGCGGCACCGTAGCGCGCCTCGTAGGCCGCGTCGAAGGCGGCGACCATGTCGGCCGGGTCGCCGTAGTCGACGTCCAGCGTCGTGTCCGAGCCGGCCACGCGCAGGCCCAGCGTGAGCTGCCGCGCCGGCTCCTCGTCGCCGACCTGCTGGCGCGCGAGTTCCCGTTCGCAGGCAGCGACGAGGCGTTCGAGCGTCGCGGCAATGTCGTCGCCGGCCTCGTCGAGCGGCCGCTCGATCGACGCCTGCCGCTCGACGCGCACGTCGGCGAGGCCCATGCCGTAGGCCGACAGCACGCCGGCCAGCGGGTGCAGCCAGATCTTCTGCATGCCGAGCGTGTCCGCGATGCGGCAGGCGTGTTGGCCGCCGGCGCCGCCGAAGCAGCACAGCGTGAAGTCGCGGACGTCTTCGCCGCGCTCGATCGTGATCTTGCGGATGGCGTTCGCCATCGCCTCGACCGCGACGGTCAGGAAGCCGGCGGCGACGTCCTCCGGGCGCGGCGTGTTGCCGGCATCGGCGCCGATGTCGCCGGCGAGCAACTCGAAGCGCGCGCGCACGCTGTCGACATCCAGCGGCTCGTCGCCGTCAGGCCCGAACACGGCCGGGAACTCGTCGACCGGGATGCGGCCGAGCAGCAGGTTCGCGTCGGTGACGGCGAGCGGGCCGCCCTGCCGGTAGCAGCAGGGCCCGGGATCCGCGCCGGCGGAGTCCGGGCCGACCTGGTAACGCCCGTCGGCGTAGTGCAGGACCGAGCCGCCGCCGGCAGCGATCGTGTGAATCTTCATCATCGGCGCGCGCAGCCGGATCCCGGCGATCTCCGAGTCGTTGCTGCGCTCGTACTCGCCGGCCCAGGCCGAGACGTCGGTCGAGGTGCCGCCCATGTCGAAGCCGACCAGGCGCTCGAGGCCGGCGGCCCGCGCCGACTCCACCATGCCGACGACGCCGCCGGCGGGACCCGACAGCACGCTGTCCTTGCCGCGAAAGCGCGAGGCCTCGGCGAGACCGCCGCCCGACTGCATGAACAGCAGGCGGCGCGGAGCCTGTACCCGGGCGAGCGCGCGCTCGAGCCCGTCGATGTAATGCCTGAGAACCGGCGTCAGGTAGGCGTCGGCGAGCGTCGTCTCGGCCCGGCTGACGAAGCGGATCAGCGCCTCGACCTCGTGCGACACGGACACCTGCGCAAAGCCCGCGGCGCGGGCGAGTTCGGCGGCCCGGCGTTCGTGCCGCGGATACCGGTAGCCGTGCAGCAGGCAGATCGCGATTGCGCGCAAGCCCCGTTCGCGGAAGTGCGCGAGCGTCTCGCGGCACTGGTCCTCGTCGAGTTCGAGCAGCACGTCCCCGTCGGCGCCGACCCGTTCGCGGACGCCGGCGACCGCCGCGTACAGCGGTGCCGGCTTGACGATCTCCAGCGCGAAGATGTCCGGCCGGTTCTGGTAGCCGATTTCGAGCGCGTCCTCGAAGCCCGCGGTGACCAGCGGGCCGGTCGGCGTGCCGCGGCGTTCCAGCAGCGCGTTGGTCGCGACGGTCGTGCCCATCTTGATCGCGGCCAGCGGGCATTCGTCGCCGCCCGCGTCGCGCCAGCGGGCGAGTATCCGGCGAATGCCCTCGGCGGCTGCGTCCGCGTACTGCCGCGGGTTGTCCGACAGGAGCTTCGCGGTCTCGAGCGCGCCGTCGGGGCGCCGCGCGACGATGTCGGTGAACGTGCCGCCGCGGTCGATCCAGAATTGCCAGTCCCGTTCGCTCATCGGCTGCACGGTAGCGGAATCGCACCGCCGGCGACACGTTTTGCCGGTATCATGCGCGCACCGTGCCTGCATCCGGGGGGAGCATCATGAAAGGACCGTCCATCGCCGCGTGCCTCGCGGCCATCCTGTGCGCCGTCGGCGGCACCGCCGCGGCCGACGATCACGCGCCGCGCGCGCGCGACCTCGGCGTCCCGTTCGACGGCACGCCCGGTACGCTGAACGCGATCACCGACGTGGCCGGCGTGCGCGTCGGCCACCACACGCTGATCGCCGACCTCGACGACGGCCGCGCGGTGCGCACCGGCGTCACCGCGATCCTGCCGCGCGGCGCGCAGACGCTCGACCGGCCGGTGTTCGCAGGCCTTTACGCGCTGAACGGCAACGGCGAGATGACCGGCTCCCACTGGATCGCCGAGTCCGGTTACCTCGAGGGCCCGGTCCTGATCACGAACACGCACTCGGTCGGCGCGGTGCACGACGCCGTGATCCGCTGGCGGGTGGCGCAGGGCGACCCCGACGAGTCCGGCTACTGGTGGTCGCTACCGGTCGTCGCCGAGACCTACGACGGCTACCTGAACGACATCAACGGTTTCCACGTCTACGCGGACCACGTGTTCCTCGCGCTCGAGACCGCGAGCGAGGGACCGGTGGCGGAAGGCTCGGTCGGCGGCGGTACCGGCATGATCTGCCACGAATTCAAGTGCGGCATCGGCACGGCGTCGCGACGCACGCGCATCGGTGACGCCGACTACACGACCGGCGTGCTGGTGCAGGCGAACTACGGCCTGCGCGATACGCTGCGCGTTGCCGGCGTTCCGGTCGGGCAGGTGCTGCGCGAGCACCGGGTCTGGAGCGACCCGCAGCCGGACGACGAGACCGGCTCGATCATCATCGTCGTCGCCACCGACGCGCCGCTGTTGCCGCACCAGCTCGAGCGCATCGCGCGGCGCGCGGCACTGGGCCTCGCACGCGTCGGCGGCATCGCCGGCAACGGCTCCGGCGACATCTTCCTCGCGTTCTCGACGACGCCCGCCGGTACCGACCAGGACGGCGCGCTGCGCGAGACGGCGATGCTCGCGAACGACGTGATGTCCTCGCTGTTCCTTGCCACCGTCGAGGCGACCGAGGAGGCGATCGTCAACGCGCTGGTCGCCGGGCGCGACATGCGCGGGCACCGCGGCAGCGCCGTTTCCGGCATCGATCACCGCGCGCTGCAGTGCGCACTCGAGGCGCACGGGCGCCTCGCGGCGACGGACGCGGAGCCGGACTGCGAGTAGCGGCGTGGCGGACACCACCGCGGTCTTCCTGACGCTCGTCGTCTACAACGCGCTGCTGATCGGCGTCGGCATCTGGGCCAGCCGGCGCAACGCCAGCGTCGAGGATTTCTACCTGGCCGGTCGCGGCCTCGGCGCCTGGGTCGCCGCGATCAGCGCGTCGGCCAGCTCGTCCTCGGCCTGGACCCTGCTCGGCGTCAGCGGCGCGGCCTACGCCTGGGGCTGGCCCGCGCTATGGCTGTTCCCCGCCACGGTCGGCGGCTTCCTGCTGAACTGGTACTGGGTCGCGCCGCGGCTCAAGCGGCTCGCGGCGAACGAGGGGGCCGTAACGCTCGCGAGCGTGCTGGCGCCGGCCTCGCTCGGCAACGCGCGGCAGGCGATCCTCAGGGTCGCCGCGGCGATCGTCGTGTTCTCGTTCGTTTTCTACGTCGCGTCGCAGTTCGAAGCCGCCGGCAAGGCCTTCGAGTCCGTGTTCGGGCTCGCGAAGGAGCCGAGCATCCTGGTCGGCGCCGGCATCGTGCTCGCCTACACGCTGCTCGGCGGTTTCTGGGCCGTCAGCGTGACCGACACGATCCAGGGGCTCCTGATGTTCACGGCGGCGCTGGTGCTGCCGCTCGTGGCACTCGCCGCGGTCGGCGGTCCGGCCGCGCTGGTCGCGGGGCTGGCGCCGCTCGCGGGCGCCGGCTCGCCGGTTGCCGGCGTCTCGCTCGCGGCCGGCATCATGTTCGTGCTCGGCATCCTCGGCATCGGCATCGGCTACCCGGGCCAGCCGCATGTCGTCAACCGCTTCATGGCGCTGCGCGACGAGCGGAGCCTGCGGCACGGCCGGGTCATCGCCCTGGGCTGGGCCGTGCTGGTCTATGCCGGCATGCTGCTGCTGGGCCTGAGTGCGCGCGTGCTGTACGCCGAGCTGGGCGACGCCGAGCAGGTGCTGTTCTTCGCCGCAGCCGAACTGCTGCCGGCCGTCGTCGCCGGCGTCATGCTCGCCGCGGTGCTGTCCGCGATCATGTCGACCGCCGACAGCCAGCTGCTCGTCGCGGCCTCGGCGATCTCGCACGACTGGACGCTGGCCCGCGGCGGCCGGGCCGCGACGCTCGGCGGTTCGCGGCTCACGGTGCTGGCCGTGCTGGTCGCGGCGACGCTGCTGGCGCTCGTCTGGCGCGCCGACATCTTTTCGCGGGTGCTGTTCGCCTGGGCGGCGCTCGGCGCGGCGTTCGGCCCGGTCCTGCTGCTGCGCCTGGCCGGTCGCCGCCTCGCGGCGGGCAGTACCCTGGCGGCCATGCTGACGGGCTTCGGGCTCACCGTCCTGCTGTCCTGGCTGCCCGACGCGCCCGGCGATGCCGCCGAGCGCCTGCTGCCGTTCGTCGCTGCTTTCGCCGTCGCGTCCGTCCGCTCGGACCGGAGCTGAAAAAAAACCGCCCGCCCTGTCACACGCGGGTGGCCGCCGGGCGACTCAGCAAGCGGAGGCCCTATGCGGGACGATGAATGCCTTGCCGACAACCCGGCAGTCAGCCGCGCGGAACTGGCGGCGCTGCACGCCGAAGCCTGGCGCTGGGCGCTGTCGCAGAGCGCATACGACCCGCCGGCAGCGGAGGACCTGGTGCAACAGGCATACGTCGAAATACTGAGTGGCAGCGCGCGCTTCGACGGTCGCGCGACGCTGAAGACATTCCTGTTCGGGGTCATCCGCAATCTTGCGCGGCGGCGCTACCGGCGGCTCGGCGTCCGACTGCGCCTGCTGCGCCGGCACGGCGCGGAGGCCGCGCCCGCCAGCGTGCCGCCGCCGGTGCACGAGCTTGGCCCGGTCTGGGCCGCGGTCGCAGCGCTGCCCGCGCGGCAGCGCGACGTCATCGAGCTCGTGTTCCTGCGCGAGCTGAGCCTGGACGACGCCGCTCGCGTGATCGGCGTTTCGCCGGGTACCGCGCGGACGCACTACGACCGCGCCAAGCGGCGCCTCGCGACCGTGCTCGCCGACGACGTGCCGGGCGGGGACGGCGGCTGACATGTGCGGGACTGCACCGGCAGGCGGAGGGCGGCGGACGATGCTGTCGATAGCCAGGAGCGGACCGGCCGTGTCGCGGCGGTCGCGCGGTGGCCGCTGGGCGAACGACGGCGCCTGCCGGCCTGTGCAACGGCGTGGTCCGGATCGCCGCCGGGAGCGAGCAAGCCATGCATGACGACGAACTGAAACGCCGCCTGCGCGCGGCCGAGCGCGTCGCCGGCGCGCCGGCGCCGGACTTCGAACGCAGCTGGCGTGCGGCCGAGGCAGGCGCC
>CALALV010000043.1 GCA_937925605.1 uncultured Woeseia sp.
GGAAAAACGCGATAGTGACGCCGATGAACAGCTCGAGCAGGAAGATCCACGAGAAGCTCTCGGTGCCGAGCGCGCGCTTCAGCAGGTTCGGGAAGCCCATCAGGCCTTCGCCGGCGACCAGCACGCCTAGCGTGCAGGCGACGGCGAGCGAGAACACGGTATTGCGCGTGACGAACGCGAGTACGATGGCGACGCTGGCGGGCAGCAGCGACCAGGCGCCGACGCTGACGGTTGACTCCACGATGCCCCCTTTCTTGTTGTAGCGGCGACGTTACACGATCGCCGCGCCGGCTTACACCTCCGGCGCCGCGCGCCGCCGCTCCCAGGCTGCAATCAGCCGGAACGCCAGCTTGCGTGCCGGCTCCGGCGGCATCCAGCTCGCTCGCCCGAACAGCGCGCCGACGTCTTCCGACGCGCCGCCATGCGCTTCCTCGGCCAGCAGCCGGCCGAGCAGGGTGCCCTTGACGACGCCGCCGCCGTTGCACCCGGCGGAGACGAACAGGCCCGGCGCGACCTCGCCCCACAGCTGCTGCGCTTTTCGCGTGTTGCCGGTTTCTCCGTGCCAGCAGTGCGCGAAGTCGATCGGCGCGAGCGCCGGGAAGCGCCGGGCGAGCGCCGCGGCGAGCTGGCCGGCGACCTGCGCGTTGTCGCGCTCGCGCTCGTAGCCGTACTGCGAGCGGATCAGCAGGCGCCCGTCGGCCGTGCGCCGCAGCGTGCTGCCGAGCCGGTGCGCCGGCAGCAGGCCCCACTCATTGTCGCTGCCGCAATGGCGGAGCTGCTCGTGCGGCAGCGGCGCGGTCAGCCCCGCATACGTGTACATCGCGACCAGCCGCTCGCGGCCGATGCCCAGCGACTTCGCGAAGGCGTTGTTGGCGAGCACGACGCGGCGGGCCCGGACCCGCGCCCGCGGCGTGCGCAATAGAAAACCGTTGCCCGCGGGCTCGACGCCGAGGACCGGCGTGTCCTCGTGATAGCGAACGCTCGCGGGCAGGCGCGTCAGCAGCGCGCGGATCAGCGCCGCCGGCTGCGCGAGCCAGCAGTGCGGCGAGTACAGGCCGGCACGGTAGAAGCGCGTGCCGATGCGCTCGGCGAGCGCTTCCGCATCGAGTGCCTCGCCCGGCAGCTCCAGCGCGTCGAGGAAACGCCGATAGCCGTCGAGCGCGCGGCGACCTCGTTCGCCGGCCGCGGCGCGGTAACTACCGCGGCGTACGAGCCGGTCGTCGACGCCGCTCGCCGCCACGTCGGCAACCATGTCCGCCATCGTTGCGCCGAGCAGCGCATTGCAACGGCGCATGCGCGCGACCGCGGTCGAGTCCGCGTCGTGCGCGAGCGCGATCTCGAGCAGGAAGCCGGAGTTGCGGCCGGGGTTGCCTTCAGCCGGCGCGTGCGCATCGAGCAGCAGCACGTCGTCGCCCGGCGCGAGCGCGGCCCAGCGCCGCGCCGCGGCAACGCCGGTGTAGCCAGCGCCGACGATCGCGACGTCGCAGGAAGTATCGTCCTCGAGCGCTGGCGCGCGCTGTTGCGCGGGCAACAGCGCATTCCAGCCGCATTCGCGGCGATACGAAGGAAAATTTTTTTTCTCGGTTTGCATCGCGGGCTCGCAGGCCAGTCGCGAGCTTAGCAGGGCAGCACGCCCGGGTCGCAAAATGCCGACATCGCCGAACGCCAGTGCTGTCAACGGATTGTGCGTTTTTTAACCAATGCGTACTAGCGAAACGTCGAAAAATTGACGCGAGTTTTTCGCGATGAACACAGTTCGCGTCGCAGTTTTGAGACAGGTTTTTTTTTCTAAAGCCTCTGTTAGGGTTGCCGACATTGCAGTAAGCACAACCACGGAAACTTGAGTACCAACTAGCCAAAACTGAAAAAGGCAAACCGATCGAAAGGTCGGGACGCAAAGCCACCGGTCTAAGGGTAAGACACCTAGGGCAGCGGGGTTGCCAGCGGGATCGACGTGCAGGCCGTGAAACGCGGTGTTCGCACCAGGTGTTTGTCATAACGCCGCCCTTGGCATCCGTGTAAGCGCAGTTAGCGCCTCGGCTTTCGCTCGGTTTGCCTGCCACTGGCAGGAGCAAATGAATGTCCCCGAGCGATTTTCTGCGTGATTTTAAGCGCGTACTGAGCGTAACTTTTTCCCTTTTCGTGCTGGCCGGCTGTCTTCCGCCGGGCGAAGTCGACGTGCCGGAAGATCCGGACGACGGCTCCGGCGTCGAGGAAACCGACCACGAGATCAGCGGCAGTGTCGGCGACGGTCCGATCGTCGCGGCGACGGTTCGCATCCGTGCGGCCGACGGCACCGACCTGATTACGGCGACCAGCGATGCCACGGCAGCCTTCGACGTGACCGTTAAGACGCGCGGTTCCTATTACCCGCTGCGCATCGATGCGACCGACGGTACCGACATCGTGACCAACGCAGCACCCGATTTCACGCTGCGCAGTTCGGCTATGAAGCCGGGTGCCAAGTCCGTGGCGAATATCAATCCCTTCACGACCTTCGCCATCGAGGTGGCGAATGACCTGCCGGGCGGGCGCACGGAAGCGAACCTGCAGGAAGGCCTGCTGATCGTCGGCGACGCCCTCAACTCCGGCCTGTCGACGCTTGCCGGTACCGAGGTCATGACGCAGCAGATCGACGGCGGCAACATCGCCGAGGTGCTGCGTGCATCCGAAGCCCTCGGCGAGGCCGTGCGGCGGACGCGCGATGCCATGACGGCCGCAGGCCGCAGCGTCAGCGGCGACGACGTCGTCGCCCGCGTCGGGTCGGACCTTGCCGATGGCGTGCTCGACGGCGCCGGCGGTGCGGGTGGCGACGCCCGGACGTCCGCGGTTTTCGGCCGCGCGCTGGCGCAGGTATCGCTGGAAGCCGCCGGCAACTCGCTGCGCGTGCAGGGTAGCGACGCGATGGCGCGGCTCGAGTCGGCGATGTCGACGGCCATGCCTGGTTCGCCGAGCGTAGATTTTTCCGACCTGCTGCTGACCGCCGACATGCTGGACGGCATTCGCGTCGGCGTGCGCGCTATGAACTGGCTGCAGTCGACCGCCGCGCTCGACGCGCTTAACGGCCAGGTCGATCAACTGTCCGCCGGCATGCGCGCGACGCAGGTGCGAAACATTGCCGCCGCGAACGCGAGCGCCGACTTCGACGCCGGCCTCGTGGCCGCCGCCGGCGCCAGCGACGCGCAGATCGCCGAGCTCAACACGATCCTGCGCACCGGCGAGGTGCCGTCTTTGAACAGCGCGCCGCTCATCAGCGGCACGCCGGCCGCGACCGTCGACGCCGGCGCCAGCTATTCGTTCGAGCCCGAGGCCAGCGATGCCGACGGCGACGTGCTGACTTTCTCGATCACCGGGATGCCTTCCTGGGCGACCTTCGACAGCGCGACGGGCGTCCTGAGCGGCGTGCCGTCGTCGAACGACGTCGGCACCCACAGCGGCATCGTCATCAGCGTGACCGACGGCGAGGCGACGGCGAGCCTGCCGGCCTTCTCGATTACCGTCGCCGGGGTTGCAACCAACACCCCGCCGACGATCAGCGGCGTCCCCGCCGCCAGCGTCATGGTTGGCAATGCGTATGGCTTCACGCCGACCGCGTCGGACGCCGACGGTGACAGCCTGAGCTTCAGCATTGCCGGGCAGCCGTCCTGGGCGAGTTTCGACGCTGCGAGCGGCGCCCTGACGGGTACGCCGCAGGCGGGCGACGTCGGCACGCACTCCGGCATCGTTATCAGCGTCAGCGACGGCGCGGCGAGCGCGAGCCTGCCCGCATTCTCGATCACGGTCGTGGCGGTGCCGGTCAACACGCCGCCGGTCATCTCGGGCACTCCCCCCACCACGGTGACCGAGGGCGAGGCCTACGCGTTCACGCCGACGGCCTCCGATGCCGACGGCGACAGCCTGAGCTTCAGCATCGCGAACCAGCCCGCCTGGACGTCCTTCGACAGCGCCAGCGGCAGCCTGACCGGCACGCCCGGTGCCGGCAATGTCGGCAGCCACTCGAACATCGTCATCAGCGTCAGCGACGGCGAGGCAAGCGTCAGCCTGCCGGCCTTCACGATTACCGTTGAAGCAGCAGCGGGCAACAGCGCGCCGACGATCTCCGGCTCTCCGGCGGTCTCGGTCGAGGAAGGCCGTGCCTACGCGTTCGTGCCGACGGCGTCGGACGCCGACGGCGACGCGCTGAGCTTCAGCATCGAGAACCAGCCGGCCTGGACCAGCTTCGAGCCGACTACCGGGCGCCTGTCCGGCACGCCGGCCGCGGCGGACGTGGGTGAGCACGGCGGTATCGTGATCAGCGTCAGCGACGGCGAGTTCACGGTGAGCCTGCCGGAATTCTCGATCACCGTGACCGAGGCCGCAGAGCCGCCGGTGCTCGGTTCGATTCCCGAGGTTCCGTTCGACTACCTGCGCGAACCCGGCCCGGCGACCAGCTCCGGCGGGATGCCGAGTTCGATCGGCGCGGGCGAGGTGCTGGCCTTCACGAGCGATTCCGCGAACGGCGGCGACATGTACCTGACCTGCAACGGAACCGAGGAGAACCCTGCGTTCATCGTCGGCGGCACGCTTAACGGCAGCAACGACGTGTTCCGCATCAGCGGTTCCTGGTGCTACTTCATCGACACTGTGTTCAACAACATCCAGGTGCGCACTTCCGGGGATCACCACGTTTTCCGCAACATCGAGGTCGCGAACGTGTCCGGCAAGAACGCCACCAGCCTGAGCGGTTCTTTCCTGGTCGTGACCGACTCGGAGATCCACCACAACCAGGGTGACGATCGCCACGGCTTGTTCGTCGGCAGCGGTTCGGACTCGGTCTGGCTGCTGAACAACTACGTGCACCACAACGGCGGCGACGGCTTCCAGGCCTGCCACGGCTGCTCGGCAAACCCGCCGCGCAACGTCTACCTGGGCTTCAACACGTTCCACTCGGACCGCGAGAACGCGATCGACTTCAAGTACATCGAGAACGTGATCGTCGAGGGCAACATCATCCACAGCCTGGTC
This sequence comes from uncultured Woeseia sp., assembly GCA_937925605.1. Taxonomy (GTDB): domain Bacteria; phylum Pseudomonadota; class Gammaproteobacteria; order Steroidobacterales; family Woeseiaceae; genus Woeseia. The sequence continues at coordinate 5,005 of CALALV010000043.1, forward strand.
AGCGCCCCTGCAGACCAGGAGTGGTGCTTCGACGACGGTTCGAGCTGCGGCGTGTTCTCGAGCGGCTCGGACGGTTCGGCCATCGTCATCGGTTCCGACGGCGGCCCGACCAACGTGCTCGTGATCAACAACGAGATCTACGGCACCGTCAACGCCGTGCGCATCGAGGAAGGCTCGCTGGTCAGCGTCGTGGACAACAACTTCCACGACATCAGCGGGCGCTGCCTGCAGCTCGACAAGGACGGCTACGACACCGTCTACAGCGGCAATACCTGCCTGAACGCTCAGCGCGGCATCTTCCAGAACTGGCGCGTGAATTTCTCGCTCGACGTCGACAACAACGTCTTCGAGAACCTGAGCGGACCGGCGATCGAGTACGAGTCGGCCTCGGTCGGCGATGCCAGCACGCTGACGGACAACCTGTTCATCAGCACCGGCCCGGTCATCTACGGCAACACGTCCGCGGATACCACGGCCGGCGTGAACTCGCTGCCGAACGCCTCCGGCAACACGGTGGAGTAGGCTCCGCCTGCATCGCCGCGGCGTGCCGCCCGTCCGGGCGGCACGCCCACAGGCGGCGATGGTATTATCCTGATCGACCTCATAGCGCGGGCCTTCACGGCCCGCGCCTCTTTTGTGCGGAGCAAAGCGTGATCAGTACGGACGTCGTCATCGTCGGCGCGGGCCCCTGCGGCCTTTTCCAGGTCTTCGAACTCGGTCTGCTCGGCCTGAAGGCCGAGGTCGTCGACTCCATTCCGCGTCCCGGCGGGCAATGCAGCGAGTTGTACCCCGACAAGCCGATCTACGACATCCCGGCCATCCCGGTCTGCACCGGCGAGGAGCTGACCCAGGCGCTGCTCAAGCAGATCGAGCCGTTCAAGGCCGGCATGCACCTGGGCGAGGAAGTCACCGAGGTCGAGGCACGGGAAGACGGCAGCTTTCGCGTGCGCACGTCGCGCGGCAAGGAATTCACGGCGAAGGCCGTGGTCATCGCGGGCGGCGTCGGCTCCTTCCAGCCGCGGCCGCTGCGCGCGCCCGGCGCGGAGGAGTGCGAGGGGCAGTCACTGCACTACCGCGTGCGCGACCCGGAAGCCTTCCGCGACCGCCGGGTCGTGGTGCTGGGCGGCGGCGATTCGGCGCTCGACTGGGTGCTGGCGCTCGCCGACGTTGCGGCGCGGATCACGCTCGTGCACCGGCGCGACGAGTACCGCGCCATGCCCGCGTCGGTCGCGCAGATGCGCGCGCTGGTCGCCGCGGGCCGCATGGACGTCATAGAGAACGCGAAGGCGACCGCCATCGAGCACGCCGACGGCGCGATGCGCTCGATCACGCTGCGCACGAAGGCGGGCGAGGAGCACACGGTCGAGGCCGACGCGGCGCTGGTTTTCTTCGGTCTCGCGCCGAAGCTCGGGCCGATCGCCGAGTGGGGTCTCGACATCAACCGCAAGACGATCAACGTCGACACCGAGAAATTCGAGACTTCGACGCCCGGCATCTATGCCGTCGGCGACATCAATCACTATCCCGGCAAGAAGAAACTGATCCTGTGCGGCTTCCACGAGGCCGCGCTGGCCGCCTTCGCGATCAAGCAGCGCATCGAGCCCGACAAGAAGGTGCACGTGCAGTACACGACGACCAGCCCGATCATGCACGAACGGCTGGGCGTGCCCGACTAGCGCGGGCGCGCGGCGGCGTTATTCGTCGCAGCGGTCCGCCGCAGCCGGGGTCACCGGCAGGCGTCGCGCAGGTTCCCGAGGCCGGCGGCGAAGCCCGCCAGGTCGAAGTGCACGGTGACCGGCACCTCGGAGTAGGGCGTCACGGTCACAGCGAGCCGTTTGCCGCCGTCCAGGTAGCTGAGCAGCGCGTCGTCGTCCGCGGCCGCCTTCGTGCTCGTGATGCGATTGGAGCGGTCGACGCCCATCGTCAGGCCCAGGGAATCGCGATCGTCCACGGCGAAAGCGACCTCGGTGTTGAACGACGAGATGAAGCGCCCCCAGTCGATCCGCGCGCGCAGCGCGGGCTCCGGGCCCGGCACGCAGCGCAATTCGAGTCGCGGGCGCACGTCCTTCGTCGCGTACTCGTCCTTGATCGTGCCCTCGGCAGCCTGCGCGATGAGGACGACGGCCTGGTAGCTCGCCGGATCGGTCGTCTTCTCGATTTGCCAGCCGGCGGACGCGGGCAGCGCGTACGCGAGCGCGGCAACGGCCGCCAACATCGAGGTCCGTATCATGCTCAGCGCTCCCGGACGCCGGCGATGGCGCCCTCGATCAGGTTCAGCGCCGCCTGCCGGCTGACGCCTTCCGGATCGCGCGAGCCGTAGGGCGTGGACGCTATGCCGAGCGCAACGGCCTTCGGGTAGCGGAACATCAGCGTCATCGCCGCGCCGAGCTCGCGGCTGGTCGGGCCGTTCGCGACCGTAAGGCCGTGGCCCGGCACCTCCTCGGGGTCGAGCACGTCCATGTCGATGTGCACGTAGATCGCGTCGACGCGCTCGGACAGCGCATCCATCTGCGCCTTCAGGTTGTCACTCAGCGTGCGGATGTCCTCGACCGAGAACTGCTGCACCTCGTACTCGCGGAAGCGCTCCGCCTCGAGCGGATCGAGGTCGCGCACGCCGCCCCAGACGATGTGCTGCATCGGCAGCGGCTCGGTGAGCCCGGAGGTCGTGCGCAGGTTGTGCAACGCGTGGCCTGCAGCGATCGCGACCGGCATGCCGCCGAGCATGCCCGACAGCGTCGTCTCGGGAACGTTGAAGTCGCCGTGCGCGTCGATGAACACGAGCCCGACGCGGCGCTCGTTGCCGGCGCCGTCGTACTTCAGGCCGGCGAGCATGCCGAGCAGGCCGTTGCAGTTCGCTTCCAGGCCGATCGTGAGCAGCCCGTCGCGACGGCCCTCGCGCACGACCGCGGCGAAATTCGAGTTTGCGAGCGCGAGCCGGTTCCACTCGCCGTACTGGCGGTCCTGCGCGGGCGTCAGCCGGATGTCCTGCACCGGGCGGACGAGTTCCCCGCCCCAGTCCCGGACCAGCCGCTCCAGTCCGGCCGCGTGGATGTAGTCCGGGTTGAGCGACAGCTCGTCGACGTTGCGCGAGCCGCTGTACGGCTGCTTGACGATATCCACCAGCACGTCGGCCGGCGCGGCGCCGGCGATGGCCAGCAGGACGACCGCGACAGGAAGCTTGCGAAGCATGGGATTACCCGCTCGAGACCAAGGCGGGGGCCGATGTTACCAGCTGGGCGCGGCAGGGCGACGGTTGCAGCGGAAAACACCCGCGCTTTTGCCGTGGCCGCCGGCGGGCGGCACAATCGGCCGGTCCGTCACCCGGAGAGTCCGATGCCGTACCGCCTGCTCATCATCCTCGCCTGTCTCGCCGGCCTGCAGCCGGCGCTCGCCGAACCGCTGGTCCTGCCGATGCGCGAGCGCGCCGCGGTCGTCGACCGCCTGCTCGACGAACGCATCGAGACCGTGCTGCCGGGCCTGATGCGCCGGGCCGGCATCGATATGTGGGTGATCATTTCGCGCGAGTACAACGAGGACCCGGTGATCCGCACCTTCCTGCCGTCGACCTGGCAGTCGGCGCGGCGCCGCACGATCCTGCTGATCCACGACCCGGGCGGCGACGAGCCGCTGGAGACCCTCGCCGTCGCGCGCTACGCGGTCGGCGAGCGCTTCGCCGCGGCTTGGGACAAGGAGCGCGACGGCGAGCAGTGGGCCCGGCTCGCGGCACTGATCGACGAGCGTGACCCGGCGCGCATCGGCCTGAACTACTCCGAGACTTTCGCGCTCGCCGACGGCATCGCGCACACGGAATACCGGCTGTTCCGCGACGCGCTGCCCGAGCGCCTGCGCCCGCGGATCGTCTCGGCCGAGGCGCGCGCGATCGGCTTTCTGGAAACGCGCACGCCCGGCGAGATGTATATCTACCCGCAGATCGTGCGCATCGCCCACGAGATCATCGCGGAAGGCCTGTCCGAGGCGGTCATCCAGCTAGGCGTGACGACGACCAACGACGTCGCCTGGTGGTACCGCGACCGCATCCGCGAGCTCAAGCTCACGACCTGGTTCCACCCGTCGGTGTCGGTCGACCGCGCGGCGGCGCCGGAGATCGACGCGAAGACCTCGATCGTGAGTCGCCACGACGACAACGTGATCCGCCCGGGCGACCTGCTGCACGTCGACTTCGGCATCACCTACCTGCGGCTGAACACGGACACGCAACAGCATGCCTACGTGCTGCGGCCCGGCGAGACCGACGCGCCGGAGGGCCTGAAGCGCGCGCTGGCGCGCGGCAACCGGCTGCAGGACATCCTGACAGGCAATTTCGTCGCCGGCCGCAGCGGCAACGACATTCTCGCCCGCTCGCTGGCGCAGGCGCGCGAGGAAGGGATCACGGCGTCGATCTACACGCACCCGATCGGCTTCCACGGTCACGCCGCCGGTCCGACGATCGGCCTGTGGGACCAGCAGGACGGCGTGCCGGGCAAGGGCGACTACCCGCTGTACGCGGACACGGCCCACTCGATCGAGCTGTACGCCGAGAGCGAGGTGCCGGAGTGGGGCAAGACGGTGCGCATCCGCCTCGAGGAAGACGCCTACTTCGACGGCGAGAGGACCTGGTACATCGATGGCCGGCAGCGCGCCTTCCACCTGGTGCCACGCGTGCCGGCGACGCAATGATCGCGCGCGCCTGCCTGCTGCTTATGGCCGCGTCGGCGGCGCACGCGGACCTGCGCGAGCTGGTCGACGAGACGACGCTCGCGGCGATCGCGGCCGAGGTCTCCGGCGAGGAGGCGAAGCGCAACCTCGACGCGATCACGCTCCAGCACCGCATGCGCAGCGGCGCGCAGTTCGACGCGGCGACCGATCACGTGCTCGGCCGGCTCAAGGTCTACGGGCTCGACCGCGTCGACACGCTCGAGTACGCCGCGGACGGCCGCACGATGTACGGGACGCAGCGCTCGCGGCCGCTGTGGGAGGTTAGCTCGGCGGAGCTCTGGGAGATCGACGCCGACGGGCGGCGCGTCCGGCGCCTCGGCGACTGGCAATCGGTGCCGTTGAGCCTTGCGCAGGACAGCCTGGCCGGCGACGTGGTCGCGTCGCTGGTCGACATCGGCGCCGGCACCGCCGACGAGGACTACGCCGGGCTCGACCTCGCGGGCAAACTCGTACTGACCTCGAGCCAGCCCGGAGACGTGGTTGCGCGCGCGATCGCAGAACGCGGCGCCGTCGGCATCCTGTCCTACGCGCCGAACCAGCGCTCGGCCTGGTGGAAGGAGGACGAACGCCTGGTGCGCTGGGGCCACATGGGCAGTTTCCCCGACACGCCCGCCTTCGGTTTCATGCTGAGCCTCGGCGAAGCGCGGCGCCTGCAGCAGCGGCTCGCGGCCGGCGAGGACATCCGGCTGCACGCTCAGGTCGACGCGCGCCACGCGAGCGGCCGCTACCGCTTCGCGACGGCCGCGATCGACGGTGCCGACGAGGCGCTGGCGCGCGAGGAAATCGTGCTGACCTGCCACCTCGATCATCCGCGGCCCGGGGCGAACGACAACGCCTCGGGCTGCGTCGCGATCCTCGAGGTCGCGCGCACGCTTGTGAAGCTGATCGACGACGGTCGCCTGGCGCGGCCGGCGCGCACGATCCGGTTCCTGTGGCCGGCCGAGATCGAGGGCAGCCTGATGTTCCTGAGCGAGCACGACGACGTCGCGCGGCTGAAGGCGAACATCCACATGGACATGGTCGGCGGCGCGCCGGTCACGAAGGCCGTGTTCCGCATCTCCGGCGGCCCGCTGAGCCTGCCGACCTTCATCGCCGATACGGGCTTCGAGATCGGCCGCTTTGTCAACGACGAAACCGAAGTGCACGCCGGCGGCGGCAACAGCGCCTTCCCGCTCGTCGCCCGCGAGGGCGGCAAGGAACCACTGCTGGCCCTGTTCGAGGGACTCGACATGGGCAGCGACCACGACGTGTTCCGCGAGGGCAGCTTCCGCGTCCCCGGGCTGTACCTGCACGACTGGCCGGATCGCTACATCCACACGAACTACGACCTGGCGGCCAACATCGACCCGACCAAGCTCGCGCGCGCCGCGTTTATCGGCGCGGTCGCGGCGCACTACCTCGCGGACTACGATGCCGGCGACGTGCCGGCGACGCTCGCGCTGCTCCGGCGCAACGCGCTCGCGCGCGGCGCGGCGCTGCTCGAGCGCCTGCGGCCACTCGAAGAGCGCGACGCGGCGGCCGTCGCGCGAGTGCATTTCGATGCCGAGCGCGAGCGCATCGCGAGCATCGGGTCTTTTGCGGCGGTCGACGAGGTCGCGCGTTACGAGGCACTCGCGTTCCTCGCCAGCCTGCAGGCGCTGGTCGACGCGCCCGATCCGGCCGCGGCGGCCGGCGACGACACCGTGTTCGTGCGCAACCCGGACGTCGTCGGCCCTATGCATGCCTTCGGCTATTCCTACCTGCGCGACGAGCTCGGCGACAACCGCTACGACCGGCTCGCGCTGCCAGGCTACACCGGCTCGCACGGCACGGGCGGGGAGTATGCCTACGAGGCCCTGAACCTCGTCGACGGGCGCCGTACCGTCGAGGAGATCCGCCACTGGCTGACCGCCGAGCTGGGCCCGGTGCCCGTTGCGGCGGTGCGCGAATACCTCGATGCGCTCGCGAGCATCGGCGTGCTTGCCGTCCGCGACAGGTAAGCGCGTCTCGCGGGCGGCAACGCGCGCCCGCTGCCGCGAGCATGAGTGGCCGCGCCGATTGCGCGACCGTTTTTCGCGCCGGCCTCCGTCCTATCCTGCAGGCCCATTGCAGGAAGGATCATGCGTTGTTTCGTCATCAGCCTGCGCCACTCCGCCGAGCGCCGGCGCAGGCTCCGCCCGCTGCTGGATGCCTGCGGGGTGGACTACCATTTCTTCGAAGCGATCGACCTGAACCGGGATCGCAATCGCTACTTTCATCACTGCGACGAACGCCGTTTCCAGGTGCACACCGGGCGCACGCCCACGACGGGCGAACTCGGCTGCTTCGCGAGTCACCTGATGCTGTGGCGGACCTGCCGGCTGCTCGATGAGCCGCTGGTCATCCTCGAGGACGATCTGCGGCCGCGGGCCGATTTCGGCGACGCGCTGGAGCTTGTCGGGCGACTCGTCCGGCAGCTCGGTTTCATCCGGCTGCAGGACCACCGCGACTGCCTGCGCCAGCCGGTCGTCGACGACGGCCAACGGCAGCTCGGCTATTGCCTGCGCTATCCGCACGGTTCCGCTGCCTACGCGATCAGTCCGCGCGTGGCGGACGCGTTCATTCGTCGCAGCCGGGTGTTCCACGCGCCCGTCGACGTGTTCATCAAGCGGTTCTGGGCGCACGCGCAGCCGCTCTATGCATTGAGCCCGGCCCCCGTCACGACCGGCACCGCTGGCCTGCGCTCGACGATTCCCGGGCGCGACCGGCCGCGGCGCGGCATCCGGGTCAGCTGGCGGCGGCGCCTGCAACGCTGTCGCGACTTCATCGCGCGCGCCGGCTTCAACGCCCGCCAGCGGCGCAGGCTCGCGCCGCGGCCGCTGACCGGCAGCCACCGCGCGGCGATCGCGGACTGGCTGCGACGGCTGCTCGCCGCCGTGGCCGGTGCTTGCGCGAGTCCGGCGGATGCCCTCGGCGCTCAGAGGCGATAGCCGAGCGTGATGCCGAGTCCAACCAGGCCGAGCTCCCCGCGACGGTCGACGATCCGGCCGTCGTCCGAGTGCCTGCGCCAGTCGACGAAGCGTCGTTCCGCGCGCAGCGCGGCCGTGACGGTCCAGTGGCGCGACAGCGGCCGGCTCAGGCCCACGGCGCCGGCCAGGTGGATCTCGGTGGCCGCGGTGTCCCGCCCGGGCCCAGCGCCCGGACCGGCGGCGGCGGGCAGTCCCGCGGCAATGCCCCAGCTCCAGAACCAGCTGCCGCGGTCGTCGCCGGCGAAATGCCGGCCGATGGCAGCGCCTGCGACCGTGCTCGCGAGGCCCCGGCCGTGCAGCGCGCGGCGATCGGCATAGCGCTGGCGTTCCAGCGCGACGTCGACGAACCAGCCGTCACGCAGCGGCAGCCTGCCCGCCAGCCCGATGCCGAGTACCGGCACCTCCGCCGCCAGCGTCGTCGCGCGCAAGCCGAGTTCGGACCGGGCCGGCGGCTGCGCCCGGGCGACGGGCAGCAACGGCAGGATGGCCAGCAGGGCCGGGAGCAACGCGCGGTGGAGGCGGGTCATGACCGTGCGACGCCGCGGCGGCGGGCTTCCGGTCGCGGCCCGGCGCTAGAATGGGTCCGCGAATCCCCGCCGCCGACCGGAAACCCGCCGCCGGGCGTCCAATGCACATGGCCAACCGCAAGCCAGCCGTCGTGTACGCCGACGATCGCCGCCTGGCGAGGCGCGTGCTGGCCGGCGACGAGGCCGCGTTCCGGCAGTTCTTCGACGAGCATTACGGGCGCCTGTACCGCTTTGCGCTGGCGCGCGTCGACGGCGACGAGGCCACGGCCGAGGACCTCGTGCAGCAGACGCTCGCGAAGGCACTGCGCAAGCTCGGCAGCTACAAGGCGGAAGCGCAGCTGCACACCTGGCTGTGCGCGATCTGCCGCAACAATATCGCCGACTGGTTCCGCGCGCAGGGCCGCTACGAGGAACGCGTCGTGCTGGCCGAAGACCTGCCCGGCATCCGCGCGGCGATGGAGTCTTTTCGCGCGCCGGACAGCGAGGAGCCGGCCGAGCGTTTCCGGCAGACCGAGGCGGCGCGGCTCGTGCAGGTCGCGCTCGATCGCCTGCCGGCCAACTACGGCAATGCGCTCGAATGGAAATACGTGGAGGGCTACACCTCGCAGGAGATCGCCGACCGCCTGCAGATCGGCTACGAGGCCGCCCAGTCGCTGCTGGCGCGGGCCCGGCGAGCGTTTGCCGAGGTGTACAACGAACTGACCGAAGTGGCGCTCGCGAGTGCGCCACGGGGATGAACGATGACTGATACGGACAGGCAGGAAGCGCGTTCCGGCGACGAGCTGCGGGACGAGAGTTTCCGGCACGCCGTGCCGCGGCCGCAGCCGGCCGAGGCGGCGCGCGCCCGTACCTGGGCCAACCTGCACGCCGACTGGCGGCAGCTGACGGCCCGGCGGCGCCGGCGCCAGCGGCTCTTCGCCGTCGCCGCGTCGGCCCTGCTCGCGCTCGTCGCGGGCGGCCTCTGGTTCGCCGGCGCGCCCGGCGTCGGCCCGCCGTTCGAGGCGGCGATCGTGCGCGCGAGCGGCGGCGAGCTGTCGTTGAACGGGGAACGGCTGACGGCCGCGGCGCTGTCCGCGCTGGCGCCGTCACTGGCGCCTCTCGACCTCGTCGAAACGGGTCCCGGGACGCGCGTCGCCATCGACTGGCGGGGCGGCTCGCTGCGCCTCGACGAAGCGACGCGCATCGGCATCGAGCGCGACGGCGCCCTGCGGCTGGAGCGCGGTGCGCTGTATTTCGACTCGACGCCGTGGGGCAGGGGGCAGGACGAGGCGGCGACGATCGTCGTCGCAACCCGCTTCGCGCGGCTGCGTCATGCCGGCACGCAGTTCCAGGTCGCGGTCCGCGACGACGAACTCGACGTCAGCGTGCGCGAGGGTTCGGTCAGCGCCAGCGGCTCGCGGCTCGATGTCACGGTCGACGCCGGCGAGAGCATCCGCTATTTCGAGGACGGCCGCTTCGAGCGCCGCCGGATTGCAGGCTACGACGAGTCCTGGCGCTGGAGCGCGGACATCGCGCCGCTCGAGGATTTTTCCGGGCGCACGACCGGCGAGGTCCTGCAGTGGGTGGCGCGCGAGACCGGCCTTTCGGTGCGTTTCGCCTCGACTCGCGCGAGCGCGCTCGCCGGCAGCGAGGCCCGCGGCATCGCGGCGCTGCCGCCGTTCGCAGTCCTGCGGACGATCCCCGTCATGACCTCGCTGCAGGTCTCCGTCGAGCGGGGCGTGATCACGGTTGACGCCGCCGGCGACGACGCGGAACCTTGAGCGGGGGCAGCGGCGGGGTCGGCACGGTGCAGCATCCGGCAGGGCAGGCGACGGTCACGCAACGCGGCGCGTTGCTGCTCGCCGGTCTCCTGTGTTCGCTGCTGGCTGGCGGCGGCGCCGCAAGCGCCCAGGGCGCCGACACCGTCGCGGCGCCGGTCGGCCGCGCCGTCAGCGAGGTCATCGACGACTGGCGCCGGCGCGGCGTCCCGTTCGCCTACAGCACCGAGCTGCTCGACGAGCGGGTCGTCGTTATCGCCGAGCCCGCGAGCAGCGACGCGCGGGAGATGGTCAGCGCGCTGCTTGCGCCCTACGGCCTGCGCCTCTACGAGATCGAGGGCCTGCTGGTCGTCGGCCGCGCGGCGGCCGCGCCGGCGACGCCGCCGCCGCCGAGCCCGGTCGGCGCTTCGCGGCAGGAGCCGGCGTTGCCGGAAGTTACGGTGTCCGCGAGCCGCTACGAGGTCCTGCGCGAGCTGCTCGAGGCCCCGTCCTTCATCAGTCAGCGCACGATCCAGCAGCTGCCGCTGCTCGGCGAGGACCCGTTGCGCGCGGTGCAGCGACTGCCCGGCAATGCCTCGAGCGGCCTGTCGGCGAAGAGTCACCTGCGCGGCAGCGCCGAGCGCGACACCGGCCTCGTGCTGAACGGGCAGCGCCTGCTCGACCCGTTTCACGTGCGCGACTACCAGAACCTGTTCAGCGCGATCGACGCGCGCGCGATCGCGGGCGTCGAGGTGTATACCGGGGGCTTCCCGGTGCAGTACGGCGACGGGCTCGGCGGGCTCGTGCTGATCGACACGATCTCGCCGGACAGCGACCGGCAGACGGAGATCGGGCTGTCGGTCTACAACACGTCGTTCCTGACCGCCGGGCGCGCGGCCGGCGGCGACGTCGAGTGGCTGCTGTCGGCGCGGCGCGGCAATCTCGACCTCGTGCTGAACGGCGAACTCGGCGAACCGTCCTACAACGACGTCTTCGCCGAGATCGGCTTCCGGCTGCTACCGGGTACGCAGGTCTCGATCAACGCGCTGGTCGCGAACGACAACGTCGTGGCCGTGACCGAGACCGACCCGGCGGAGCGCGAGACCTCGAGCAACGATACCCGCAACGCGCAGTTCTGGATCAACTGGAGCCAGGACTGGAGCGAGCGGCTGTCGAGTTACACGACGCTGTCCGTGTCCACGCTCGGCAGCGCGCGCGTCGGCCGTGCCGACGATCCGGAAGAGATCATCGCCCGGGTCGACGACAACCGCGACATCGACGTGCTGGGTCTGCGGCAGGGCTGGGCCTACGACGCCGGCGACCACCGCCTCTCCTGGGGCGCGGCTGTCCGGCACGTGGACGCCCGTTTTCGCTACCGGGGGTCGGCCGACCTGTTCGGCCACTTCGCGAGTTTCCGCGACCGGCCGACCACGATCCGGCGGGACGTCGACCGGCGGGTCGACGGCGACACGCTGGCCGTCTACCTGGCCGACCGCTGGAGCCTGAGCGACCGGCTTATCGCCGAGTTCGGCCTGCGCTGGGACAAGCAGACCTACACCGACGCGGCGGACTCGACCCAGTTCAGCCCCCGCCTGAGCCTGCTGTACCGGCTCGACCCGCAGACGGACCTGCGCCTGAGCGCCGGCCGCTATTTCCAGTCGCACGCGGTCGACGAGCTGCAGGTCGAGGACGGCGTCACGCGGTACTTTCCTGCAGAGCGCGCGGACCAGCTGATCGTCGGGCTCGAGCGCCGCGTCAGCGAGCGCCTCGCGTGGCGCGCGGAGGCCTACGTCAAGGACATGAGCCGGCTGCGCACGCGCTACGAGAGCATGCTCGACCCGCTCGCGGTGATGCCGGAGCTGAAACCGGACCGGGTCGCGATCCCGGCTCGCGACGCGCGCGCGCGGGGTGTCGAGCTGTCGCTCGGCTACGACGGCGAGAGCGGCCTCAGCTGGTGGCTCTCCTACACGCTCGCCGAGGCCGAAGACCGCCTTGACGGCCGCTACGTGCCGCGCAGCTGGGACCAGCGGCATGCCGGCCAGCTGGGAATCCTGTGGCAGAACGCCGACTGGGACCTGTCCGCGGTCGCCTCGGCGCACAGCGGCTGGCCGAAAACCGGCGTGCGCATCGTGCCCGGCTCGGATCCGGACGAGCCGGAGCTCGAGTTCACCGAGCGCAACGCCGGCCGCTTCGCGACGTTCGCGACGCTGGACCTGCGCGTGGCGCGACGCGTGCCCGTGCGGATCGGCGAGCTGACGCTGTTCGCCGAGCTGTCGAACGCGACCAACCGCGACAATCCCTGCTGCGTCGACTTCGGGCTCGAAGACGTCGACGACGCCGTGGTCCTCGAGCAGCTTGACGAGTACTGGTTCCCGTTGTTGCCGGCCGTCGGCATCCTCTGGGAGTTCTAGCGCCGCACGCGGGGCGTCCCCCGCGTGATTTCGTACCGACGCCGTACCGACTCCGGTTTGTTCTCGTTGCAAGCGACGAACAGGTGCCGGAGCCGCTTCGGAGTCGCATCGGGTGACGAAAACAAGCCGGAGTCGCGCCGGCGGTCGCTACGCGCCGAGTTGCATCGCAGGAAAATAGACCTGCATCGCCCTGGCATCCGCGACCGGTTTTCGCGCGCGCGTCCGTCTCACGGCTGAACGAGCAGCCACCCGAACGGGAGAATCGAGATGGACCACAAGTACAGGATACTGCCGGCGCTGATCGCGCTGGCGCTGGCCGGCCCCGCCCTGGCGCAGGACGAGGATGAGGACGAGGACGAACTCGAATTCGACGAAACGGAGATTTTCTTCGAGCTCAACGACACCGACGGCGACCTCGGCATCCACGCGCTGATCGACGGCGACGCCTGGAAACGCCTGGTCATGGAACGGCCGGACGGCCGTCGCCAGCTGAACGTGAAGGTGATCGGCGGACTGCGCCGGCAGGGGCTCACGGAATTCTTCTTCGAGAGCGCCGAGCCGACCTTCGACGAACTCGACCCCGCGACCTTTTTCGCGCGCTTCCCGGCGGGCGAGTGGGAAGTCGAGGGCGTCACGATCGACGGCGAGGAGATCGAGGGCGAGACGGAGCTGACCCACGTGATGCCCGCGCCGGCTGTCGTGACGATCAACGAGGACGGCGCCTACGACACGGATTGCGACGACGACGAGTTCACCGAGGTGTCGGCCCCGGTGACCATCTCCTGGGAACCGGTGACGATGTCGCACCCGGACGCAGACGGCCCCGGGGCCGGCGTGCAGCCGCCCGTGCCGGTCGAGATCGTCAACTACCAGGTCGTCGTCGAGGCCGAGTTCGAGCTCGACAGCGGCGAGGAGTTTGCGAGCGTGTACAGCGTGATCCTGCCGCCGGGCGTGACCTCGGTGTCGGTGCCCGCCGAGCTGCTCGAGTTGACCGACGAGTTCAAGTACGAAGTGCTGGCGCGCGAGGCCAGCTACAACCAGACCGCGGTCGAAAGCTGCTTCGCGCTGGAGTAATCCGTGCGCGCGTTCCCCCCGCGCGCGCGCACAGTCGGGCAGCGCGCGGCCCCGTGCCGCGCGCTGCTCCTGCTGTTCGCCTGCGCCGCGCTGCCGGTCGCCGCGGAACCCTCCGTGTCCGTGGCCGGGAGCAGCGACTCGCTGTCGCTGATCGTGCAGGACGCCAGCCTGCGCGGCGTGCTCGAAGTCGTCGCCGGGCACCAGCGCCTGGCCGTCGAGGCGCACGCGGCGCTCGACGAGACGGTCAGCGTCGAGTACCTGGATGTGCCTCTGGCCGGGCTCGTCCGGCAGCTGCTGCGGGACTACAACTTCACGCTGGAGCTGACGCCCGGGGCCGACGTTGCCGGCCGCCTGTGGATCCATCCGCGTGGCACGGACGTGCGCCCGCTCGCCGCGCCGCTCGCCTTCGGCAGGCTGAGCGCTGACGATCCCGACGCGGCGCTGGCGCGCCTTGCGCGCGGCGCTGCGGACGAGCGCCTGGACGCGACGGCCGTGTTCGCGGCCTTCGGCGGCGACGACTCCTTCGTCGCGCTGACGAATGCCCTGCATGACCCGGAACCGGCCGTGCGCGAGGAGGCCGTGGCCGGCCTGGCCGACCGGCACCCGGCCGAGAGCGTGCACCTGCTCGCGACCGCGCTCGGCGACCCGTCGCTGCGGGTTCGCGAAACCGCGCTCGACGCGCTCGCCGACGTCGACAACGATGCGGCCGCCGATGCGATCGCGCCGCTCCTCGCCGCGGGGGACCCGGCACTGCGGCGGCACGCGATCGATGCGCTCGGCTCGATGAGCGCGGCGCGTGCCGGCCACCTGCTGCAACAGGCCAGGGCCGATGCGGACGCGGAGCTGGCGGCGCTGGCGGCGGAGTACCTCGCCGAGCGTCAGTAGTCGTTCAGAAACGCGACGCGCGGATCCACGTGTCGGCGCGCGCCCAGCTCGACTCGAATTCGGCGTCGACCGCCGGGTCGGTTTCGCCCTGTGCGGCGAGTGCGGCCTGCAGCCCGTGGAGCGACCAGCCGTTGTGCGGGTGGTCCGCGAGTTCCTCGCGGTACACGCGCTCCGCGTCCGCCGCGCGGCCGGCCTCGAGCAGCGCGGCGCCAAGCCAGTGGCGCGCGTCGAACGGCAGCGGTTCCGGTTCGTCGTAGGCCATCTCGTCCTCGATCGCGACGGCCTGCTCGAAGGCCCCGATCGCGGCCTCGAGTTCGCCGCGATCGCGCAGGATCTCGCCTTCCAGTATATGGGCGAGCGGTCCGACGACGTGGCGCGCCGGGTGGAAACGGAACGTCGCGTCGGTCGTCGCCGCGAACTCGAGCAACGCATCGCGCAGGCGCTCGGCACGCGCGCCGTCGCCGTTGCGCAACGCCGCGTAGCCCTGCGCGAAGTCCCACAGCGCGCCGCCGGCTGGATCCGACGGCCGCGCAGCCACGGCCGGGATCTCGTCGAAGCGGCCGAAGCGGACGAGCGTCAGGACCTCGTACATCGTGTTGCCGGTCAGCTTCGCGTAATCGCGGCCCGCGCGCGTCGCGATCGCGCCCTGGCCGTCATAGGACGCGGCGTACAGCAGCATGTGCAGGTTGTGCCACTCGTAGATGGCGACGCCGAGGCCGGCCGCGGCCTTCTGGTCGGAATGCCAGGCCTGCAGGTTCGCGCGCACCGAGTCGCCCCAGCGGCCGATCTCGTTGAAGGTATGGGACGGCATGTGGTTCAGGTGACTTGCGCCGGGGACCGCGTCGCCGAGCCGTTCCGCGCAGGGCGCCGCCAGCCCGGGCGTTACGGTCGACTCGGTCGCGTGGATGTACAGGTGGCAGGCACCGGGGTGCGTGATGTCCCGGGCGAGCGCGCCCTCGAGCACGCGGTGCAGGCGCACGACGTCCGGGTCGTCGAGATCGCGCGTGCCGCGCCGCGGCTCCAGCAGGAACAGCGCCGCGGCGTAGACGGCCGTGACGTCGAGATCGTCCGGCCAGGCGGCGTGGACCGTGGCCATCGCGTCGGCAAAGGCCTGGTCCTCGGCGCGGCGCGTGGCCGGATCGTAGTCGGCGACGTGCCAGACCTGGATGGCCTCGATCAGGTCGCGCTCGACCGGGCTCGCGTTGTCGATGCGGGCCAGCGCGTTTTCCGCGGCGGCGAGCGCATACGGGGCCTTCTCGACCGTCTTCGCGCCGTTCAGGTAGGAGCCGAGCGCCCAGGCCTCGCCCCAGTAGCAGATCGCGCAGTCCGGGTCGGCCCGCCAGGCCTCGCGGAACGAGCGCGCGGCGGCGTCGACCGCGTAGGCGTAGCGCAGCTGCAGGCCCTGGTCGAAGTAGGCCTGGGCGAGTGCGCTGTCGGTCGAGATCGGCCGCGTGAGCGGGCCCGTCATCGCCGGGTACAGCGGGATCGGCGCGAGGAACGCCGCCGGGTCGCCGCCCGCGTCCATCGAATGCCCGGCGTGACCGCCGGGATCGCCGTTGTCGCCGGGCGTCGCGGCGCAGCCGGCCAGTAGGATGCAGCAGG
>CALALV010000044.1 GCA_937925605.1 uncultured Woeseia sp.
CCGCGTCGCCTCCTGCGCCCTCGCGGCGCCCGCCAGCCTGTTCCGCGCCTCCCGCTATGCCCGCGCGTGTCGCGTGGCCTTCGGCCGGGCAATCGAGATCGACCCCGCACACGTCGCCGCGCACCGCGGGCTGATCGGTTTTCACCTGCAGGCTCCGCGCCTCGTCGGCGGCGACAAGTCGACAGCCGAGCAGCTCGCGCAGCGACTGGCCGCCCTGGACCGGGTCGAGGGCGGGCTTGCACTTGCGCGCGTCTTGCAGGCGACCGACCGGGACCCCGAGGCCCGAACCACGCTCGCAGAGCTGACCCGCGAGGTGCCCGACGACCCGCGCCCGTGGCTGCAGCTCGGCTTCGACGCGCAAGGCAACGAGGACTGGGATGCCGCGCGCACGGCCTTCCTGGCAGCGGCGGAGGCAGGCGACGAGCGCGCGTCGCACGTCGACGCGCGGCTGTCGGCGCTCTACCAGATCGGGCGCACGGCCGTATTCGCCGACGCGCGGCACGCCGAGGGCATCGACGCCCTGGTCCGCTATCTCGAGGCCGCGCCGCGGGCCGGCCTGCCGGGCCACGACTGGGCGCACTACCGCCGGGGGCTGTTGCTCGATCACGCCGGCCGCAGCGACGAGGCCCGCGAGGCATTCGCGACCGCGCGCGCGCTGACCGAAGACGCCGGCCTGAAGGAACTGCTGGCCCGGCGGCGCTGAGCTACCCGGGCTGGCCGCCGGGCCGCACGCCGCCGAGCGTAATCAACTCGAGGCGGTCACGGCCCGCGTTCTTGGCCCGGTAGAGCGCGGTGTCGGCAGCGGCGAGCAGGTCCTGTTCGACCAGTTCGCCGACCACTTCGGCCGTCGCGATCCCCACGCTCACGCTCAGCGTCGCATCGACGCCGGGCACCCGCAGCTCGCGGACCGCCGCGAGCACGCGCTCGCCCTGCCCCAGCGCGGCCGACGGCGACAGGCCCGCGCTCAGCACGACGAACTCGTCGCCGCCGTAGCGGGCCACGTAGTCGACCGCGCGCGAGAACACGCGCGACAGCGCGCCGGCGATCTTGCGCAGGCTGGCGTCGCCGGCGGGATGCCCGTGGTTGTCATTGACCCCCTTGAAGCCGTCCACGTCGACGATGAACAGCGACAGCACGGTGCCGGTGCGCAGCGCACGCCGCCATTCGCGGTTCAGCGTCATGCTGAACATGCGCCGGTTGTGCAGGCCGGTCAGGTCGTCGACCGCTGCGAGCCGCTGCAGCTGCCGGTTCAGCCGCTCGAGTTCCGCGCCGCGCTCCCAGACGAGCTGCTCGCGCACAACCCGCGCCGTGACGTCCTTCTGGATGCCGATATAGTGCGTGAGCCTGCCCGCGTCGTCGAGCAGCGGCGACAGGCTCAGCTCGTTGTAGAACAGCTGGCCGTCCTTGCGGAAGTTGCGCAGCGTGACGAGGCAGGTTCCCTGCGCCGCAATCGCCCGCCGCACGCGGTCAAGCCCCTTTTGCTCGCGCTGGTCGCCCTGCAGGAAGCGGCAGTTGCGGCCGATGACCTCGGCCGCGGCGTAGCCGGTCATTTCCTCGAAGGCCGGGTTGACGTAGACCAGCGGCATGTCGTCCCGCCGCGCGTCGGAAATCGCGAGACCGTCGCGCGTGGCGTCGGCCACCTTGCGCAGGGTCGAGAGATCGAGTTCGCTGCCGTTCCCGGACTGCGTGCCCATGCCGCCTCTTCGCCCCGCCCGTCGCTGCCCGATGCCCGATTCTAGCGGCAATCGGCCGGCCGTGACGCGATCCCGGGGCGCCGACCCGCGACCAGGCCGAGCGTGACCAGCCAGGCATCGTCCGCCGCGGCGGTGAGTCGCGTGCCGGCATCGTCGGTCAGCCGGTGGCGGCGCCCGAATTCGTAGCCGCCGCCGAGCTCCAGCGCGAACCGGTGGCCGAGCTCGAGGTGCCAGGCGACGGTCGCGCGGCCCGCGCGTTGCCGGTAATCGAAGCGCCCGCCGGTCTCGTCGCTGGCCACGGCCCAGCGGTGCCCGGCAGGACACAGCCGCAGCCGCAGCCGCTGCGCGGGCGCGAACTGCCAGTCGATGCCGGCCTGCGGCCAGCCGAGATGCCACGCCAGCCGCTCGCCCGTGTATCGGACACCCGCCAACGGATACACGAGCGGCCGGCCCAGGCGCTGGTCGCGGGCGACGCCGAGCAGCAGGTCCGTGCGCTCGCCGAGCGCCCGGACCGCCGTCGCCGACAGGTCGAGCGTCAGCTCGTCCCGGCTCCAGCGATCGAGCGGTTCCTTGAACACGTTCGAGGAGGCCGAGAGGCCCGGCGCGAAGGTCACCAGGAGCGACCAGTCGCGCCCGCTGCGCTCGAGCACGAACGGCAACGCGAGGCGATGCAGGTCGCGGTTGCGGCCGGCAAGGCCCGCGTACTCGTAGCGCGTGTAGACGTAGTCGAGACCGACGCGCAGGCCGTCGGCCAGCGGCCATTCGCCCGCGAGCCGGTGCTCGGCCGCGTCGATGCGCCCGGCCGGCGCGATACCGAAGCTCGCGGCCTCGACGCGGCTCAGCTGCGCCGCGAGCCAGGCGCCGTCAGTCGCCGCGCACGCGCAGGACCACGCGAGCAATGCCGTGCCAACGATGATGCGCCGCGCCATGGCGCAAGTGTAACGGAGCGGCGCTCAGCCGACGGCGCTTTCCAGTGCCGCGGTCGCGATGAGCGGCTCGTCGAAGGCCGTGAGTACTTCGGCCAGCGGCTGCGGCCGGCCGACCTGGTAACCCTGCGCGAAATCGATCCCGGCGCGACGCAGTCGCTCGACGATTTGCTCGTTCTCGACGAACTCCGCGACGGTCTGCGCGTCGATCACGCGCGCGATCCGCGCAACGGACTCGACGATCGCCTCGGACAGCGGGTTCTCGAGTATGTCGCGCACGAACACGCCGTCGATCTTGACGTACTGCACCGGCAGGTCCTTCAGGTAGGCGAAGGAACACTGGCCGGTGCCGAAGTCGTCAAGCGCAATGCGGCAGCCCAGCCGCCGGAAGCGCTGCAGCAGGTCCTGCGCGCGCTCGAGGTTGCGCATGACGGAGGTCTCGGTAATTTCGAAGCAGAACGTGTCGGGCGCGATGCCGCTGTTGCGGATAGACGACTCGACGAATCCCGGAAACGCTTCGTCCATCATGGACTGCGTCGACACGTTGATGCTGAAGCTCGCGAGGTTCAGCTCGAGCTGGTTCTCGCGCTGGCTCAGCGCGTCGGTCGCGGTGCGCACGACCCAGCGGTCGATCGACGCCATCATCTGGTAGCGCTCGGCGGCCGACAGGAAGCGCTCGGGAGACAGCATGCGGCCCTCGCCGTCCACCATGCGCAGCAGGATTTCGTAGCGCGGCCGGCTGTCGAGGTCGCCGAGCGGCACGATAGGCTGCGCGAACAGCTCGAAACGGTTGTCGATCAGGGCGGCCTGCAACAGCCCGACCTGGTCGAGATCCTCGCGCCGGCGCAGCACGCTCGCATCGAGGTCATGGAACACGACGCACTGGTCGCCGCCGCGCGCCTTCGCCGAGCGGGCCGCGACCTCGGCCGTGTTCAGCGCCGTCGCCGCGTCGCGGGCGACCGTCGGCAGCAGGGCGATGCCGACGCTGACTTCGACCGGAATCCGGCGCTGCTCGAAAGCGACGGGCTGGCGCAGCAGGCGCTCGCGCAGCAGGTCACCGGTCGCGAGCGCACGGGCCTCGTCGGCTGCCGGCAGGTAGAGAGCGAGCACGCCGCCCTGCAGGTCGCAGGCGATCGCGCCGGTGCCGCCGGCGTCGGCGGCCTGTGCCAGCACGTGGCGGATCGCCGCGTCGCCGGCGAAGTGGCCGTGCATCTCGTTGACGACGTGCAGCTTGTCGATGTCGACCAGCAGCAGCGCGCTGTCCCCGGCCGGTGCCTCGCGCAGCTGCCGGTCAATGATCGCGAGCAGGTCGTGACGGGTCAGCGGGGCGACGGCCTCCGTCGCCGCAACCTGCAGCAGGACGGCGAGCTTCGAGGCCACGACCCGGGCGCAACGGACCTCGTCGTCGCGCAGCGTCTCGCCGCCGACCAGCGCGAAGACTCCGGTCACCTCGTCACGTTCGTTCAGCACCGGCGACGACAGCACGCGTGCCGTGTCGGTATCGCTGCCGGCGACCCGCGCCAGCGCCGACGGCGCGTCGGCAAGCAGCACCCGCCGGCGCTTGCGCGCCGCGGCGTGCAGCCGGCGAAAGATGGGACCGATGCGCGACAGCGTGCGGGCCGACAGCGGTGCCGTCGGCCGCATGCCGGCGGCGACGGCCGGGTCCTCGCCCCAGAGCACGGCAAGCTGCGCGCCGAAATGTACCGCGACGGCACCAAGCGCCTCGTCGAGCGCGCCGTCGCTTGCGCCTTGCGCGCACAGGTCGTCGAGCCGGACCAGCAGCTTTGCGTTTTCCCGCTCGCGTGCCGAAAGCTCGCGCGAGGCGGTCAGCTCGATGCTGATGTCGAGCTGCTTGTGCAGGCAGTCGAGAATCGGCTTGACGATGCGCCGCGCATGCTCGGCCTCGAGCTGGCGGCCCCGGGTCTGCACGAGCAGCTGGCCCAATTGCTCTTCGCCGGGCCGTCCCAGCGGGAACGCGTGCGCGAAGCGGCCGCTGGCCAGCTCTACGCAGCCCGCATCGCTCGCGAAGACGTTGTGCACGAAGCCGTCGTCCGGCCAGTGGCGGGCATCGTCACCGCCCGGGCCGCACCAGGCGCGGCGCCCGTCGGCGCCGTAGACGGCGACCGACAGCACGTCGTCCAGCCCATCCTTGAGCTGCCCGGCGAACAGGGTCAGCGTGCCGGCATCGAGGTAATCGCGGATGCCCTGGTCTTTCGGCATGGGTCCGTCCATGGTGTTACTTCATCCCGTCGCTTATCGGCCGGCACTGCCCGTGCTTTAGTCGCGCCGGCGGGCTAAAGTCCCGCCGGTCGCTGCCGACATCGCTTGCAGGTCCCAGCGGAGCCGGCGCCTTGAACAAGATAGACGAATGGATGCAGCGCTTGCGCGACCTGGGTCACAAGCCGCAGGAGCGCGTGCGGGCTTTCGACCGCGACGTCGTCATGACCCGGACCCAGGCGCACCGCTTCCGCGAACTCCAGGACCTGGGTTTTCCGGAAAGTCCCGAACCGGCCGCCCCGGTCGAACGCGACTGGTACGCGCTGGACGACGCTTGCCGGCGCCTGGGCTGCGAGCCGACGACGCTGCTCGAGGCCGCCGCCGCCGGCCGGCTCGCCTGCTACGTCCCGGCGACGG
>CALALV010000045.1 GCA_937925605.1 uncultured Woeseia sp.
GCGGCGGCGGCGGCGGCGGCGGCGGCGGCGGCGGCGGCGGCGGTGAAGGGGGCGGATCGACCGGCGGCGGCGGCGTGCCGCCGACCGCGTCGGTGGTATCGCTGCCGGCCGACAGGCAGCCGCTCAGCGCGAGCAGCGATGCCAGCAGCGGCAGGGTGGAAAAGAGTCTGTTTCTCATCGTCACTTACCCAAAAAGACCTGGAATCGTTCGTCGGCCGCGCGCCGCGGGTCATGGTCGCGGCGGGCGTCGAGGTCCTCAGTCGGGATCGAATTTCGGCGGAAACTGCCAGTGACGGGGAACGGCGACGTTCCCGGGTGACGGTGCACCCTCATGTTTGGCAACCCCGCTGTCGTAGGAATCCCCTTAGACCGGTGGCTTTGCGTCCCTGCCTTTCGACAGGTTTGCCTTTGTCATCAGGAAATCATGAAAACCAACTTCAATACCCCAAGCAAGGACCAGCTGCCCGTTTCGTGACCCGGTTCACAGTTCGTCCGTAACCGGCTGGTGGCCGGGCCGGACGCCTGGGCGCGGATCGCGGCGGTGGAGCGGGTGCGGGTCGCGGCAGGCGCGGCACGGTGCCGGCTCGCCGTCCCGCGGCTCCGACCGCAGGCATCGGTGGCACATAAGCAAGTCACGTGCCAGTTTATGTCAAAATGATTCAAAACAAACACTTACTGAGCTACCGGTCGGTTTCCGCGCCGATTCCGGCATC
This sequence comes from uncultured Woeseia sp., assembly GCA_937925605.1. GTDB lineage: Bacteria > Pseudomonadota > Gammaproteobacteria > Steroidobacterales > Woeseiaceae > Woeseia. The sequence continues at coordinate 714 of CALALV010000045.1, forward strand.
CCGGCGCCCGGATTCGCCGCCTGCAACGTCGCAATTACCCCACAAACAGCTGCGGAGGCGGCTGAGACCTGCTCTCCAAGTTATTGAAGTCATTCCAGAACATGCCTGTCGCCGATTGGCGACGGGGCTGCGCGGGCGGGCCCAGCTGCTACACTCGTCGCCCCCGTCGCACCGCAGGAAACCGCTGCCTTGAAGGACAAGCTACAGATCACGGCCTACGAGGTCGTCGAGCAGCCGATGGCGCTCCGGACCGCCCAGCGCAACCGCGACTGGATCGACGAGTTGCCGGAGCGTTTCGCCTATCGCTGCCTGCCGCTGACGATGGCCAACCAGGTGGGCTGGGAGCTGCTGAACCCGGTTCCGTTCACGGCGCGCTGGAACGGCAAGCCCGGCCTCGATGCCATCGATATCCGCTTCGACGGCGAGCCGTCGCCGTTGGTCGGCTCGCACTTCGGTAACGGTGTCCTGACCTTCACCCTCGGCTACCTGTTCCGGACGACCAAGGCGCACAACCTGTGGGTCAAGGGTCCCCCGAACCGCCCGAAGGACGGCATCGCGCCGCTCGAGGGCATCATAGAGACCGACTGGGCCCCGTTCACGTTCACGATGAACTGGCAGATCACGCGTCGCAAGCACAAGGTCCGATTCGAAGCGGACGAACCGGTCTGCGTCGTCATGCCGTATCCGCGGCACTACGCGCGCAAGTTCGACGCCCGGCAGCTGCCGCTCAATTCCGACGCGAAGCTCTACCAGCAGTACGTCGACTGGCGCAATGACCGCCTGGCGTTCAACGAGGCGCTGAAGGAGGAGGGCTCCGAGGCCCGCAAGCAGGGCTGGCAGCGCAAGTACATGACCGGGCGCGACATGGAGGACCGGGTATTCGCCGGCCACGAGACCAAGGTGAGAATGCAGGAGTTCCGCCGCCGCTGAGCCCTGCAGGGTGTCGACAAGCTTTACACCGGCGAGAGCGTGGGATTACAAGTTATTGTTTTTTCATCGTGTTTTTCGCTGGCACGACTCTTGTATTAGCAAACTCGACATATAACGGAGCGCGGACCTCGCCAACCGGCCGGTCCGGAAACCCGCAAGGGCTGCCCCTCCCGACTTCAGCAGCAGGAAGGATAATGAAAACAAAAGCTACCCTGGCACTGATCGCATTCGGCCTGATGAGCTCGGTCGCGTCCGCGGACGTGATTCTCTGCTACAACACCGAGATGAATCACATGGGTGCGGACGATTCCACCGTCAACGCCTGTCTCGCCGGCGGCGCCGGCAACATCAGCGGCGACGCGACCGGCCGGCGGGCCGATCCGTTCATGACCGGCGTCGGTACGGACTACTTCCACATCACGAAGAGCGACGACCGCAACGTGTTCTACGGCCTGTCGTTTACGCAGACCGGCTCGACCGGCACGTTCAGCATCGACCCGACGTTCTGGGAAGACTGGGCGGACGCCGCGATCGGCTTCAAGTTCGGCACCGGCGGCCAGCCGGACAGCTGGTTCGTCTACAGCCTGATCGACGGCGTCACCAGCGGCACCTGGGACTTCTTCAACGTCTTCGGGCGCGGCGGTGGCCTGTCGCACATCAACCTGTACGCGGCCACGAAGGTGCCCGAGCCGTCCGCGCTCGGCCTGTTCGGCCTCGGCCTGCTGGTCATCGGCATGGCGGCGCGGCGTCGCCGGGCTCGCCTCGACGGCTAGCGCCGACCGACCCCGTAAGGGAGTACTGAAAACGACCGCCGCCGGGCGCGCACCCGGCGGCGGTTTTTTTTTGTCTCCCGATACGGTTCTAGCGCACGGGATACGTGAGGTTGCTTGATCCCGAACCGGATTTCGTGCCGTCCGACACCGACTCGCGGCGTGCGCGCGAACGCGGTGCGGCCGGTGCAGGCTCCTTTGGCGTCAGCAGGGCCAGGCTCAGCCCGATGACGATCCAGTACAAGGTTGCACCCTGCGTCGGGTAGAAGGATTGCGAGCCGAGCGACGCCGTCATGTTCACGACCAGGAAGGCGACTGCCATCGACGCGACCACGTACCGGGTGTTGGTCGAGGGCTCCGCGAATTCCTTCGCCGCTATTCGGAACAGCTTCCAGTAGAACAGCCCGACGATCACGAGACCGATGAAGCCGGTATCGATGAACAGCTGCAGGAAGGCATTGTGCGGGTGACCGAAGCTTGTTATCCCGTAATTTTCTTCCAGCGCCGCGACGATGCCCGTGCGCTGCATCGCTTCGCGGCCGTGGCCGATGAGCGGTTTTTCCATCGCCTTGTCGATGACCAGGGGCCAGACGACGATACGGCCGGAGGTGATCGCATAGTTGTCGCGGCCACTGTCGTCGATCGCACCCATCTCGGCGCGGCGCTGCGCCTGTTCGACGTTCTCGTTACCGCTGAATCCCTGCGTCAGGCGATCCTGCAGCCCGGGAATCAGCGCGAGCGCAAGGATCGCGAAGACCGGGACCAGGAACAGGATCTTGCGCCAGCGCAGGAAACCCATGACGAAGGCGCCGGCGGCCCAGCTGACCATGCCGGCGCGGCCGCCCGTCGCGACCATGGCGATCGTGCAGAGCCCGAAGCCGCCAATGGAAATCAGCTTGCGGAACTCCGTCTTGAGAATCGGCTGCGAGGCGAGAAACGCCCAGGACACGCTGGCCATGATGGCCGCGAGATCCACGCGGTGATAGCCGAGGTCTCGATCCAGCACCCGCAGAGCGCGCTCGGCGAGGTCGTCGGCGCCGGTCAGGCCCGGCAGCATCTTGGATATCACCTGCATGCCGAGCAGCGCGCCGGTGATCAGCACGCCGGTCAGCGCGAGGCGTACGTGCTGCTCGCTGCGGGCGCCGACGCTGATCAGCAGGCCGACGAGCAGCCACTTGAAGGTATTGAAGACCTCGTTCTTCAGCAGGTCGCCGAGTCCGGTAACCTCGCGACCCGCAAGCAGGTAGGCATATTGCAACGACTCGAGGTCCATCGCCATGCGTATCGTCGAAACGACGATAACGACCATGTACAGGACGAACAAGCGGGTCATCGTCCGGTTCGCGTTCCAGTGCGAGCCGTCGTGCCGCCGCTGGACCAGCCAGCACAGCAGGATGATGCCGAGCAGGATATTGAACGGATTCAGGCCGCCGATGCCGAGCATCGTGCGCGGCATGTCGGGACGCTCGAGCACGGCGAGCAGCGGCAGCATGAAGCACAGGCCGCGATACCAGTTCTTGAACGACATGCCGGCGATGATCAGCATCGCTATGACGAGCAGGCTGTAGCGAATCACGGCATGGTCCGGTCGGCTGGGAGTCCGTTCGAAGGATAAGCGCGGGGCGTCGCCGCCTCGGTGACCGGGGTCACTGTTATCGAGGGCAAAGTATAGTAAATTCGCGGACCTCGAACGAACCCGCTCGCGCGCAGCGAACACAGCCGGCATCACAACAAGCTTATGACAACAACGCCGACCGCGTCGCAGCCCGCCGCGCGACAGCCTGTCTACGTGTACATCGCGGGTCGTGGCCACTCCGGATCGACCCTGCTCACGCTGCTACTTGCGCGGCATCCGCGCGTCGCCGCGGTGGGCGAGCTGTCGCTGCTGCCGCTGCAGATCGCGCGCGACGGCGACGGCACGCGCTGGGTGGGCCAGTGCGGCTGTGGCGAGCGGCCCCTCGATTGCCCGGTCTGGGGCAGCCTGCTGGCGGAGGTCGGACGCGACGAGGGCGTCGATTTCGCGCGCACGCCGTTTCGCTGGCGCATCTCCGACGTCGGAATGGAAGAGGAGTATCGCGGCCGGGCCCTGCTGCGCGCACCGCTGGTCCTGCTGCGCAACCGGCTGTGGCGGCTCCTGCGTTACGTCCAGTACCAGTGGCCGCGCAGCCTCGGGCCGCTGCTGGCCTGGTACCGGCCGCAGGCGGCCTGGGCGGCCCGCCGCAGCCGGCTCGCGGCGCGGCTCGCGGCACACTACGACGTGGACGCGATCGTCGACGCCTCGAAAGACCCCCTCGACATGCTCGACCTGTGCCGGCACGCGACGCTGCCCGTGCGCATCGTGTTCCTGACCCGCGACGCGCGCGGCAACGTCTGGTCGATGCTCAGGCGTCGCGTCGCGCACGGACTGTCGCGCGACGACGCGGTCGCGCCGGCGGCGCGCGAATGGAAAAAGGTAAACGGGCGCATCTGGCGCCTGTTCCGGCGTGTGCCCGCGGACAGCCGCATGCACATCCGCTACGAGGATCTTTGCCGTGACCCGGAACGGACGATGGCGCGCCTGTTCGATTTCATCGGACTCGGCGCGGCCGACGTGATCAGCGCGACGGGCGAGGCGCATGCCGCGGCCGCTTCGACGCACACGATCGGCGGCAACAAGATCCGTTTCACCGGCAAGCCGCTCGAGGTGCGCGAGGACGTCGCCTGGCAGAGCAACCTGACCCGTGACGAGCTGACGGTCATCGACGAGGTGGCGGGCGGCCTGTCGCGGGCGCTCGGCTACGAACGCCCGGCGGGGGGCTGAGCGCATGCAGTCGCCTTCCTGGTACCTGCACCGGCTGCGCTCGATGAGTCCCGCCGAGGTGCTGTGGCGCGTCCGGCGGATGCTGTCCGCCAACCTCGACCTGCTGCGGATTCCCGCCGGTTTCTACCCGCGGCTGCGCGTTCAGCCCGAGCACCGCGCGCCGGCCTTCCGACTGTCGGCCGACGACGGCCGCTACGCCGCGGAACAGGGCGATGCGCCGTTCGACGCCTGGTCGCGGCGCCTGCGCCGCCAGGCCGATGCCATCTGCGAGAATCGCCTGAGCTTCTTCGACCTGGAGGACTGCTTCCTCGGAGACCCGGTGGACTGGCACCGCGATTTCTCCGCCGGAAGAGCCGCGCCGCGCGGGCTCTCCGACCTGATCGACTACCGTGACTTCGAGAACAGCGGCGACTGCAAGCTGGTCTGGGAACCGAACCGCCATCACCAGCTCGTCGTGCTGGGGCGCGCGTGGCGGGCGACCGGCGAGCTGCGCTACGCCGAGAAAGCGGTCGAGCTGTGGGACAGCTGGCTGGACGCGAACCCGTTCGGCTACGGCATGAACTGGAAGAGCCCGCTCGAAATCGGCATCCGGCTGATCAACTGGGCGTGGGCGTACGACCTGCTGCGCGATGCGCCGTTCGCGGACGACGGCCGGCTGGACCGGCTGCTCGAGGCGACCTGGCTGTCCGCGTGGGAGGTGCAGCGGAAATACTCGCGTGGCTCGTCGGCCAACAACCACCTGATCGGCGAGGCGGCCGGCGTCTACATCGCCTGCAGCTATTTCGCGGCGATGCCGAACGCGAGTCGCTGGCGCGACGAGGCGGCGGACATCCTCGAACGCGAGATCCTCGCGCAGAGCTTTGCCGACGGCTGCACCCGCGAACATGCGTTCGGCTACCAGTTTTTCGTGATCCAGTTCTTCACGCTGTGCCTGCTGGCGGGCGAGGGCGGCCAGCGGCCGTTCTCGCGGGCCTACCGCGAGCGCCTGCATGCCCTGTACCGCTTTCTCGCGCAGCTCAGCGCGGACACGGGCCGGCCGCCGAACGCGGGCGACGCCGACGACGGCTACGTCCTGGACCTCGGCGAACGCCCGGCCTCGGCGCGCGAACTGCTGAGCGTGGGCGCCTGCCTGTTCGACGACGACGAACTGGCGCTCGCCGCGGCTTCCGAGTCCGCCTACTGGCTGCTGGGCACGACGGGGCCGGGTACGGCCGCACCCGCGCCGCGAACCAGCCGTGCCTGGAAGGAGTCCGGCTACTTCCTGCTGCGCGCCGGCGGCGCCGGAGGACGCCCGCCCGTGCGCGTGTTCTTCGACTGCGCCGAGCTGGGCTTCGGCCAGATCGCCGCGCACGGCCACGCGGACTGCCTCGCGTTCACGCTGGCCGTCGACGGCGAGGAGCTGCTCGTCGACCCGGGCACCTACGACTACTTCACCTACCCGGAATGGCGAAACTACTTCCGCTCGACGGCGGCCCACAACACGCTGGGCGTCGACGGCCGCGACCAGTCCGAATCGCTCGGCCCGTTCCTGTGGGGCCGGCGTGCCGAGGCGCGCCTGCTCGATTGGCAGGAAACTGAGGACGCCGTCATTGTCGCCGGAGAGCACGACGGCTACCGGCGCTTGCCGGACCCGGTCACGCACCGGCGGGAACTGACGCTCGCGAGCGACGGCAGCCATGTCGAAATTCTTGACACGGTGCTCGCCGCGGGCGCGCACGAGCTGCGGTTGTGCTTCCACGTCGCGGACGGCTGCGAGGTCCTGGAAGCCGGCAACGGCGCGGTTAGCGTGACGCATGGCCGCACGGTACTTGCCTTGCGCTGCGCAGAAGGCACACTTGAGCTTGTCCGGGCCCGCGAGGGCAGGCCGACGGGCTGGATCAGCCCGGGCTACCATCGCAAGCGGCCCGGAACTTGCATTGCATGGAACATCCGCCATTCGGGGCAGGCGGCGATAAGAACGCGGATTGACATAAGCCGCACGGACGAGGAATAGCAAGGCAGGCCGGGGCGGATTCCGGCAAACCGAGGCAGGGCACGCACTGTGACGCGATGCCCGTGCCCGGCTGAGACCTGCGTCCTGTCACGCATCGCACGCGGCCAGTAACATGGCCTCTTTGCGCGGACAGGCGTCGCTCCCGGCCGGACGTCCGTTCGCGCCCCGTGGCCACCCGACTGAGACCGATGCCATCACTGTTGCATGAATTGCCGATAGCGAGCGCCGAGGCCGCTCCCGACCAGCCGGCCCTGTGCACGGCGGCGGAGACGCTGAGCTACGCCGGGCTCGTGGAGCGGGCCGGCCGCGTCGTGACCGGCCTCGCCGACTGCGGCACGCGGCCGGGCGACCGCATCGGGCTTCTCGCCGACAAGAACGTCGACTGCTATGTGGGCCTGTACGGCATCCTGATGGCGGGCTGTGCCTACGTGCCGCTGGACCGGCGTGCGCCGGCCGAGCGGCTCGGCTACATCATCGGGGATTGCGACATCCGCGTGCTGGTCTGCACGGCACGCGGGCTGAAGGCGCTCGCCGACCACGCCGACGCGCTCGCCAACGTCGAGCACGTCCTGCTGCTCGATGCAGATGAGGCCGAACTCGCCGGCGACTGCCACCTTCTCGGCCGCGCGGCGCTCAAGGCGCTCGAGCCGTCGGCACCGCGGCACGTGGTCGATACCGATCTCGCCTACATCCTGTACACGTCCGGATCCACGGGCCGTCCGAAGGGCGTCATGATCAGCCACGCGGTGTCGATGTCCTTCGTGCGCTGGTCCGCCCGCCAGGCGGGACTGACGGCCGGCGACCGCCTGTCCGGGCACGCGCCGCTGCATTTCGACCTGTCGGTCTTCGACATCTTTTCCTGCGCGAAGGCGGGCGCGACGCTCTACCCGGTCCCGGAAGGGGCCTCGACCTTCCCCAGCCGGCTCAACGACTGGATGATCGAGCAGCGCATCACGGTCTGGTACTCGGTGCCGTCGATCCTGTCGATGATGGCGAAGCAGGCGGGCTTCGGGGATCGCGAATTCCCGGACCTGCGCGTCCTGCTGTTCGCCGGCGAGGTGTTCCCGGCGAAGTACCTCAAACTGTGGCTGGCCCAGTGCCCCGGCACCGAGTTCATGAACTGGTACGGCCCGACGGAGACGAACGTCATCACCAGCTACACGGTGGACCGCCCGGCCGAGGAGATCGACGGCCCGGTGCCGATCGGCAAGACCACCTCGAACGCGGCGCTTTACCGCATTGACGACGACGGCGGACTGGTCGAGGACCCGGACACGGTCGGCCAGCTCTGCGCGCGCGGTCCCTGCGTGGCGCTCGGCTACTGGGGCGACGAGGAAAAGACCCGCGCCGGCTTCCTGCCGAACGAACGGCAGCCGTGGCTGCGCGAGCGCATCTACAAGACCGGCGACCTGGTCAAGCTCGACGCCGACGGCAACTACGTATACCTCGGCCGCGCGGATCACCAGGTAAAATGCCGGGGTTACCGGATCGAGCTCGGCGAGATCGAAACCGCCCTGTACCGCGACGCGGCGATCCAGGAGGCCGCCGTGATCCCGGTGCCGGACGACACGATCGGCAACCGCCTGGTCGCCTTCGTCTCGTCCTCGAAATTCAACGGATCCGTACCGGACCGGGTGGTCGACAACGTCAAGGGCTTCCTGCCGCACTACATGCTGCCGGACCGCTTCGTGGCGCTCGACCAGCTGCCGAAAACCAGCAACGGCAAAATCGACCGTCAGGCACTGACACGACAAGCCGAACAGTTACAATGACTACCATCGAATGGAGAATGGCATGAGCCAGATCGTCGAATCCGTACAGGGGTTCATTTCCGAGGAAATCATGCGGGGCTCGTCCGGCAAGGACCTGGACCCGAACGTGTCGCTGCTCGAGGAAGGCATCCTCGACTCGCTGGGCCTGCAGCAGCTGATCACGTTTCTCGAACAGAAGTTTGGGATCACCGTGGACGACGAAGACCTCATGCCCGAAAATTTCGAGACCGTGAATTCGATCGCGGAGCTCGTCGAGAAGAACCAGTAGCTCGCGACGCGCCGGCCCGACCTGCGCAGGGAGACAGACATGGCAAAGTCCCAGAAAAAAGTGGCCGTCCTCTCATCGGACGAGAAAACCCGCGAACAGCTCATGAGCGTGTGCCAGGAGCTGTCCGCGAAATTCGCGGAGCGGGCGGAGAAGCATGATCGCGAGGGCTCCTTCCCGGTCGAGAACTTCCAGGACATCAAGGATGCCGGCCTGCTCGGCATCATGGTGCCGCGCGAGTTCGGCGGCTGGGGCGCGGATTTCCTGACCTACACCAAGGCGCTGGAAATCCTCGCGAGCGGCGATGCCTCGACCAGCCTCGCGTACAACATGCACAACATCACGGTCGGCAGCCTCGCCGAGGTGCCGGTCGCCGAGGGCGACGACCGCCGCTCGGCCGCCGTCAACGACTTCCGCGACTGGGTGTACGACCAGGTCATCAACGAGAAGAAGGTGTTTGCCTCGGCGACCTCGGAGCCCGGCATCGCGTTCCACATCAGCCACCTGAAGTCGGCCTACGACCGCACCGACGGCGGCTTCATCCTGAACGGCCAGAAGTCATTCGTGTCGATGGCCGGCTACGCCGATTACTACGTCGTCGCGGCGCGCGCCGCGCGCTCGAAGTCGGCGCAGGCGGCGGTGTCCTTCCTGGTCGTCGACCGAGACGCGGAAGGCGTGACGATGAAGAATATCTGGGACGTGCTCGGCATGCGCTCGACGTCGACCAACCCGGTGACCTTCAAGGACGTGTTCGTGCCGAAGGAGCGGCTCTACCTCGCCTCCGAGGGCCTCGCGCTGTACAAGATCGCGCGCGAGCCGCACTGGCTGGTGGGCGGCTACATCGGCGTCTACCTCGGCATCCTGACGGCGACCTTCGACTTCCTGATCGACTACCTCGGCAAGAAGATGATCCCCGGTACCGAGACGCCGCTGTCCAAGGATCCGCTGGTGCAGCACCAGACCGGGCAGCTGTACTCCGACCTGACCTCGGCGCGGCTCGCGACCTACCACGCGGCCTCGCTGGTCGACTCGGACCGCGGCAGCGACGAGGCGAACGCGGCGATTCACCATGCCAAGTACCTCGTCAGCGAGCTGGGCCCGAGCATGACCGCGAGCGCGATCCGCATGTGCGGCGCGACGACGCTGGCGAAGCGCCTGCCGCTCGAGCGCTACTACCGCGAGTCGCGCTGCGGCGCGCTGATGCCGGCGCAGAGCGACGACTGCCTCGTCTACATGGGCAAGGCGGCCTTCGGCGCGAACCTGAAGAACCCGATCGAGACCTACTGGTAGGAAGCGGCGGCTCCGCAACGGAACCGCGCGCGCACTGCAAGGAAAAAGGCGACCGGCCCCGCGGCCGGTCGCCTTTTGTTCAGATGCCCTGCAGCTTGGCGATCGTGTTACGCAGCGTCTCCGAGGTGCCGGCCCAGATCGTGCTCGACAGCGAGTCGCGCATGTCCTGCTGGATCGACCAGTCGTGGCAGACGCCGCGGCCGCCCCAGATCTGCGTCGCGTCGAGCATCGACTGCTTGAAGCTCTCGGTCACGTAGAGCTTTGCGATCGCGACGTCGCCCAGGAACTTGCCGATCTCGCCTTCCGATTCGGTCAGGCGGCCGCACAGGTCGTAGATCACCTGGCGCGCGACCTGTGTTTTCATCGTCATGTCGGCGATCTTCGACGAGATCTGCTGGTAGTTGCCGATCGTCTTGCCGAACTGCTGGCGCTCCTTCGCCCACTTGACGGTCTCGCGGAGCACGCGGCTCATCGGGCCGATGCAGATGCCCATCAGCATGATGCGCTCCCAGCCGATCGAGTACTTGATGACGTTCAGGCCACCGCCGACGCCGCCGATGATGTGCGAGTCCGGCACGAACACGTTCTCGAACCGCAGCCGGCCCATCGAGCAGGTGCGCAGGGTCGCCTTGTCGTAGGGCTCGGCGTGCGACACGCCGTCCCAGTCGAGGTCGACCATGAACCCGGTGAAATCGAACGGTGAGCGGTTGTTCGCGGTCTTCGCGAACACGAGGCAGCAGGTCGAGTCCAGCGAGTTGGTCGTGAACGCCTTGCTGCCGTTCAGGCGATAGCCGCCCTCGACCTTCTCGGCGGTCGTCTCGATCGAGTAGATGTCGCTGCCGGCGGTCTCCTCGCTGAAACCGAGGCAGGCGCGATGCTCGCCGGAAATGAGCGCGGGCAGGTAGCGCTTGCGCAGGTCCTCGGAGGCCGTCGACATCAGCGCGAGCTGGATGCCGCTGATCTGCGAGCTCATCGCGAAGAAGAAGCCGCTGTCGTGGCAGCCCTCGCACATGCCCTCGATGGCCGCAATGGCGTGGCCGTAGGACCTGCCCTGGCCACCGTACTCCTCCGGCATGCACATGCCGAGCACGCCGGCGTCACAGCATTTCTGCCAGCGTTCGACCGAGAACTCCTTGTCGGCGTCGCGCTGCCGCCAGTCGCCCGCCAGCTCTTTTTCAGCGAACTCCCGGAACCGGGTCCTGGTTTCTTCCAGGCTCTTGTCCTGCCATGGTTGCATCGTGCTTCCTCACCTTGGTCCTGCGTTGGAATACTGAAGTCGCGGCCGCGCGCTCACGCGAGCCACTTCGAATACCGTCCTTTCTCCAGCGCCGCCAGCCTGCCGACCGCGAACGCGTAGGCATCGAGCGCATAGCGGCGGGCGAGGGCGTCGCCGCCCGGCGCATCGGCCGCCTGCCGGAGCAGCGCCCAGGCGCCGAAGACCTGGCTGTAGACGTCGGCCAGGTCGCGGGCCGCGGCGTCCGCGAAGGCCTGCGAGCCGCGCGCCTTGATCGTCTCGAGCAGCTGCCGGCACAGTTCGCGGTTGCGGCGGACCTGGTCGGCGACGTCGGCGACGGCGGCCGGGTAGTCGGCGGCGGCCCACTCGTCGAATAGGTCGCCGAGCGCATCGGCCTGGATGTGCTTGAGCGACGCGGCCACCTGCACCTGGCTCGTGCCCTCGTAGATCGTCGTGATGCGGACGTCGCGGACCAGCCGCTCGACGCCGGTCTCCCACATGTAGCCGAGCCCGCCGAAGACCTGCTGTGCCTGCAGGCAGACGTCCTGCGAGGCCTCGGTGACGACGTACTTGACCAGCGGCGACAGCAGGTTCGAGTAGCGGCTCGCCCGGCGCAGGCGCTCGCGCGCTTCGGCCATGTCCGCTTCCTTGACGTGGCCGTGCTCGATGGCCTCGGCGAGGTGCACCTTGAGGTCGAGCCAGGGCACGCTCTCGTAGAGCATCGCGCGGCAGGCGGCCAGCGTCTGCTGCATGTCCTCGAGCATCTCGGCGACGGCGGGGAATTCCTCGATGCGGCGCCCGAACTGGACGCGCTCGGCGGCGTAGTCGCGCGCCTGCTCGTACGCGCCCTGCGCGATGCCGAGCGCCTGCGCCGCGACGCTGTAGCGCGCCTGCGCGAGGCTCTCGAGCACGTACTTGGTCAGGCCGGCCTTGCGCTTGCCGACCAGCTCGGCCGGGGCGCCGTCGAAGACCAGCTCGCAGGTCGGCGAGCCGTGCAGGCCCATCTTCTTTTCGACCTTGGCCACGCGGACCTTGTCCGACTTCGGACACACGAACAGCGACAGGCCGAAGATGTTCGAGATCTTCGCCTCGGAGCGGGCCAGCACCATCAGCACGTCGCCGCAGCCGTTGGAAATGAAGTGCTTGACGCCGTGCAGCCGCCACTGGCCGTCCTCGCCTTCCTCGGCGCGCAGGCTGATGGCCTGCAGGTCGGAGCCGGCACCCGGCTCGGACAGCACGATGGCGCCGATCAGCTCGCCGCTCGCGAGCCCGGGCAGGTAGCGCGCTGCCTGTTCCGCGGTACCGAAGCGGGCGATCAGCTCGCCGACGTCCTGGTAGCCGAACAGCGTCATCAGCGAGGCGTCGGCGCGCGAGACCATTTCGATCATCATCATGTAGATCGACGCCGGGAAGGCGGCGCCGCCGTGCTCGCGGGGCAGCATGACGCCCATGAAGCCGGATTCGGCAAGCTTGCGGCGCGCCTCCTCGGTGCCGGGCGCGTATTCGACGCGGCCGTCGACGTGGCGCGTGCCGTCGCGGTCGATCTCCGCGCTCTTCGCCGCGATGAAATTGCCGCAGATGTCGCCGAGCACCTCCAGCGCCTCGCGGAAGTTCTCGCGTGCCTCGGCGTAGTCAGACGGCCCGTCGGCGTCGCCGTAGCCGTTCTCCATCAGGCCGACGACCTCGGTCAGGTCGAGCGTGCTGAAATGCCGCGTCAGGTCGGCGTTGTCACTGAAAAAATTCGGCATGTCACTTGGCCGTGCGGGCGGACGAAGGTAGCTTGCGGGACGGAGGCTGCGGCATCGTTCTTGGTTGTTGCGGAAGCGTCCGCCGGTCTCTCGGAAACCGGCGCGGGGTCGTCCGCGCCGGGCCGAATTACAGTATCAAAATGCCCGTGGAACTGCAGATTTTTTCGGGCGATATTGTCAAAAACGTGACGCCGTGCACGCGCGGGCGTCGGCACTGGCGCACGCGCGGTCCGGACCCAATTGAGCGCGCCCGCCGCGCGCGCCCGGCCTGTCCGCGGCTTCTGCTAAAATGCGCGCCTTTTTCCCCGCGAGCGTGACGAAATGACGGTCAAGACCCGGTTCGCGCCGAGCCCGACGGGCGTGCTGCACCTGGGCAGCGTACGCACGGCGCTCTTCTGCTACCTGTACGCGAGGCACCGTAACGGTGCATTCGTGCTGCGCATCGAGGACACGGACCGCGAGCGCTCGACCGAGGAGAACGTCACGGCCATCCTGGACGGGCTCGAATGGCTGGGGCTCGAGGCCGACGAGGGCCCGTACTTCCAGACCCGGCGCTTCGACCGCTACCGCGAGGTGCTGGACGCCTGGCTCGAGGCCGGCAAGGCCTACCGCTGCTATTGCACGCGCGAGGAGCTGGCCGCGCTGAAAGAAAAACAGCTCGCGGCCGGCGAGCACGTCGGCTACGACGGCCGCTGCCGGGACGGCGCCGAGCCGCGCCCGGGCGTCGAGCCGGTCATCCGCTTCCGCAATCCGCAAAGCGGCAGCGTGACCGTCGATGACCGCGTCCGCGGCCGGGTCACGTTTGACAATGCGCAGCTCGACGACCTGGTCATCGCCCGCTCGGACGGTACGCCGACCTACAACTTCACGGTCGTCGTGGACGACTTCGACATGGGCATCACGCACGTGATCCGCGGCGACGACCACCTGAATAACGCGCCGCGGCAGATGAACCTGCTGGCGGCGCTGGGCGGCGAGCCGCCGGTTTACGCACACCTGCCGATGATCCTCGGCGCCGACGGCGCAAAGCTGTCGAAGCGCCACGGCGCGGTCGACATTCGCGATTACCGGGACCAGGGCTACCTGCCGGAGGCAATGCTCAACTACCTCGTGCGGCTCGGCTGGTCGCACGGCGACCAGGAGGTGTTCAGCCTCGACGAGATGATCGAGCTGTTCGACCTCGACGACGTCAACGCCTCGGCGTCCGCGTTCAACCCGGAAAAGCTCGCCTGGATCAACCAGCAGCACATCATCGCGCTGTCCACAGAAGAACTCGGCGCGCGGCTGCGGCCGTTCCTCGAGCGTCGCGGCCTCGACCCGGCGGCCGGACCGGCGCCCGAGCGGGTCGCCGAGGCCTTCCGCGAGCGGGCCGAGACGCTGGCCGCGATGGCCGACAGCGCGGCCTGGTGCTACGAGGACTTCGCCGAGCCGCAGCCGAAGGCCGCGAAGCAGCACCTGCGGCCGGTCGTGCTCGAGCCCCTGCGGGCCCTGCGCGAGCGCTTCGCCGGCCTCGCGGACTGGGCCGAGGCCGGAATCCTCGAGGCGGTCCGCGCGGTGGCGGAGGAGGCGGGCCTCAATCTGGGCAAGCTGGGCCAGCCGCTCAGGGTCGCCGTGACCGGCGGCCCGGCCTCGCCGCCGATCGACGTCACGGTGGCGCTGGCCGGCCGGGAGCGGACGCTCGCTCGCCTGGATCGCGCGATTTCCTTCATCGAGACCCGGGCCGCGGCCGCCGGCTGAACCCCGGGGCAGTCGATTGACAGGCTGGCGCAGCGCCCGTAAAGTCGCGCGTTCCGTGGGGCTATAGCTCAGCTGGGAGAGCGCTTGCATGGCATGCAAGAGGTCGGCGGTTCGATCCCGCCTAGCTCCACCACCGACTTCGGTACCCGTCCCCATCGTCTAGAGGCCTAGGACACCGCCCTTTCACGGCGGTAACAGGGGTTCGAATCCCCTTGGGGACGCCACCTTAACCCCAGTGCCGGTTAAGGTGGCCATGTTCGGCACCAACTCCAGTTCCTCCCCGTCGAACACCGCGCTGTCGATCAGCTGTCGGAATACCGCTTTTCGCTTGTCCATGGTTCCTCCTTCGAGATCGCTCCGCCATTTCTCGGCGAATTCTTCCAGGTCGGCCGGGTTCATCGAGAGAATCTCCGGTTTCTCAACTTGCTTCATGTCGTTTAAGCGTGCGTCTAGTTCCTGGCGCTCGTCCTCAAGCGCGTCGATACGCTGAATCAAGGGACGTCGGTGTTTTACTTCTGTGAGCATCGAGGCCAGCTCCTCGATCTCACCCTCGATTGCCCGAATCTCTTTCTTGAGTTGAGCAATCAGGTGATTCTGCTGGGGTCTCTTAGTGTCTAGTAGCCGTCGAATTTCTGCCTGAAGATCTGCCAAGCTCTCTCCGGAAAAGAGCTCAGAGTGAAAGCAGTCCAAGACCGCTCTTTCCAGCGTCTCCTTCTTGATGCCTCGGACGCCGCAGCGATCGTGGCAGCGATAGTAGCCTCCATCACCGTCTATTCGGGCGCCGCACTTACAACGCATCTGGCTGGAAAGCAGGTAGTGGTTTCGCCGGAATCGGGTCTTCTTGCGTTTCTGCTTGTCCCGCTCCCGGAATATTGCCTCAGCCTCCTCATCCGAGATCATAGCCTCATGCGTATTTCGGTGGATCTCCCACTCGCTACGATCTCGATAGCGGCCTTCGCCCGGCCCGATATACGAGCCGTCAACGAATTCCCGATGCCGGTTCCACACAGTGTGACCGGCGTAGGTCAGGGCGCTGTCTTCCAAATAGACAACGGTGGAGTAGGGTACTTTGATCGACAATTGGGCTTGCAGCTCCCTCCGCGATTGCCCGCGAGCTCGGCCTTTGAGATAAGCCTGTATATCGCTAAAGGTCTTCGGGTCGGGGACGAGCTTGCTCTTCGTCAGAGGTTTTCCGTCTCGCGTACCTACGACCTGTTTGTCTAGCTTGTAGCCGAGAATTGCTCGCCCGCCGGCGCGCCAGCCCTGCTTAATGTTCTCACGCATACCCCTGAGACCGTCCATTTTGGACTTCTGGCTATGAAACTCATCGAACGCTTCCATCAGGCTCTCGATGATGGGGTCAAGGATCGTGTCGGTCTTCGGAAGTTTGAGAAAGACGAGTTCGACGCCTTGGCTTTTCAGCAGGTGTTTGTACATCTGGGCATGGTACTGGCGACGGGAGAAGCGGCTGGTGTCATAGCAGTACAGGACGTTGAATCGGCGGGATTTCGACTTGGCCTCGGCGATCATTGCCTGGAAGCCCGGACGGTCGTCGGTCTTCGCCGATTCCACTCTGTCGCTGAACTCAGCGACCACCAGGTCACCCGAGTCAAGCGCGAATTTGGTCAGCTCGCGGCTTTGAGAGTCGACACTGACGTCGTGCCGGTCCTTGGAGCTTCGGAGGTAGAGTGCCGCCTTTCTTGCCATTCAACGAAATCCTCGGCGATCAGCCGCAGCACCGACGGCGGCAGGCGCAGCGTGGCGCCCGTACGCACCGTTATATGCCGTTGTCTGCGGGCCACTAGCCATCCAGCCTGGCCATCAAATCGCGCTGAAGGGCATCACAGGCATCCTGAAGCGAAAAACGCGACGGATCCACCTCAGTTTTGATCAGCCAGGTGTCCACGGCGGCTTCGCTGGTGCTTTCTGTCCCGTTTCCGATGATGTGCGCGAGCCCGTCATCCTGCGGGAGCCGGAGTTTGATGCAGATGCCTCTGGCCAGCCGCCGCCGGACGGCATCCGCCTTATCAGGTTTGGGAATGTTGATGGTCATGCCACGCGTCCTCTGTTTGTATCCGGCGGACTAGAGTTTCGTCAGCCAAACATCCAAAATGTCATCTAGGATTACAAAATAACTCACAGAATGTCATTTTGCAAGGCAAAATGTCGATCTGTTGAACATTTTCTCGTTTAGCCGAACAAAATGGCTGTCAGAATATGATCAAATGCCGCCTCTCGATACTGATGGGGGAGCGAAAGCTCCGAGTCGCCGACGTCGCACGGGAAACGGGGCTGTCCCGAAGCACCGTTACAAGTCTTTACAAGGAAACCGCGGAACGTGTTGATCTCAATTCGATCGATGCGCTGTGTGAATTCCTTGACTGTGAGGTGGGGGAGCTGTTTGTGCGCGAATTTAGTTAGGCGCGGCCATAAATTATCGTGGCGCGAGTTCGAAGACTGGAGTTCAGTTGCAGCGCTGCAACTGCGTGCGTCGACGGCGTCTATCCCCGAAAGTAGCCATCTGAACGTCTTGTTTGGGGAAAACGAAATCTTCCGGAAACGGCCAATACCAGCCGCTTGAATTGCCCATTATCAGATGTCTTGTTCGTAATATTTGGGGTGAATCGTATACCCCACAGTCTCAGGCATCGATTCCACGAAGACCTCTCTCCATGGAATCGTCACCGAAGGACGAGTATCACGAAACCTGAGTTCGGCTTTGCCCCAGTCATCTGGTCCCCAAGAGTTTGAAAGTTTAAAACGCTGAAATTCCATGCTGCCTATCTAATTCCAGCTGATCAGAAACGGCTGATGCCGTTTTCGCTTCCAGAAGTGCCAAACGAAGATGCCGTCTGCGTTTACCGTTACCCACGCTTTGTGAATTCGATCACGATTCTGATTCAAGAGCCACCAACTTGACTCTTTGGCGGTGTCTGCGCGAGGCAATGGGTATTCCGACTTGGTGAAGGGTGCCGCGAACGCAGCCCAAGATCGCTTTTTGCTGTTGGAGCGGCGTATCCAGAACAAGAGAACCAGCACAAACACGACGGTGACAAAGACCAACGCACCCGTATTCAAGCTTCTGTCTCCGTAAATTACGAACGACCGCTTTGGGTCACCAGCGGAAATTATACCGCGAATCTAGTAACCGTCTCAGTTCGGCCAGATGCAGACATAGAATCCCTATGTTTGCGATGCACTTTGTCCCAGTCTATCCAGGTGGCTTTTTCGTAAGGATCAGTACGATCGCCAGTATGTCCGGTTCTGGATTGCGTCGATTCATCGACATGCTATTGAATTCCATCCATTGCTGACTTACAAGATCAGCTGTCGCTGTGTTCCATTGTGTCAATGCATCTGGTCCATACCCGATCGCGTGAACGGAGCAAACCGAAGTTCGACAATCGATGAGAGAAAAATAGAATTGTGAAAGTAACGGCTTCTGCGCGAAATAGGCGGCAAGTTGGCCCTCCATGTACGCCGCCCACGACTCTTCACGCTCGTCATTCTCATACCGCGCCTGCAATTTTTTATCCACTCGGTTTTCAATCATTTTCGCAATTTCTGGTGGATACTGACTCATTGCAGGTGATGTCGATGACCTTTGGCCAGAACTCTCCGGTTCACCGCGTTGCTGCGGCACCACGGTTGACTGCGCCTGTAGTTTTCGTGGCACCTCCTTCATGACAGCCTCGACGGGCATTGATGGTGCAGAGGTTGCCAGCTGCTCGTCGGCCACTTCGGCGATTCGGGCTGCGGGACCGGCCCGCTGTGCTTCTGCTTGCACTTCATCTGGCGAAGAGCGGCTAACATCGTTTGTTTGAATCTCCGAAGGGGGACTGTCGGTCAGAAAGACCACTGCTAGAGTGACAATCACGCCGAGCACGAACCCTAAGATCACCTTCGACATCGCCCCCCCCTATGTTCTCTTCAGTCTCTTGCGAGCGGCCGGCCAGAGCAAAAGAGTCTGCCGACAGCCTACATGGTCAGTGATGCACCGATCCGTTGAATGGTCGCGGTTTACCAAGAACTACTCGGTTTCCATTCGATGAATCACCGATCGGAAAGCGTCAACAGCCGAAATTTTAACTCAAATCAGGCGTCTGGCGGCTTCCGGGCGCTTAGGAGACGACACAGATTACTCCAGGTCACTGGCTCAGTCCGGCCAGAACCAGCCGTTCGCTAGCTACTCGTTTCGGACCACGAATGTAATTAGACCGAAGGCATTCTGTATATGAATTTCTACGTCCTTGACGGCGTATTTTTCATCATCGAGTAACGTGGCCAGTGCCTTCACTTCTTCGTGCGCGGGCGTCCCTTCGATCTCAGCTGGGTATGGCAGTTTAATTACAACGCGCCGGGGATCGTGTTTGGGGAAGAGTAGCGTCAGCTCCCACGACGCGCTTGGATTAAATACGCCCGTTTCATGGAAGAACTTGGCCAGACTTTCCGCATTCTCCCGAGTTGCATCACCTTCGTAGTAGATGATGTTTTGTCCATCTTGAACGTGGTTGACGGGCAATATTGGCACCGACAGAGCAACGATGAAAAACACGACTAAGCTGGCCGCAAAACCAACAGCACCAAGCCCTATTGTCTTCCACCACGAAGCTTGAGCGCCGCCGCCTTCGCGGTGCGCAGAATAAACCGACTCCAATTTGAAGTGATACCACGCGGCGAAAATACCGACTGTGATCAGCGGAATTAGACTGTTCGAGAAGTCAGTCGGTAACAACATTGCGCCGACAGCAATAATTGCCGTCAACAGTAGGCTGCCGAACACAGCTGTCTTTTTCTGTGCCTCATCACCTATGGCACCGAAGTTCTTGAACATCAGCCACCCACCACCAAGCGCACCACCGAGGAATGCGGCCAGCGACACTTGCCGGGCTGAAAACAGCGCCAACGTCGAATCTTCAGTGTTAGGTGACAGGTTTTCTGGGGTTAGGGTATCCGTCATTGCTGTCCTTGATACTCTTTCTTAGTATCTATGTCGCAACCGGTGAACGACCGGATCGGGCCAGAAGTCGTCATTTTACCTCAGAGACAGCCTGGGGCGGCTCTCGGCCATGACCGGTCGGACGCGCGCGACTAGAAAAAAGTATTTGCAAGCCAGAAATCCTGCTGCGTCCGAACTTAGTTGCCAGCTATTCTGGAGATTTGGGGCGAGGATCGGGAGACTTGAGTGACTCTACTTCGGGGAAGTCAGAATCACTGGATCGCTTGCTGCTAGTTATGAGCCCCCACGGACCAGAACACAACTGTTCAGCCACCTCGTAGATTCGTTGAACGGAGCCACGCGATGCCTTGTCGTGGTCCATGAACATGTCTGCAAAGGACCCAGGATACTCATCTAATGCTCTGTCCAGATCAAACAGACCTGGCGCCATGAGATCGGACCTAGCGAATAGGCGATGCTTTTCGTAGATACTCAAAGAAATCTCTTCCAGTTGATTAAAAACGAGGAAGTTTTCTCTTCCGCTATATCTCGGCTTTCCGTCGATGCACAACGTGCGCTTTTGGGCTTGTTCAACTTCCTTTTCAATGTCCGGATAACTTGATGCGAAGTAGTACAAGACACTATCTGCATCCATATTCGGGGTTAAGCCTGCCTCAACAAAGTAGCTGCCAAACCTGTCATCCTTGCTTTCGAGACTATCATAATAGATTTGTCTGACGAATAGACGAAACACAACGACTGGCAGCGCGCTGGAATTGTCGTAGCATTTTCTGATTGGCCCTGATGTCGTTTCACAATCAGCGTAGGCGTTCAGCGAGAACAGCGTCCACATCAAGATGGGAAGCAAGCGGGTCATTGTGTTTTCGTGCTGTCCCTCAATATTGATTCGAACGGCCGGAATAGTTCATTACCGGCAAGTATCTGACGAACGCTGCAAGCGACTCTGTACGGCCAGAACCGGCCAGTCAGTACGTCCTTCCGGACGTCGCTCATTCTTGAACAATGGCTTCAAACACAACAGTATCGGAGCCGTGTTCAGTATCGATCTGAATCGCGTAACATCCGGGCTTCGACAGGATCATAGACGATGGCCAAAAGCCCCACACTGCGTCCACAGCACCCTTTTGTTCGGCGGAGATCAGTGTTCCTGTAACTTCAGAGCGCAGGATCATATCTGCCGCAATACGTATAGCCTGAGTGTTCTCTCGAAAGAGGATTTCATTCGCGGAATCACTGCCAATCTCTGCGCCCCGGATCAGAGCTTGTCCGTTGTAATCCGGCCGCATAATCCACGGTGTCTTGAGCCGATACCCGTCAGCCGTCAGAGTTCTTGGGTCCAATTCAAAGTATGCTTCGGCACGATCCCACGGCTTCCAGCTTAAAGCCAGATACACCGGCCCGGAACCAAAGAAGTACCCTCCGGCGCCAAAGATATACCCGTGGTCATAAGAAACAACGTTGTTGTTTCCGGTGCTAATTGGGCACTCACTATTGCTACTCAACTTCGGCAGACTCAGTTTACGATCACTGTAAGCTGAGCTTTGGCGATCCTGTGCCACCGCGTGAATCACGTCAGCAAATGTGCCATAAATTAGCGAGACGACAAAGGCGAGACGAAATGGTTTCATTCACTGCTCCTCCGTCAATCCAGTCACAGAGCGACCGACCGGACAGGGCCAGTAATAGAAATTATAGCTCAGACCTGGCGACCGTCGCCTTGCGGCCACTAGCGGTCGGTCACTGATGGATCAATTTCCATCAAGTAGTGATGTTCCAGCGTCTCCAGCGCTTGAAACCCGAGGCGCTCGTAGAAGCGCTTTGCGCGTCGGTTTTCGTGTAGGACCCGCAACCTCAGCCGGCGATTCCGAGCGCTCGCATCGGCGATGAATTGCCTCATTATTCTTGTCCCGATTCCATGCCCTTGGTAATCGGCCTTTATCAGTATTTCATCGAGCCAATCATGGCTTTCTCTGCGCTCAAGGACTGCAACCCCGATTCGCTCATTTCCAACTGTGATTATCTGCGCCGGGCGGCCTTTCTGCCATTTCCTGTCGAACCAGTCGTGCTGAAAATCTTCATCCCAGCTCCCGAATTGGCGAACTATGACATCTCGATAGGATTCATCATTGAGCTCGCGCAGCCACTCGATATCACCGTCCTGAACATTTCGAAGTGAGTAGTCGGTAGCCATCTATGCTGAACACTGGAAGTCGGCAATGGGTCAGTAGCAGAAAGTATAGCCCGAATTGCCCGGCCGGCTGCTCCCGGCCAGTAGCAGTCGCTCGCGTGTAATGCCCTCAGGTGCCAGATTTTCCGCTCTTCACAAGCTGACCGAATTCCACTTCAGCACCGCAATTCGCACAACGATAGTAGTGATCCATGTAGTACGGGCGTTGCGGTGGCTTTCTCTTTCGACGCCACATGTGGTGATTGCACTCTGGACTGCGTATTCCACGCCATTCCGGCCGGTGATTCCACGGCAAGCCGGCCACCCA
>CALALV010000046.1 GCA_937925605.1 uncultured Woeseia sp.
TCCTTCGGGCGCAACCTCGACGTCCGGCTGATCGAATCGGACGAAATCGGCACGGTCGGCGTGGGCGAGGCGACGATCCCGCCGATCAAGAATTTTCACCTGCTGCTCGAGCTCGGCGAGAGCGAGTTCCTGCGCGCCGTGAACGGCACCTACAAGCTCGGCATCGAGTTCGAGAACTGGGGGCGCCTCGGGGAGCGCTATTTTCACCCGTTCGCAGCGCACGGCGTGGATACCTGGGCTGCGCAGTTCCACCACCACTGGCTCAAGGCGAGCCGGCTCGGCGAAACGGCGCCGCTCGACGACTTCAGCTACGAAGCCGTGCTGGCCCGCGCGAACCGTTTCGGCGAAGTGGGCGAGCGGAAGCCGAACTACGCCTACCATTTCGACGCCGGCCTGTACGCCGCGCTGCTGCGCAAGCTGAGCGAGGCCGACGGCGTGCTGCGCACGGAGGGCAAGGTCGTCGATGTGCGCCTGCGGCCGGAAAACGGTTTCGTCGAGTCCGTCGTGCTCGAGTCCGGCGAAGTCGTCGAGGGCGAACTGTTCATCGACTGCAGCGGCTTCCGGGGCCTGCTGATCGAGCAGGCGCTGGAAACGGGCTGGGAGGACTGGTCGCACTGGCTGCGCAGCAACAGCGCCGTCGCCGTGCAGTCCGAGTCGGTCGCGGCGCCGGCGCCGTACACGCGTGCGACCGCGCGCGGCGCCGGGTGGCAATGGAAAATCCCGCTGCAGAACCGGGTCGGCAACGGCCTCGTCTACAGCAACGACTACATGAGCGATGACGAGGCGCAGAAGACGCTGCTCGACAATCTCGAGGGCCAGCCGATCACGGAGCCGCGACTCATCCGCTTCCGCACCGGCCGGCGCCTGCGACAGTGGAACCGCAACTGCGTAGCGCTGGGTCTTGCGAGCGGCTTCCTCGAGCCGCTCGAGTCGACCAGCATCCACCTGATCCAGAACAGCGTGATCCGGCTGGTCAAGCTGTTCCCGGCGGGCGGCATCGAGCCGGCCGAGGTGGCGCAGTTCAACCGGGAAGTGCGCGAGGAAATCGAGCACATCCGCGATTTCATCATTCTGCATTACCACGTCACGCGGCGCGGGGATACGCCGTACTGGAAAGCCTGCCGGGACATGGAGATCCCGGCCACGCTGCAGCACAAGCTCGAGCTGTTCGCCAGCAACGGCCGCATTTTCCGCGATAACAACGAACTGTTCTCGGAGCCGTCATGGATCGCGGTGATGATCGGGCAGGGTATCCTGCCTGCCGGCTACCACCCGTTCGTCGACAACATGGGAGACGCGGAACTCAAGGCGCTGATGGCGAAGGTGAAGGCGGGCATCGCGGGGCTCGTCGAGCGGCAGCCGCGGCACGACGAATACATCGCGCAACGCTGCGCTGCCTAGGGGGAATGATGCGACGCTGTTTTTTCAACGCCGTGCCGGGGGTTCTCGCCCTGCTGGTTGCGGCATGTACGCCGGCCGACGACGTGACGACCGAAACACCAACCGAAACACCGACCGGGACGGCGCGGCAGGACGGGGTCGCCTGGGCCGTGAACGTGGGCGGCGCGGCCTACACCGCGGTCGACGGTACCCGCTACGAGGCCGAGAACTCGGTGAGCGGCGGCGAGCCCGGCGAGCTTGCCGCCGTCAAGGGTTCGCAGGACCCCGCGCTCTATCACGGCTACCGGGAAGGCGGGATCACCGTGGAGCGCGCGATCGCGAACGGTCGCTACGACGTGACCCTGCATTTCGCGGAGCCGGCGCAGGTGGCCGGTGGCGAGCGCGTGTTCGACGTGCTCATCGAGGACGCTACCGCCGTCAGCGGCCTGGACGTGATGGCGTCCCGCGACGGCAAGACCGAGTCGGCGCTGACCGTCACTGTACCGGGTGTCGAGATTGCCGACGGGACCTTCGACCTGGCGTTCCGGCCCCGCGCCGGCCAGCCCGTGCTGAACGCGCTGCTCGTGCGCGAGCCGCAGCCGGCAGCAGGCGAGCGGGAGCTGCTCTGGGCCGACGAGTTCGACTACGAAGGGCTGCCCGACCCGGAGCGCTGGAACATCGACGTGTGGCCGGCGCGCGTCGTGAACGACGAGGACCAGGCCTATACGGACCGCCCCGAAAACCTCGACGTCCGCGACGGCCTGCTGACGATAACGGCGCGCCGCGAGGACTACGGCGATGCACGCTATACCTCGGGCCGCATCCACTCCCGCGCCAAGGGTGACGTGCACTACGGCCGGGTCGAAGTGCGTGCCCGGCTGCCGGCCGGCATGGGCACCTGGCCCGCGATCTGGATGCTGCCGAGCGACCCGTTCCGCTACGCGACGCGCTGCGGTCCCGGGGACCTGTGGCAGGGCAGCGCCAGCTGCGACGCCTGGCCGAACTCCGGCGAGATCGACATCATGGAGCACGTCGGCTACGAGATGGGCCACGTGCACGCCACCGTGCACACGGAGGCCTACTACTGGGCGAAGTGGGAGCAGCGCAAGGGCCGCGTGCTGCTCGACGACGTCGACCGGGCTTTCCACGTCTACGCGCTCGAATGGACGCCCGGGCGCATCGACATGTTCGTCGACGACACGCTCTACTTTACTTACGTGAACGAAGGCGACGGCTGGCGGAGCTGGCCGTTCGACCATCCCTTCCACGTGATCCTGAACGTGGCTGTCGGCGGCATGTGGGGTCGCGCAGGCGGCGGCATCGACGACAGCGTCTTCCCGCAGTCGCTGGAGATCGACTACGTGCGGGTCTACGCGCCGCTCGCGGAATGAGCGCGAGGCTGTTGCAGGATGTATCAGCAAATTGAGGGGCGCCGGAACTCGCGATACTCTCCGTGATCCCATTCGTCATGCTTCGAGATAGCGAGGACGGCCATGAAACGATTCCTGCTGACACTGCTGCTCGGTTCGAGCCTGCACATCGGCGCACAGGCGCAGTCGAACCTGCCGTTCGACGTCGAGGTCGTGACCGACTTCAACGAGCCCTGGGCGCTCGCGTTCCTGCCGGACGGCCGGCTGCTCGTCACCG
Organism: uncultured Woeseia sp.; assembly: GCA_937925605.1. Classification (GTDB taxonomy): domain Bacteria; phylum Pseudomonadota; class Gammaproteobacteria; order Steroidobacterales; family Woeseiaceae; genus Woeseia. Next base: position 3,028 of record CALALV010000046.1, read on the forward strand.
AGAAGACCGGCAATCTCTACGTCGTGACGCAGGGCGGCGAGAAATCGCGGCCCGTGGCCGGCGTGCCGCACGTCGCCTACTACGGGCAGGGCGGCCTCGGCGACGTCGCGCCGCACCCGGATTTTGAAGATAACCGGCTGATTTATATAAGTTATGCCGAAGCCGGCGAGGGCGACACGCGCGGCGCGGCCGTCGCGCGCGCGGTCCTGAACGAGGCCAACGGCCGCTTCGGTCTCTCGGACGTCGAGGTGATCTGGCGGCAGTACCCGAAGCTGCTCGGCTACGGCCACTACGGCCACCGGCTGCTGTTCGACGAGGACGGCTACCTCTGGATTTCCTCAGGCGACCGGCAGAAGTTCACGCCGGCCCAGGACATGCAGTCCAACGTGGGCAAGATCCTCAGGCTGCATGACGACGGCTCGATTCCCGAGGACAACCCGTTCGTCAACTACATCGAGCAGGACCCGCAGGTCGACGACGGTGGGGTCTATGACGAAATCTGGTCGCTCGGCCACCGCAACCCGCTCGGCATCGCGTTCGACCTCGACGGCAACCTGTGGGACATCGAGATGGGCCCGGCCGGCGGTGACGAACTGAACTTCGTCAAGCGCGGCGCAAACTACGGCTACCCGGTCGTCTCGAACGGCGACCACTATGACGGCCGCGAAATCCCGGACCACGACACGCGCCCGGAGTTCGAGAAGCCGGCCGCCTGGTGGACGCCCGTGATCTCGCCCGGCGACCTGATCGTGTTGCGCGGCGACCGGTTCGCGGACTGGCGGGGCGACGCGCTCGCGGCCGGGCTGTCGTCGCAGGCCATCGTGCGCATCGAGCTCGACGGCGAATCTGCGCGCGAGGTCGAGCGCTACCCGATGGGCGCTCGCATTCGCGCGCTGGCCGAGGGGCCGGACGGTGCGCTGTGGGTGCTCGAGGACGAGCGCGCGGCCAGCCAGGGCCGTTTGCTCAGGCTCACGCCGCGTTAGCCAGGTACCGGCTGGTCGGGCAGGCCGCCCGCCGCGGCCCGCTGCCGGCCGGGCGCCAGCCGGGCGCCGGGCCATCGCCTGCGCGCGTCACTCGCGCTCGTCGCGCAGGAACGGCACGAAGCGCACCGGCAGCACGTCGCGTGCGACGAGCCGTCCGTCCGCTGCCTTGTCGAGCACCTTGAGCGACTGCGTGGCCCCGGTCGGGCCGACGGGGATGACCATGCGTCCGCCAACTGCGAGCTGTTCGACCAGCGGCTGCGGGATCCCGTCGGGCGCGGCCGTGACGAGGATCGCGTCGAACGGCGCATGCTCCGGCCAGCCGCGGTAGCCGTCCCCGATTTTCACGCTGACCGTCCCGTAGCCGAGGCGCTCGAGCGTCGCGGCGGCCCGTTCGCCGAGCGGCGCGATGATCTCGATCGTGTAGACGCGGCTCGCGAGTTCGGCCAGCACCGCGGCCTGGTAGCCTGAGCCCGTACCGATCTCGAGCACGACCTCGTCCGGCTGGATATCCGCGAGCTGGGTCATCAGGGCCACGATGAAGGGTTGCGAGATCGTCTGGCCTTCGCCGATCGGCAAGGGCGTGTCGGCATACGCTTCGTCACGCACGGCGGGCGGCACGAACTCGTGCCGCGGAACCCGGCCGAGCGCCGCGAGCACGGCAGGATCCAGCGCGTCGATGCCGGTGTAGCCCGAGGCCATCCGGGTCGTCTGGCGAATCGTCTCGAGCATCGCGGCGCGCCGTGCCGCGTGGTCTTCCTGCGCGTACAGGCCGCCGCAGACAAAGACGCCGAGTGCCCACAGCATGCTGCGTACCACGGAGCCACCCCCCTGCCGCGCCGTCCAACGCGGCGGCGCGGCCTCGATGCCCGATCCAGTGTAGCCCGATTCGCGGCAGTTTACGGACGGCTGTCTATACTCGACGGGAAGGGCAGGACAGCCGGTCGCTGCCGCGAAAACAAGAACCAGGGGGTTACCGATGAACAGTTTCGTATGCAGCGGCATCGCTGCGCTGTTGACGTTCGCCGTCGGCATGGTCTTTGCGGACCAGCACGAGAGCGGCGAAGGGTCGATGGACCCGGCGATTCCGGCCGAGCTCTACGTCTGCAGCTTCAACGAGGGGCACGGCCCGGATAGCCTCGACAAAGTCGTCGCCAGCTGGAACCGCTGGGCGGACGACAACGACCTTACCGATTATTCGGCGTGGACGCTGACGCCGTTCTACTTCGGCCCGGAGCAGGATTTCGACTTCATCTGGCTGGGCGCCTCGCCCACCGCCGAGGGCATGGGCCGCGCCCAGGATCGCTGGCTGAGTGCCGGCGGTGCCGTGGCCGCGGAGTTCGCCGAAATCTCGACCTGCAACGCGCACGGCAACATGGCAACGTTGCAGTTCAAGGATCCTCCCGAGCGCGACAACCCGGGCAGCGTCGTGCTGGCCTTCTCCGACTGCAGCATGCACGACGGCGTCACCTTCGACGACGTCGCCCCGGCGATCGGCGAATGGAGCGCCTACCGCAGCGAGCACGGCTCGACGTCCGGCATGTGGGTGATGTTCCCGGCCTACGGCGGCGGCGGCGAGGAGTTCGACTTCAAGTTCGTCGCCGGCTGGCAGAACCTGGCGGAGCAGGGCGCCGACTGGGACCAGTACAGCCGCGAGGGCTGGCGCAAGGCCGAGGAACTGTTCGCGGACAAGCTGAGCTGCGACTCGTCGCGCGTCTACGTCGCGACGACGCGGCGTTCGATGCAGATGGAGGAATGAGCGCCTGAGCCCTAGCCGGACCCGTCGGCCGACGGGTCCGGTGCCGCGCTCGCCGCGCGCCTCTGCAGCGTGACCGATGCGAGGCTCATCACGATCGCCGCCAGCAGGCAGTAGCCGCCGATCCATGCCATCTGCTCCGGCAGCGGTATGCCGAGATCGATCAGCGTGCCGGTGGCCCCGGGCCCGGCGGCCGTGGCCAGAACCATGGCCGAGACGATGACCGAGCGCACGGCGCCGAGGTGCTGCGTGCCGTAGATCTCCGGCCAGACGGCGCCGAACAGCGTCGACGAGAAGCCGTAGCTGATGCCGAGCAGGACCATCACGACGAACAGCATCCCGTCGGGCCCGCCGGCTGCGAGCGCGAAGCAGCTGCCGGCCAGTGGCAGCAGGAAGAACGGCAGCACCGCGCTGGCACGGAAGCGGTCGATCAACGCGCCCGCGAGCAGCGCGCAAAGCACGGTCGTCACCGCCATCACCGACAGCGACAGCGCGTAGAACTGTGGCTGCCAGCCGCGCAGCTCGGCCAGGTAGTCCTGGTGGTAGAAGATCGTCGTACCGATAAACGGCGGTGCGAGCACGCCGGTCAACAGCACCCAGAACACGGGGTCGGCCAGCACCTCGCGCCGGGTCCAGCTGCGCACCGTCATCTGCGCGGCGCGCTCCGACGCATCGTGGTGTTGCGGGGTGCGCGGCTGGCGATAGGCCAGGTAGGCGAAGGGCAGTCCGACAAGCAGCAGCAGCAGGGCGCCGGCGAGCCAGCCGGCGCGGTAGCCGAACGCGACCGACAGCGTCGCGAACAGCAGCGGCAGCGTCGCTTCGCCGCCCTGGTGGCCGAGCACGACCAGCGATACCGCGCGGCCGCGCTGCGCGGCAAACCAGCGGCCGGTCGCGGTCAGCGCGATGTGCGTCATCATGCCCTGGCCGAACAGGCGCAGCAGGAAAATCGCAATGGCAAGGACCGCGATCGACGGGGCGTACGCCGCGAGCAACGTGGCGGCCGCGAGGACCGGCACTACGATCAGGATCGCGCGGTGTTCCGGGACGACGTCGACGAGGCGGCCGATCACCGGCAGGCACAGCGCGCTGGCCAGCGTCGCGAACATGTACAGCTGCCCGAACTCTCCGTGGCTCAGGTCGAACAGCGCGCGCCATTCGCCGACCGAAGCGGAGACGAAGAACGTCTGCCCGAAGCTCGAGAAATAGGTCAGCAGGAAGCCGCCGGCGATCCAGCGGAAGTTGCGTTTGACGAAGGCGAGCATGGCGTACCGTGCGTAGCGGCCCGGCCTGGCCGGCGGAGGCGCAAGCCTAGCATCCGCGGGCGGCCGGAGCGCGACGGGCGTCGCTGTGCAACAATCGGCGCTGACCCGTAAGCCGCAGACCCGCATGGACTTCGACGAATTCGAACGCTTCGTCCACGATACGCTGGACAGCCTGCCCGAATGGGTGCACGAGGCCCTGCACAACATCGACGTGCTCGTGGTCGACGATCCCGGCGAGGTCGCGGACACCGGCGGCGAGGAACTCCTGGGACTCTACGTCGGGCTGCCTCTGACCGAGCGCGATGCCAACCACGTTGCCGAGCTGCCCGACGTGATCTACATCTTCCGCCGCCCGCACCTCGACCTCGGCCTGCCGCGGGCCGGGCTGCGCGAGGAGGTCGCGAAGACGCTGATCCACGAGATCGCCCACTACTTCGGCATCGACGACGACCACCTCGACGAGATCGGCTGGGGCTAGGGAGACGCTGATCAATTTCAGAGTCTTCCCAGGCCAGTGGCAGCTGTCGCGACGGCCGATTCCGGCCTATAGTTGCAGTAAGGAGCGCGGCCTGCGTGTCCGGGGCCCGAGCGGGACCGGGACGCGGCGGAAAAGACGCTCCGCCCTCCCACTACTTGCAGGGGGTAGTCATGCAACGCTGCTCGCTGGTTCTCGCGGCCGCCATCGCTCTGGGCGCGCCGCCGCAGGCAAACACGGCCGAACAGGACCGCCAAACGCTGGCCAGGCTGACGCTGTCCACGCCGGAGACCACCCGGCACGTGCTGCGCCGGCAGCACGGCATCCGCAGCATCGAGTACCGCAACAAGCTGGGCATCCTGCCGACCGTGCAATGGCCGCTGACGCTGCGCCTCGAAAGCCGCAGCGCGGTCGGTTTCGCGGCCAGTGCCACGGCCGACGAACGCAAGCGCGAAGCCCTGGTGCTGGCGGACCCGGACGGCTGCCTGAATCTCGCGTCGCTGGTTGCGGACTTCGGCCTCACCGCCTTCGACCCGCTGTGCGCCGGGCGTGCCGAGGACGAGACCTGGGTACAGGTGCAGACCGAGAAGTTCGATACCTTCGAACTCGTCGACAACCGGCAGACGGGCAATGACGTGATCCGCGAACGCCTCGTCGACGACGACTACGTGCCCGGCATGCTGCTCGATACGCCCTACCTCGCCGACGACCGCGGGCGGATCCAGGCTGTCGGGCCGAAGACCGGCGGCCCGGCGACGACCGACCCGGAACGCCCGGAGCTCGACGGCTACGGTTACGGCGCGGACGACGATTTCGCAAGCCTCGTGCTGATGATCGACGTGGGCGGCGCGCGCGTCTTCGACGTCGATTTCGAGCGGGACCCGCGCGTGCTGCGCAACATGGCCGGTTTCGCCAACACCGTCTCGGCGGAGGTGCTGGACGGCCGCGGGCAGACGGCGATCACGGTGGCGCTGCACCCGCTGTCCGGCGTCGTCGAGCCGATCGCGATCTTCGACCTGTCGGTCACGAACCCGGACTACGCGGGCTTCGACTACCTGCACCGCGTCGACAGCGGGCCGATCGTCGGCTTCGAGCTGCTGTCGCAGGTGCCGGTGGCAACCGATCCGCCGCCGCTGGCCAACGCGTTCTACGATGAGCTGCTGTCGACGTACTACCCGGTCGACGTGACGCTGCGCGCGGTCGTCGTCGCGCGCGAGGCGCCGGATTTCATCCACGATCTCGACGGCGACGGTTATTTCACCGCGCACGATGTCGTACTGGCCGGCTACGAGCTCGCGTCGAACGAGATCGTTGTCACGCTGACCCTCAGCCACGACAACCTGCTGACCGACAGCCCCGATATCAAGTGCCTGCCGCGCAGCGTGCTGTTCCTCGACCTCGATGGCGACGGCGCGAGCGGCGAGCCGTTCAAGTGCTCCGGGAAGTCGGGTTCCTCGCGGTCGCGCAGGGTGCCGCGCTAGGCGGACTTCGGCCTCGACCTCTGCCCGGAACGTTCACCGGGTCCGACGAATAGCGCTCGTCGTATCGCGCGTTCAGGACTCGGCGAGTACCCGGTCCGCGCGCAGGCGCTCCTCGCGGGCCGGCTGCGCGTCGCTCCAGCGCTCGAGAAAAGTGACGGCCGCTTCACGGGCCTGGCGGGTCCGCCCGAGTTCTGCCTGCAGCTCGGCGTGCAGCAGCAGCGCCCGTGCCCGGTCGAGTTCGAGGTCCAGCCGCAGGTCGCCCGGGTCGCGTTCGCTTGCCGCCCGGGCCGCCGTTTCGGCTGCGTCCTGCAGCTTGCCGGCGGCATGCAGGCTGTGCGCCAGGCCCAGGCGGTAGATCCCGTACTGATAGCCCGGCGCGTCGATCGCGCGCCGGATCAGCGCTTCCGCCTTTGCCGCGTCTCCGTCTGCCAGCGCGCGCTGGCCCTCCAGATAGTCGGCGGCTTTCTGTTCACTGCGGACCGCGTCCCCGGGGTCCTGTGCCGCGCGCAGCGCGGCTATGTCGGCGGCGAGCGCGGCGTCGTCATTCCGGGCCAGCGCGAACAGTCCGCGAGCGAAGCGATAGCGCGTGGCCGGCTCGGGCGCCGCCGCCAGCGCCTCGCTGAAGAGCGCCGCGGCCTCGTCCGCGCGGCCGAGTTCGGCAAGCGTGGCGGCGCGCTCGGACAGCGCCATGGCGACCCGCAGGTTTTCCTCGCGCAGCTGCGGCATCAGGCGCTCGGTCGGCGCCAGCGAATCGGCGAAACGGCCGCGGCCGCGCAGCACGCCGGACAGGTCGAAAGCCGCGTCGATGCGAAAGCCCGGCGCGGCCGTTTCGTCGTCGACGAGTGCCTGCCACAGCGCCAGCGCGGCGTCGACGTCGCCTGACAGGTAGCGGCTGCGGGCCAGGCCGAGCCGGGCGACAGGGAAGCCCGGTTTGAGCTCCAGCGCCCGTTCGTGATGCGCGATCGCCGCCGCGTGCTCGCTCTGCAGCGCCGCGAGGTTGCCGAGCAGGGCGTGCGCGTAGGCGTCGCCGGGCTGCATCTCTGCGTAGCGCTGCAGCGCCGGCCCGGCCTCGTCCAGACGGCCGACGTCGAGCAGGCGTTCGCCGAGCGCCATCCACGACACCGGGTCGTAGGGATGGATTTCCGCGAGCCGCCGGAACTCGCCTATCGCCTTGTCGTCCTGGAAATCGAGCCAGTAGGCCTCCGCCAGCAGCTGGCCCGCCTCCGTTTCGTAGGGATACAGCGCGACGAGCTGCGCGTAGATCTCGATCGCCCGTGCCGGATCGCGCTCGGCAATGAAGTATGCCTTCGCGCCTTCGACGTACAGCCGCAGGCGCTCGGACAGGCCGTCGTCCGGGATGTCGCGCAGGGTCGCGTGGGCGAGCTCGGAACGGCCGGTCGCCTCGTAGACCTGGGCCAGCCGGAAGCGCGCGACGTGGTAGTCGGGCGCGATGTCGAGCGCGGCACGCAGTGCCTGCTCGGCAGCTTCGTAGTCGAAGTCGACGAAGTAGGCGAGGCCGGCAATGTAGGCCTCGTACGCATCGACGTGCGCGATCGCGAAGTCGGCCTCGAACAGGCCGACGCGTTCCTGGTGCGGAATGTTCAGTGCCTGCTTGATCGCGGTCGCGATCGCCGGCACGCCGCCTATGATCGCGGCCGCATCGGCGCCCGTGGTTCGCGGCACGCTGAGCTCGACGCCGGCCTTTACGTCGACCAGCGCAGTGGTCAGCACGATGTTGCCCGGCGTCTGGAACAGCTCGCCGCCGACGAGGTAATCCACGCCGATGCGGCGTGCTCGGGTCAGCAGCTCCTGCTCGTCCGCGACCGCCTCCGTCAGCGCCTGCCAGCGGGCCTGCGAGATGACGATGACGTGGCGCGACTCGGCGAGCTCGCTGCGCAGCAGGTTGGCGACGCCGTCGCCGAGCCAGGCGATGCTGCCAGCGCCGGCAATCTGCCGTGCCGGCTGCACGGCGACGACGAGCTCGCGGTCCGGAACGGCCGCGGACGGACGCTCGACGTCACGGACGATGTAGTCGTCCCAGGCCCACCACAGCACGCCGCCGGCAATCGCGCAGGAGGCGAGGACCATCACGGACTTCGCGAAGGCGCCGCGCCGGCGCGAGTAGCCGGATTCGGGCGTGCGGCTCACGCCCTCGCCGGAAACGTCGAGCGACCACGCGGCGAGCATCGCCGGCGGGAAGCCGACGATGCAGAGCACGATCAGTGCGCGCATCGCCCAGTCCGGCGCATCGAATGCCGGGAAGACGATCGATGCAGCCTGCACCGCGACCCACGCGACGACGGCGTAGGCCGCGGCCGAGCGGAACACGCGCCGCCGCGTCAGTTCGCGGAAGAAACCGGTGTCCGGATCCTGCTGGTCCATACCGCGCTACCCGCGGCCACGACCGCCCCATTGTGTCGCAGTCGTCGCTTCGCGAAAACCGCGACCGGCAGCGCCGGGGCGTCAGCGGGAGTCGCAGGCGGGCGTGGCAGCCACGGCTTACACCAGGTCGTAGAGCTTGCGCACCTGTTCGATGCAGTGGCGCACGTGCCGCTCGCGTTCGTCGCCCTCGATATCGGCGCGGACGCCCAGAACGAGTTCGAGAAAGTATTCGCCGCGCACGAGGGCCAGGAATTCCGAGGTCGCGCGGCGGGCGAGGGACTCGCCGTCGTCACGGCCGCGGAAGTGGCGCGCGAACAGCCCGGAGACGGTGTGCGCCGTCGCGATGGGGCCGGATTCGTGGAAGCTGCGGACCACCTTCGGGTGCGTGCTCGCCTCTGCCGCCATCAGCCGGAACATGCAGATGACGCTCGGATCGCAGAGCAGTTCGAGGTAGTGGCAGCCGACGTGGAACAGCGCGGCGTCCAGGTCGCCGTCGGCGGGCAGCTGGCTGGCGTCGAGGCCGTACATCTTGACCTTGCCGGCCACGCAGGCCCGGAACAGGTCGTCCTTGGACTTGAAGTGCGAGTAGACCGTCTGTTTCGAGACGCCCGCGGCGTTCGCGATAGCGTCCATCGAGGTGCGCTCGATGCCGTCGGCCATGAACAGGCCGACCGCCGCCTGCCGGATGGCCTCCGCTTTCTCCGGGGATTTGGGCCTTCCCGGCCGCCGGGTTACAAGCGCTTTCATTTTAATACTGGACAGTTCCGTATTTGTCGCTAAAATGCAAACTAGTCGGTCCAGTATATAGCCAAATCCCCGCCAGACAAGCTCCCGGAGCCCGCCATGCGCGACATCCTGCCCGTTTTTTTCCGTCCATCCCGCCTGTTGGCCGTGCTCGGCGTGGCCGCGACGCTGGCCGGCTGCCAGAGCTCCGACGGGGCGCCGGCGGACGGCGACGAGCGGGCCTCGCTGCTGGTCCGGGTGGCCCCGGCCGTGCCGGCCGAGTCCTTCCGGGTGCGCCGCGAGTTCGTCGGCCGCGTCGAGGCCGCACGCACGAGCGACGTCGGTTTCGAGTTGCCGGGCGCGCTGGCCGCGGTCTCGGTCGACGAGGGCGCCGAGGTCGCCGGCGGCGCCGAGCTCGCGCGGCGGGACACGGCACGGCTGCAGGC
>CALALV010000047.1 GCA_937925605.1 uncultured Woeseia sp.
GCGTTGCCGGCTGCGGGTCGGGCTCGACTCGCGCGGGCTCCGCCGGCGCGCTGCGGGTGACCCGCGGCTCGGCAGGTTCCGCCTCCGTCCCGGGCGTGCGGCCGAACCACCAGTAGGCGGCGGCGATGATGACCAGGACCGGCGGCAGGCCCACCAGCCACGGGCCCAGGTTGATGTCCCGCTCGCGGCGGCGCGGCCGCCCGACGACCGGCGGCGCGCCCGCGGCGCGGTTCAGCCGGTAGTAGTCGGCCAGCACGTCGTCGATGGGCACGCCGACGATCTCGGCGTACTTGCGCAGGTGGCCTTTCGCGAACACGGGCGCACCGAGCGACTCGAAGCGGTTCTGCTCGAGCGCCTGCACCTTGTTCTCGTCGAGGTGCAGTTCGCGGGCGATGTCCGGCAGGGAAATCTGCCGGAGCCTGCGCGCCTCGGCCAGCCGCTCGCCGGCCAGCGGGCCGCCGGCCTGCTCGTCCGCGGCGTCGTTGCTCTGCTCGTTCATCGTCTGCCGGCGCTTCAGCCGGTCTCCAGCACGCGCCGCGCCTCGGCGGACTCCGGGAACTCGCGCAGCAGGCGATCGCCGTACTGCCGGGCCGCCCGCTCGTCGCCGATCGCGCGCTCGATCTGCACCGCCAGCCAGAGGATCTCGGCGCTGGCCGGGTTCGCCGACAGGTAGCGCTGCAGGAATGCGCGCGACGCAAGTTCCTCGCCCTGGCGCTGTTTCAGGAGCGCCATTTGCAGCAGCGCCTCGCCGTAGGTGGCCTTGTTTTCCAGCGCCTCGCGGAAGTAACTCTCGGCCAGCGCGTAGTCGGGCTTCTGTGCCATGCAGACGCCGGCATTGGTCAGCATGATCTCCGGGCGCTCGGCCGTGTCGACCCGGCGCGCGCGCTCGAACTGCGTATTCGCGTCGTCGAAGCGGCGCTGCTGGCACAGGAACACGGCGTAGGCGTTGCGCACGTCGACGTTGGTCGGCTCGATGCGCACGGCGCGCTCGTAGTGTTCCTCGGCGAGCCGCAGGTTGCCGAGGCGAACGTAGGTGAGCGCCAGCGTCGACTGCGCGATCGCGAGTCGCGGATCCAGCTCGATTGCCCGCTTCAGGCGGTCGCGGGCGAGCTCGTAGCTGCCGTTCCGGAAGTAGCGCGCGCCGAGCTGGTAGTACTGCTGGGCCGCCTCTTCGCTGCTGGCGGGCTCCGAACGCACGCTCCCGGTCGTCGTCGAGACGCAGCCTGCGAGCGAGGCGATCGCGATCGACGCGGCGGCGATGCGGAGGACCCTGTTCATGCGTTTACCACTCTTTGTTTCCTGTCTCCGAGGCGGACGCGCGTCCGGTCGTGCACGCGGCCGGCCAGCTGGCCGCAGGCCGCGTCGATGTCGTCGCCGCGCGTCTTGCGGGTCGTCACGACCAGCCCACGGTCGCGCAGGCGGGCCTGGAAGCTTTCGATCGTCGCGCGACCGGATCGTTCGAACGACGTGCCCGGGAACGGGTTGAACGGGATCAGGTTCAGCTTCGCCGGGTGGCCGAGCAGCAGGTCGGCAAGCTCGTCGGCGTGCTCCGGGCGGTCGTTGACGTCGCGCAGCATCACGTACTCGAACGTGATGAAGCGCTTCGAGTGCTTGTCCGCGTAGCGCCAGCAGGCGTCCAGCAGCTCGGCGATCGGGTGTATGCGGTTGATCGGCACGAGGCGGTCGCGCAGCGCATCGTTCGGCGCGTGCAGCGAGACCGCAAGGGACACGTTGCATTCGTCGCCGAGTCGCTCGATGTGCGGCACGATGCCCGAGGTGCTGACCGTGACGCGGCGCCGCGACAGCGCGAAGCCGTAGTCCGAGATCAGCAGTTCGATCGCCGGCAGCAGGTTGCGGTAGTTCGCGAGCGGCTCGCCCATGCCCATGAACACGACGTTGGTGACGGCCGGCTCGCCGTTCGCGCGCGGCGGCAGCACCGTGTTCGCGTGGCGCACCTGGCCGACGATCTCCGCCGTCGTCAGGTTGCGGTTGAAGCCCTGCGCGCCGGTCGCGCAGAACGCGCAGTCGAGCGCGCAGCCGACCTGCGACGAGATGCACAGCGTGCCGCGGGCCGGCTCCGGGATGAATACCGACTCGACCGCCTGGCCGGCGCCGGACCGGTACAGCCACTTGATCGTGCCGTCGGCCGAGCGCTGTTCCTCGCCGACCTCGGGCACGACGACCTCGGCCGTCTCGGCGAGCCGCGCGCGCAGCGCTTTCGACAGGTCGGTCATCGCATCGAAGTCCGTGACCCCGCGCTGGTGCAGCCACTGCATCAGCTGTTTCGCGCGGTAGGGCTTCTCGCCGAGTTCCGCGAGAAACGCCTCGAGGCCGCGCAGTGACAGCCCGAGCAGGTTCCGTTTCGCGGACGTGGATGACATGGCGTTCCTGCGCGTCGCCTCAGCGCGTGCGCGGGCAGAGGCCGTCGTCGCCGAAGAAGAAACGGATCTCGTCCGCCGCGGTATCCGGACCGTCCGAACCGTGCACGACGTTCTCCTCGATGCTGGCCGCGAAATCCGCGCGAATCGTGCCGTCGTCGGCATCGGCCGGGTTGGTCGCGCCCATGATCTCGCGGTTTTTCGCGATCGCGGCGTCGCCCTCGAGCACCTGCACCATCACCGGACCGGACGTCATGTAGCTGACCAGGTCCCTGAAGAACGGCCGCTCGCGGTGCACGGCGTAGAAGCCCTCGGCCTGCGCCTGGTCCAGGTGCAGCATCTTCGCCGCGACGATCCTGAGGCCGGCTTTCTCGAAGCGTGAATAGATTTCGCCGATCAGGTTCTTCTGTACACCGTCGGGCTTGATGATGGAGAGCGTCTGCTCAACTGGCATGGTGATTCCTTGACGATAGTGGTCTGGGGGTGTCGGACGGAATATCCGGGCTCGTGCTGCACGCGCGCCGGCATCTGCCGGGCGCGGACATAAGCCCTCAATTTTAATCGGATTACCGGGTGCAGGCAACGCGCCCGGGCAGGCTCAGACGCTGAAACTCTCGCCGCAGCCGCACTCGCCGCTGACATTCGGGTTGTGGAAGCGGAAAGCCTCGTTCAGGCCCTCCTTGACGAAGTCGATCTCGGTGCCGTCGATCAGCGCGAGGCTCTGCTCGTCGACGATCAGCTTGACGCCGCGGTCCTCGAACACGGCGTCGGTGGCGGCCGCCTCGTCGGCGTAGTTGACGACGTAGGCGAAACCGTTGCAGCCGGTTTTCTTGACGCCGACGCGCAGGCCGATGCCGCTGCCCCGGGCATCGAGGTAGCGTTTCACGCGGTCGGCGGCGGATTCGGTCAGTGACAGTGCCATGGTTCCTCAGTTGCGTCCCGGTACGGATGCGGTGAGTTTCTCGTGTAGCGCCCGGATCGCGTCCTCAAGTGACAGGATCCGGCCGGTTTTTTCAAGCGGCACCGCGAGTTCCGCGATCGCCGCGCGGGCCTCCCAGGCCGCCAGCGCGTCGGTCCCGCGGCCCTCGCAGGCCGCGCACGCCGCCTCGGCCGCCGCGATCAGGTGCGGGCAGCCAAACGCGCGGAAGGCGAGCCGGGCCAGCCGCCCGTCCGCGAGCTCCGCGCTCAGGACGATGCGGCTGTCGCCGCGCGCCAGGTCGACCCGCGGGCCCGCGGCGTCGCCGGCGTGTGCCGGCCGCGCGAACAGCGCCCGCACGCGCTCGCTGTACGCGGGAGCCGTGTTCACGCCGCCGCCTCCGGGGCGATGCGCCGCAGCTGCCTGACCGCAGAGATGTAGGTGGCAAGCGCGAAATCAATGTCCGCGGCGCGTGTGCCGCGGCCGAAGCTCAGCCGGATCGAGGCCTGCGCCAGCGCGTCGTCGAGCCCGAGCGCCCGCAGCACGTAGGACGGCTCGCCGGACAGCGAGTTGCAGGCCGACCCGCTGGCGACGCACAGCGGTTCGAGGGCCAGCAGCAGGCTCTCGCCCTCGACCCCGGCCGCGCTGACGTTAAGGATGCCGGGATACTGCGCCTCGCGGCTCTCGTTGATGCGCAGGCCGGGCAGCGCCGCGATGCCGTCCACGAAACGTCGGCGCAGCGCGTGGACGTGCGCAAGGTCGGCTTCCACGCGGCCCGCCGCCAGCTCGGCGGCCGCCCCGAAACCGGCGATCAGGGCCACCGGCAGCGTCCCGGGCCGCAGCCGCCGCTGCTGCCCGCCGCCGTGCAGCAAGGGCTCGACGCCGCAGCCGTCGCGCGCGGCCAGGTACAGCGCACCGATACCGGCGGGGCCGTAGAGCTTGTGCGCCGAGACCGACAGCAGGTCGACCGGCAGGCTCGCGAGATCGAGCGGCAGCTTGCCGGCCGACTGCGCGGCGTCGCAGTGGAACAGGATGTCGCGCTCGCGGCACAGGGCGCCGAGCGCCGCAATGTCCTGCACGACCCCGGTCTCGTTGTTCACATGCATGACGGACACGAGCTGGGTGTCCGGCCGCAGCGCGGCTTCGAGCTCGGCCGCGGCCAGCCGGCCGTCGCCGCGCGGCGTGAGCCAGCTGACCTCGAAGCCCTCGCGCTCGAGCGCGCCGAACGCATCGACGACCGCCTTGTGCTCGGTCCTGAGCGTGACCAGGTGCCGGCCGCGGTGCGCGCGGAAGCGCGCGCCGCCGATGATCGCCTGGTTGTCGGCCTCGGTCGCGCCCGAGGTCCAGACCAGCCGCGCCGGGTCGGCGCCGAGCAGTCGCGCCAGCGAGGCCCGCGCGCGTGCCTCGACGGCGGCGGCCGCCCGGCCGGCCGCGTGGATCGACGCCGGGTTGGCGAACGCCAGCGGATCGCGCAGCACCGCGTTCATCGCCGCGACGACTTCGGGGGCCGGCGGCGTCGTCGCCGCGTAGTCGAGGTAGACCGCGTCTGCGCTCACCGCCCGCGCTCCCGCCCGTCCGGGTCGAGCGCGGCCAGCATGCCGCGCAGGATGTTGATCTCGTTCCGGTCCGGCGCCGCGCGCACGAACAGCCGGCGCAGGCGGCGCATCAAGTGCCGCGGGTTGTCCGGGTCCAGGAAGCGGGCGCTCCTGAGCACTGCCTCCAGGTGGGTGTAGAAGTGCTCGAGCTCTTCGCCGGTCGCGAGCGGGGCCTCCGGCGTGAACGACGGCGGCGAGCCCTCGAGGGTCGCGACGCGCAGCTCGTAGGTCAGCACCTGCACCGCCATCGCGAGGTTCAGCGAGCTGAAATCAGGGTTGGTCGGGATCGTCAGCAGCGCGTGGCAGCGGTCGAGGTGCTCGTTGGTCAGGCCCGACTTTTCGGGCCCGAACACGACCGCGACCGGCCCGGTCTGGCGCTGGCGGCCCAGCTCGGCCGCACAGTCGCGCGGCAGGAGCGTCGGCCAGCCGATCGTGCGCGAGCGCGCGCTCGCGCCCGCGACCCAGACGCAGTCGGCGATCGCCTCGTCGAGCGTCCCGACGACCTTTGCCGCCTCGAGCACGTCGGTCGCGCCGGACGCGCGCGCGGTGGCCTCCTCGTCCGGGAAGCTGCGCGGCGCCACGAGCGTGAGGTCGTGCAGGCCCATGTTCTTCATCGCCCGGGCACAGGCGCCGATGTTGCCCGGGTGGGTCGTGCCCACCAGGACGATGCGAACCTCGTTCACGTTTTCGCTCCGATTGCCCGCCGGCTGGAATTACCCGCCTGTCCGCCGGCACGGTCTGATATTCTAGCGCGCCTCGCCCGGCCCTCCGCCGGGCCCGTTCTTTGCCAGCGCCGACGGAATCCGACATGCACGCACTGCTCAATGTTGCCACGATGGCGGCACGACGCGGCGGAGACACGCTGCTCCGCCACCTGAAAAAACTCGATACGCTGAAGATCGAGCAGAAAGGCCGCAACGATTTTGTCAGCGAGGCCGACCACGCCGCCGAGCGCGCAGTCATCGGAGCGATCCACAAGCACTACCCCGAGCACGCGATCCTCGCCGAGGAAAGCGGCCAGATCGGCGAGTCCGATCACGTCTGGATCATCGACCCGCTGGACGGCACGACCAATTTCCTGCACGGCTTCCCGGTCTTTTGCGTGTCGATCGCGGTGCAGGTACGCGGCCGGATCGAGCACGCAGCCGTCTACGACCCGCTGCGCCAGGAACTGTTCACCGCGTCGAAAGGCGCCGGCGCCCAGCTCGACGGCCGCCGCATCCGCGTCAGCCAGACCCGTTCGCTCGAGCGCGCGCTGCTGGGCACGGGCTTCCCGTACCGCGATTCCAACCTGGCGCTGGAGCCCTACCTCGCGATGTTCCGCAAGAGCCTGGAGCACAGCGCCGGCGTGCGCCGGCCGGGCTCGGCCGCGCTGGACCTCTGCTACGTCGCGGCCGGCCGTTACGACGGCTTCTGGGAAACCGGGCTGATGCCCTGGGACCTGGCCGCCGGGACGCTGCTGATCCGCGAGGCCGGCGGCATCGTTTCCGGCCTGGACGGCAGCGAGGACTTCATCGCGAACGGCCACGTGCTGGCAGCCTCGCCGAAGATCTACGGCCAGCTCGCGCAGCTGTTCGCGCCGGAAATCCGGGCGATGTTCCGGGACACGGCCGACGCCGGCTGAGGCGGAGGGGCCGGCTCAGGGCAGGTCGTCGGCGAGTTCGGGGTCTTCCGTCGGCGGCAGCAGGTCCTGCGCGCTGACATCCAGGATCAGCGCCGTGGCGCTCGCGGTGTAGATGGACGAGTAGGTACCGACGAGGATGCCGACGATCAGGGCGATCGAGAACGGCCCCACGGATTCGCCGCCGAGCAACAGCAGCGCGGTCAGCACCAGCAGCGTCGTGATTCCGGTGATCAACGTGCGCGCGAGCGTCTCGTTAATCGAGATGTTGATCGATTCCTCGGCGCCGACGCCGCGCAGCTTGATGAAATTCTCGCGAATGCGGTCGAACACGACGACCGTGTCGTTCAGCGAGTAGCCGATCACCGCCAGCACCGCCGCGACCACCGACAGGTCGAACGGCAAATGGAACAGCGAAAAGAAGCCGATCGTGATGATGACGTCGTGGACCAGCGCCGCCACCGCGCCGGCCGCGAACTTCCACTGGAAGCGGAACATCACGTAGGCGAAGATCATGAGCAGCGCGAAGATCATCGCGAGCCCGCCCTGCTCGGTCAGCTCCTGGCCGACCTGCGGCCCGACGAACTCGACCCGGCGCAGCTCTACGCGTGAATCGTCCGCCGCGAGCAGGTTGTACAGCTCGTCGCGGATCGCGTTGGGATTGCCCTCTGCCTGCGGCGGCAGGCGCACCATGACGTCGGTGCGCGCACCGAAAATCTGCACCTGCGCGTCCTCGTGGCCGGCCGCGGCGAGCACGGTGCGAATTCCGTCGATGTCCGCCGGCTGCGGGTAGCCGACCTCGAGCAGCACGCCGCCCGTGAAATCGATGCCGAAATCGAGACCACGGGTCGCGATTGAGCCGATCGACACCGCGATCATCACGAGCGAGATCGCGATCGCGATCCGGCGGCGCGACGCGCTGAGGAAGTCGATGCTGGTCTTGGTCTTGATCAGGCGCATGCTTACACCGGCAGCGTGGCGAGCTTGCGCCCGCCGAAGACGAGGTTGACGATCGCGCGGGTGCCGACGATGGCTGTGAACATCGAGGTGGCCACGCCGAGCGACAGCGTCACCGCGAAGCCCTTGATCGGGCCGGTGCCGAACGCGAACAGCACGATCGCGGCGATAAGCGTCGTGATGTTGGCGTCCGCGATCGACGAGAAGGCCTTGTCGTAACCCGAGTGGATCGCATTCTGGGCCGTGTTGCCGGCGTCCAGTTCCTCGCGTATTCGCTCGAAGATCAGCACGTTCGCGTCGACGGCCATGCCGACCGTGAGCACGATGCCGGCGATGCCCGGCAGTGTCAGCGAGGCCTGCAGCAACGACAGCAGCGCGACGATGAAGATCAGGTTCGTGAACAGCGCGACGTTGGCAACGAGCCCGAAGCCGCGGTAGTAGATCACCATGAAGATGACGACCGCGAAGAAACCGATCTGCACGGCGCGGAAGCCGCGGTCGATGTTGTCCTGGCCGAGGCTCGGCCCGATCGTACGCTCCTCGACCTTGTAGACCGGCGCGGCCAGCGCGCCGGCGCGCAGCAAGAGCGCGAGGTCGCGCGCCTCGACCGGCGTCAGCCCGGTGATCTGGAAGCGGTTCTTGAAGATGCCGCGGATCGTCGCCGTGTTGATGATCTCCTCGGTGCGCACGGTGCGGTAGACGGTTTCGCCGTCGCGCTCGCGCGCCTCGCGGCGGGTTTCGATGAACACGGTCGACATCGGCTTGTTCAGGTTCGCGCGGGTCGTGTCCAGCATGCGCTCGCCGCCCGAGGCGTCGAGCGTGATGAACACGGCCGGGCTGCCCTCGCTGAAACCGCTCTCGGCGTCGATGATCTGGTCGCCCGAAGCGATCACCTCGCGCTTCAGGATCTGCGCTTCCTCCGTCCCTCGCCCGGGGTAGCGCCGCGAGCCGGGCTCGTCGCCCGAGGTATCGACCAGGCGGAATTCCAGCGTCGCGGTCGCGGTCAGGATGTCGTCGAGGCGGTTCGGGTCCTGCACGCCGGGCAGCTGCACGACGATGCGGTCGACGCCCTGCCGCTGCACCAGCGGCTCGGCGACGCCGAGCTGGTCGACGCGATTCCTGAGCGTCGTCATGTTCTGCTCGATCGCGAAGTCCTGGCGGGCGCGGATCTGCTGATCGCTCATGCGCACGCGCAGCGTGCTGTCGTCGCTACCGTCGAGAATCAGCAGGTCGGGGTCCAGGTCGCGAACCAGTTCGCGCGCCTGCTCGACTTCCGCGGCGCTGCTGACGCGCGCGGTAATGACCTGGCCGTCGAGTTCGACGCGGTTGCGCAGGCCGGCGTTGCGCAGTACGTCGGCGATCGACTGCTCGTAGGCGGCCAGGCGCGTCTGCAACGCGGCGTTCATGTCCACCTCGAGCAGGAAGTAGACGCCGCCGCGCAGGTCGAGGCCGAGGCTCATCGGCCGCAGGCCGGTGGCGCGCAGCCAGGCCGGCAGCGCCGGTGCGAGCGTCAGCGCGACGCTGGCCTCGCCGGCCAGCCGGTCGCGCAGCGCCTCGCTGGCCGCCTGCTGGTTGCGGACCGTCTCGTAGCGCAGCACGGCGCGGCCGTCCTCGACGTAGGCGGCCCGCGGCGCCAGCTCGTCGCGTTCGAGCAGGCGCACGACCTCCTCCAGCCGCGACTCGGCGAAGGGCTGGCCGTCCTGGGTCGCAAGCTGCAGCGCCGGCACGCTGCCGTACAGGTTGGGCAGCGCGAACAGGCTGCCGAGCAGCAGCACTGCGAGCAGCAGCAGGTTGAGCCAGGTGGGATAGCGGTTCATTGGGGCCGCCTCAGGCGGCGTCGATGGTGCCCTTCGGCACGACGGCGGACACGGTCGATTTCTGCACCTTGATCTCGACGTCGTTGGCAATCCTGAGCGTCGCGTAGTGGTCGCTGACGGCGGTGACCTTGCCGAGGATGCCGCCGGCCGTCACGACTTCGTCACCGGTCTGCAGTCCCGAGACGAGCTCGGCGTGGGCCTTCTGGCGCTTCTGCTGCGGCCGGATCAGCAGGAAGTAGAAAGCGCCGAAGATGATGATCATCGGCAGCAGGAAGCCGAACGGATCGGCCTGCGGCGCGTTCTGCGCCCAGGCGTTAGATATAAAGAAATCCATTATTATTCAGTACCTTGGATTGGTATTTGCGCGGTCGCGGGGCCGAGGTGGGCGCCATTATGGCATACCCCCCGGGAGGTTGGGACAGCGCCCGCCGGTTTCAAGTGGCCGACGCGGGACGAGCAAAGCGCTCGCGGATCTCCGCGACCGCCCCGGCCAGCGTGCCGGCGCGGATCGCCCGCCGCAGGCGCCGCATCAGCTGCTGGTAATAGTGCAGGTTGTGCAGCGTGCCGAGGCGCGGGCCGAGCATCTCGCCGCATTTTTCGAGGTGGCGCAGGTAGGCGCGGCTGTAGTGCGTGCAGGTATAGCACTCGCAGTCCGGGTCGACCGGACCGAGGTCGTCGGCGTGCCGCGCATTGCGGATGTTGATGACCCCGGCCGACGTGAACAGGTGCCCGTTGCGCGCGTGCCGGGTCGGGATGACGCAGTCGAACATGTCGATACCGCGGACGACCGCCTCGGCGATGTCGAGCGGCGTGCCGACGCCCATCAGGTAACGCGGCCGCTCCGCGGGCATGCGCGGCACGAGCGCGTCGATGACAGCGATGCGCTCGTCCTCCGGCTCGCCGACCGCAAGCCCGCCGACCGCGTAGCCGTCGAAACCGATCGCCTCGAGCGCCTCGAGCGACTCGCCGCGCAGGTCGTCGTGGATCCCGCCCTGGACGATTCCGAACAGCGCCTCGCCGCGTTCCGGTGCCGCGGCGCGCAGCTCGTCGAAGCGCGCCCGGCTGCGCGCGGCCCAGCGCAGCGACAGCTGCATCGAACGCGCCGCCTCGGCATGGCTCGCGGGGTACGGCGTGCACTCGTCGAAAATCATCGTCACGTCCGAGTTCAGCGCGTGCTGCACCTCCATCGAGCGCTCGGGGCCGAGGAACACCTCGTCGCCGTTGACCGGCGAGCGGAAGTGCACGCCGTCCTCGCTGAGCTTGCGCATCTTCGCGAGCGAGAACACCTGGAAGCCGCCGGAGTCGGTCAGGATCGGCCGGTCCCAGTGTATGAACTCGTGCAGCCCCCCGTGCTTCGCGACGATCTCTGCTCCCGGTCGCAGCATCAGGTGAAACGTGTTGCCGAGCAGGATGTCGGCACCGCTCTCGCGCACTTCCTCGGGCGTCACGCTCTTGACGCTGCCGTAGGTTCCCACCGGCATGAACGCGGGCGTGCGCACGTCGCCGCGCCGGAAACGCAGCTGCCCGCTGCGCGCCCGGCCGTCGCGCGCCTCGATGTCGAAACGCATCAGGCGCCCGCCTTCGACTGGATCAGCATCGCGTCACCATAGCTGAAGAAGCGGTAGCGCTTAAGCACGGCGTGCCGGTAGGCCGCCAGCATGCGCTCGCGGCCGGCGAAAGCCGCGACCAGCATGAGCAGCGACGAGCGCGGCAGGTGGAAATTCGTCAGCATCGCGT
>CALALV010000048.1 GCA_937925605.1 uncultured Woeseia sp.
GCCGATCAATTCGAGCGCGCCGGCCAGCAGCTCGGCGGACGGTCGCTCGAAGCGCGGCAGCACCGAGGTCAGCGCGGCACGCAGGCGCCCGCCCTCCTCTGTGACGGCCACCGACACCTCGCCGACGGCCGTTAGCAGGCGATAGCGGCCGGCCCCCTCGGCCTCGCCGAGCACGATCCCTGTCGCGATCGTCGCGTGACCGCAGAAACTCACTTCCGCTGCAGGGCTGAAATAGCGAATGGTCCGCTCGCGGCCTCGCGCCGGCGCGACGAACGCGGTTTCGGAATAGCCGACCTCGGCGGCAATGCGGCGCATCGTCGCGGCATCGGGCAGCGTGTCGCCGACCCAGACGCCGGCGGGATTGCCGCCGCCGGCCTGCTCCGCGAAAGCGGACAGCCGATGCAGGGTCTCGTTGCTCATCGCAGGTCTCCGGAAGGGGTACTGGGCCGTATTGTTTGCACTAGCCATGTTTGCGTCAAACGGCTATTTTTCGCCCTTAGGCTAAGTATTGTTTAGGCTAAAGCATGGCATCGACGCTGCCGCCGCTCGACGACCTGCGCGCCTTCGACGCCGCGGCGCGGCACGGCAGCTTCGCGCGCGCGGCCGGCGAACTGCACGTGACGCCCGCCGCGGTGAGTCACCGGATCCGGCATCTCGAGCAGGCGCTCGCGACCGAGCTGTTCCGGCGGCGGCCGCGCGCCGTCGAACTGACGGCGGCCGGGCGCCGTTACCACGACGAGGTCGCCGACGCGCTGCGCCAGATCGAACGCGCGACCGCCGGCATCGGCACGCCCGGCGTCGACGGCCCGCTCTGCGTGTCCATGCCACACTCGTTTCTCGATCGCTGGCTGATCGGGCGCCTGCCGGAATTCACGAAGCGCTTTCCCGGTCTCGCACTGACCCTCGACGGCGACAGCTCGCTTCGCGACCTGCGGGCCGGCCATGCCGACCTCGGCCTCCGCTTCGGCTCGGGCGATTACGCCGGGCTGGACTGCGAGCGGCTCTGTGGCGATGCGGTCGCGCCGCTCGGATTGCGCAGCGTCGTCGGCAGCTCGTTCGACCCGGTCGCGCTGCTCCGCGCGCAGCCGCTGCTCGAGGATTCCCGCCTGCTGCCTGGCGAACCCTGGAACGGCTGGGGGCCGTGGCTGCGCGAAGCCGGTATCGACGATGCCCGCGCGCTGCGCTACCTGCGACTGTCGGACAGCGGCAGCGCCGCACGGCTGTGCCTCGCAGGCGGCGGCCTGTGCGTCGGCCGCCTGTCGCTGGTCGCGGACGACGTGGCGCGTGGCGAACTCGTGGCGCTGATGCCCTGGCGCAGCACCGAGTTCAGCTGGTTCCTGGTCAGCCGCCCCGCCGACGCCGCGAACCCGCGGCTGGCGACCTTTCGCGACTGGCTGCGCGCCGAACTCGCCGGGTTCGCGGCCGCGGCCGCGACACTGACCGGGGTCAGGCTGCGCGCCGGGACCCCTTGAAAAATGGCCGGCGGCACTTATCAAGGATCCCGGGCGCGGGGGAACCTGCGCAGAACCACGTTTCAAGGAGGTAGTTAGCCATGTCACTGGTACGTTACGAGCCCTGGAGGGGCATGGATCAGCTGCAGGAAGAAATCAACCGCCTCTTCAGCAGCTGGTCGAACAACGAGAGCAGCGGCGCGATGGCCGACTGGGTGCCGTCCGTCGACATCAACGAGTTCGACGACAGCTTCCAGCTGCACGTCGACGTGCCCGGTATCGATCCGAAGGAAGTCGAGATCACGCTCGACAACGGCGTGCTGACGATCTCGGGCGAGCGCCACTACGTGAAGCGCGAGAACGAGGAGAGCATGGTGCGCCGGCGCAGCGAGCGCGCGTACGGGCGCTTCTACCGGCGCTTCATCCTGCCGGACACGGTAGATGCCGACCGGGTCAAGGCGAGCGATCGGCACGGCGTGCTCGAAATCACCATTCCGAAGCAGGCCAAGGCCCAGCCGCGGCGCATCAAGGTCGCGGCCTGACGCTCAGCGATGGCCGCAAGGCCGGCTGAACGACAGGGGGCCCCGCGGGGCCCCCTTTCTTTTCGGGTCTCGGCGGCGTATCAGGCCGCGACCAGCCAGCCGAAGGTGCCGCCGGTCAGCAGTCCGTAGATCAGCGCGTCGAGGAAATTCTTCGCGGTGATCGACCACGGACGTTCGAACCAGATGCTGTCCTGGATGTAGGCGAAACCATAGGCGACGAACGCGACCGTACCGGCGATGCGGAACACGGCCAGGTAGTCACCGGGGTTGCTGACGGTGCGCGACACCATGTAGGCGCACAGGATGCCGACGACGAGGTTGTAGACGAACGACAGGACGAGCTTGCCGCCCATCTTCGGCACGCCGGTCGGCGCCACAGTGACGTAGGCGAGCGGACCCTCCTCGTACTTCTGCCGCACCTCGGGTTTTTCCATTTCCCGCGGGTCCATGCAGTACGGGAGCATGTAGAAACCCGGCGAGAGGCCTTTCAGCGCGGCGCGCGCGCCTTCCTCGTTGTCGATCTTCCTGAAATCGCTCTTGTGCCACGGCATGACCATCCAGACGATGGCGCTGCCGATCCAGACGATGGCCGCCGATGCCACGATCGGCAGCCACAGAGACAGGATATCCATTGCACGTTCCCCCCGATTGTCGGCAGCCTGTTGTGCCTGTGCCTGCCGGATTCTAGCAATCGAACGCCCAAATCGGTAAAAACGGCCCGGTCTGTACAACGCACCGCATCATGCTGCTACGCCTGCTGCCACTCGTGACCGGCCTGCTGCCGGTATTCGCCATCCACGCGTCCTACGCCATCGCGATCGCGGCCGAGCGCGTGCCTCGCTGCCTGCCCTACCTCGACGGCTGCACCTCGATCAGCGCCACCGGCCGCTACGAACCCGCGAGCTTCGTGTTCAAGCCAGCCATGCTGTCGGAGGCGATGCTGCTCCTCGTCTACTGGCTGTGCGCAACCGCGTGGCTGCGCGCGCTCGACGAAGCGGCCGGTCGACGTCCCACCGGTACGGCGCACGTCGCGGTCATCGGCGGCGCGGGCGCGATCGCACTGACCCTGTACGTAACCTTCCTCGGCACGCAACAGCCCTTCTACGAGTTCATGCGACGCTTCGGCATCTACGGCTTTTTCCTGTTTACGATCGTCGCGCAGCTGGCAGTGAGCTGGCGTGCGCGGTCGAGCGCGGTCACGAGCGGCGACGCAGGCCTGCAGCGCATCGTCGCCCTGCAGTTCCTGCTCGCGCTCGTGCCGTTCCTGCTCGGTGCCCTGAACCTCGTGCTGAAAGCCGTGCTCGCCGACGCCGACGCCGCCGAGAACGTCATCGAGTGGCTCGTCGTCATGCTGATGCAGGCCTGGTTCGTGCTCGGCTACTTCGCCTGGCGGCGCAGCGGCTTCACGGCGCGCTTCGAGACGCTGCCCCCGCGCTAGAAATCCCAGCGCAGGCCGGCCTGCACTGCCCTCCCCGGCAGCGGCACCGTGTCCTTGAGCGGCGACGTGTGCTGGCGCGCGTCCTCGTCCGTCAGGTTGCTGCCGCGCAGGTACAGGAACAGGTCCTGCGCTTCGAGCAGCCAGGAGACTTCCGCCGACAGCAGCGTGTAGCCCTCGGTGCGCAGCTCACTGGCCGCGACCTGGTCCTGGTCGTCGTGCCAGGTGAGCTGCACGCCGGTCTCGAGCGGCCCGCGGGTGAAATGCAGCCCGGCGCCGAGGCGCAGCGGCGGCATGCGCGCCAGGTAGGCGCCGCTGTCGCGCTCCTCGGCGTGCACGAAGTCGCCGAACACGCGGCCGTGCAAGTGGCCGGCTGGCAGGTCGAGCAGCTCGACCCGCGCCTCGGCCTCGATCCCGTACAGGTCGACGTCGCGCTGGCGGTATTCGAAGACTTGCAGTTCGTCTTCCTCGGCCGCGGTCGGCGCTAGCAGGATGTAGTCGTCGACCTTGTTCAGGAACGCCGTCGCGGTCCATTCCGCGCGGCCGGCGGCACCGCGCAGCGTGACGTCGACGTTCGTGGACAGCTCCTTGTCCAGAATGCCGTCGCCAAGCGTGACGCTGCCGCGCTCGAAGCGCTGCACGGCGATGTGCGCACCGTCGGCGTACAGCTCGGTCGAGTTCGGGTGACGCTCCGTCAGCGACAGGTTCAGCGACAGGTCCATCTCGGCCGGCAGCGACCAGACCGCGCCGATGGACGCGCCGAATGCCGTGTCGGAATAGCCCGCGGCGGAGACCGGCGTGTCGATGCTCTGGCGCTCGGCACGAAAGCTGCCCTGCAGCACGAAGGCGTCGCTCAGTGCCAGCTCCTCGAATGCGAACAGGCTGGTGCGCCGCGTCTCGGACGGCGGCACGAAGGCCTCCTCGCCCGCCGCGTTGAAGTCGATACGCTCGTGCTGCAGCCCGACCGCGCCCTCGAGCAGATCGGTCGTCGCGTGGTGCAGTTCGAGTCGCAGGTCGATGCCGGTCGTCTCGTACAACGTGCCGATTTCCTCGCCCTCGAGTTCGACGTGCTCGTAGTCGTTGTGTGCCGCGCGCCACTTGAACATGCGCAGCGGCCCGTCGAGCGCGACGTCGCCGCGCAGATCGAGCCGGACCTGTTCGAGGTCGATGCGCACCGTCTCTTCCTCCTCCTCTGCCGGTCCGGGCGTGATGGCCTCTTCCTCGTGCTCGTGGCCGTGGCCACCGGGGACGCCGTAACTGCTGTTGAACGTGCTGAGCGAAAAGCCCGCAAAGCCGCGCGAGTTGATCCACGAGCCGCCGATCGCCGCGCCGTCGGTCTCGCTGTCGGAGTTCTCGACCAGGCCGAATGCCTCTTCGTGTTCCTCGCCCTCCTCGTGTTCCTCGCCCTCTTCGTGTTCCTCGCCCTCGGACGCACGCAGTATTGCCGACTCGGCCAGCCCCGGGATCTCCACGTTGTCGGTGCTGCGGCGGAAGCCGTCGACTTGCCACACCCAGGAGTCCGTGGCGATCGCGAAGCGGCCCGCACCGGCGAAACTGTCGATGGCCGAGTTCGCGTTCGCCGCGACGCTGCCGGCGTACGCCGCGTCGAGCGGCCGCTCGGCGATGCGGTTGTCGACCACGTTGACCAGCCCGCCGGCGGCGCCGCTGCCGTACAGGAGCGTAGCCGGCCCGCGGATGATCTCGATCCGCTGCGCGAGAATGCTGTCGAGCCCGGACTGGTGGTCCTCGCTCAGCGCGGAGGCATCGAGCGAGTCGAGCCCGTTGTTCAGCACGCGGACGCGCTCGCCCGACTGGCCGCGGATGACCGGCCGGGACGCGACCGGACCGAAGTAGGTGGAACTCACCCCGAGTTCGCGGGAAACGACCTCGCCTATCCCGGCGGCCTGTTTGCGGGTCAGGTCGTCGCCGCCGAGCACGGCCGTGGGTTGTGCGAGTTGTTCAACGGTGCGCGACAGCGGCGTCGCCGTCACGACGATCTCGTCGACCTGGTGATGGCTGTCACGCTCTTCCTCGGCGGCGACAGCGGGCAGCGCGGCGCACAGCGCCAGCAGGCCGGCCAGGCGGCCGGCATCGTACTTCTGTTCGATAGTCATGGTAGTCAATCCGATTCACGGTAGCAGGCCCGCGGCTGCGGGCGGACTG
>CALALV010000049.1 GCA_937925605.1 uncultured Woeseia sp.
GATCAGCCCGCGGTGCGCGGCGACGTGTGCGGGGTCGATCTCGATTGCCCGGCCCAAGGCCTCGCGACACGCGCGGGCATAGCGGGAGGCCCTGAACAGGCTCGCGTTCGCCGCGAGGTTGCCGGCGGCGACGCCGAGCCAGTGCCACGCGTCGGCGTCGCCGGTGCGCTCGCGGGCGACGGCGTCGAGCTGTTCGAAGGCTGCCCGGAACTCTCCTCGCCCGAGCAGGATCCGGCCCTCGAGCAGGCGCACGGCGCTGTCCGGCGTTGCCGCCATGGCCTCGTCAACCAGCTCTTCCGCCAGGGCCAGGTCGCCGCGCTCGAGCGCGGCTTCCGCGGCGACGAGGCTCGCCTCGGCGAGCGCCGCGGCGAACAGGAGCAGGAGTAGTACCGGTACGCTGCGGAGGAATCGGGCGGATGCGCTCATGCTCCTGCTCCCTGCGGCGAAGGCTGCGTCGGCCCGGCTTGCGTCGAGCCCGGCGCGCGACCCGTCGGCCGCGGCGCCAGGTACTTGCGGCGCTGCCGGCGAATCGCAAGCGTACCGATGATAGCCGGCAGGACCCAGGGAACAACCTGCCACTGGCCGGGCAGCAGCTGGTCGAGCAGCCGCGACCCGCCGAACGCGAACACCGCCGTGTAGGCACCAATGCCCGTGCCGATCAGGCCGTTCAGGTGCGCGACGATCGCGCTGCGGCGGTTCCAGTCGGTCTTCAGCGTCTCGCGGTACATGTTGACCGCACCGGTAGCGCCGAGCACCGCGAACACGATGAGCAGGATCTGCCCGGCTTCGATGCCCTGCCAGCCCACGAGCAGGCTGACGAGTCCCATGCCGAGGAGCAGGGCCCGGTGGCCCCGCCCGGACAGCGACAGCGGGTCGCGGGAGACGCGCAGGGCGAGCAGCCCGTGGCGCAGCGACGAGAACACGAGCAGCGACAGCATCAGCAGGAAGCTCGCGAACAGCCTGCTTTGCGCTGCGACGGCATAGGCCGTGTCCGCATCGAGGTTGCGCGCCGGCGCGCGGATGCCGATCGGGTCGAGCAACACCATGACGCACATCAGGAACGCGCTCGCGACGACGCCGTACATGCTGAAGGCGTAGAAACGCCCGGCACGGACGTGCCAGGTCGAGCCCTTGCGCGTAGCTACCGGCACCCAGAAGGCGATTATCGCGACGAGTCCGGTGGCGATGTGCGATGTGAACAGCAACTGGTGAAGATGATGCATGGGGGGTTCCTCCTGGCCTGGCGACAGTGTCGCGCCGGCCGGTCCCCGGCGGCAGTGCCGGGCGTAACGATTCGGGACCGTGACTTCCGGCCTATACCGCGCTCCGCCACGACCCGGCAGAATAGCGGCATGAAGCGCAATCCCTACTGGCAGCGAACGGAACTGATGGCGCTGATCGGCACCTGGGCCGTGATCAGCGGGCTCGTCGTGTGGATCGTGCTGCGCAACCCGCGCGAGTACACCGCGACGCTGGAGCCGGCCATCGTGCTGCTCGTGGCCTACCTCGCGGCGGCTCTGGCCGCTGATCTCGGAACGTGGTCGCTGGCGCGGCGGCGCGCTGCGCACCTGTTGCAGCTGGCTTCGGTCGTCGCGCTGGCACTGCTGCTGCCGATCGACTTCCTGCAGATCTTCACGATCATCTGGATCGCCATGGCGGCGTCGATGTACCCGCTGCGGGTCTGCGTGGCCTTCGTGCCGCTTTTGATGCTGGGCTGGTGGCTCGTGCTGACGTACCACTGGGCGGATTCGTTCGCACTACCGACGGTGGCGCTGTACGGTACCTTTCATGCGTTCGCATTGCTGAGCTCGCACTCGGCGCACGAGGCGGAGCGCGCGCGCGATCGCACGCAGGCGCTGTACCGCGAGCTGGTTGCGACCCAGCACCTGCTTTCGGAGGCGTCGCGGCAGAGCGAGCGCACGCGCATCGCGCGCGACCTGCACGACCTGGTCGGCCACCACCTGACGGCGCTGTCCATCAACCTGCAGATTGCGGAGCGGCAGGCCGAGGGCGAGACGCGCGAGCGCATCGCGCAGTCGCGCGGGCTCGCCAAGCTGCTGCTCGCCGACGTCCGCGAGGCGGTTTCCTCGCTGCGCGAGCAGGGCGCGCTCGATTTGCGCCGGGCGCTGGAGCTGCTCGTGGATAACGTGCCGCAGCTCGCCATCTCGCTGGAGGTGGATGCGGACGTCAGCGTCGAGGACGTCGACGTCGCGGATGCGATCATCCGCTGCGTCCAGGAAGGCATCACCAACACGCTGCGCCACAGCGACGCCGAACGCGGCTGGGTGCGCATCTGGCAGGACGCCGACGGGCTGCACGTCGAGATGCGCGATGACGGCCACGGCGCCGACGGCGGGATCGCGGAGGGCAACGGTATCACCGGCATGCGCGAGCGCCTGCGGCAGGTCGGCGGCACGCTCGAAGTCGACGGCAGCGGTCCCGGGCTCACCCTGCGCGCCGATATCCCGCTGGCCGCCTGAATGGCGATCCAGGTCGCGCTGATCGACGACCAGACGCTGGTCCGCGAGGGCATCGCGGGCTTGCTCGGCCTGTCCGACCGGGTCGAGGTCGTCGCGCAGGCCGACGACGGTGCACAGGCGGTCGCGCTGGTCGAGGCGTATGCGCCGGACGTGGTGCTGATGGACATGCGCATGCCGCGGCTGTCCGGCACCGACGCGATCGCGGCGCTGCGCGCGGCCGGGCACGACGTGCCGGTGATCATCCTGACAACCTTCGACGATCACGAGCAGGTGCTCGAGAGCCTGCGGGCCGGCGCGAAGGGCTACCTGCTCAAGGACGTGTCGCTGGACGACCTGGTCGCGGCTATCGAGTCGGTCGCGCGCGGCGAGACGATGATCCAGCCGGCGATCACGCAGACGTTGCTGAGGAGCCTGGGCGAGCGCAAGGCGACTGCCGACGACGCGCCGGTCGAGGCACTGTCGCCGCGCGAGACCGAGGTTATGCGGCTGATGGCCGGCGGCTACAGCAATCGCGAGATTTCCGAGGCCCTGTCGAAGTCCGAGGGCACGATCAAGAACCAGGTGTCGAACATCCTCGCCAAGCTCGGCGTGCGCGACCGCACGCGGGCGGTGCTGAAAGCGATCGAGCTGGGGCTGATCTAGCGCGACGATCCGACGCTGTCGTCGCGCGCCGGCGACGGGATGTCGTGCAGGCCCGCGATCACGTCGCGAAGCGCCGAGAGCCGGGGCTGCGGCAGGCGAAATCGGGCTTACCTGCGAGCGGATTCAGCGCGGACTGTCTGCGGGCCGGGCGCAAGGTCAGTTCAATGGCAGAACCTCATCTATCCAATCGGAGTCTGCGAGTCGGTCGCACCACTAACCGCCTGATTTCCTTGGTCTCTAACCACCGGACTCAAGGAGTTAGATCGCCGAAAGTAAGCAACCGAGTCCTGAAGGCTTTCTGAGTATGCTCAGATTCATACTCAGTTCCTCGTGCACGAGACGCAGTACCCATGGTTCCATTCGTGCCACGGCCGACCGTTCATGAAGTATTCGTACCGCTGGTTCAACGCGCTGCCCTGGCGCTAACCAAGGCAGGATAGAGTTGACCTCGAGTAAGCCACTTCTCACGAGGTCTCGCCGTGTTACGCAGTTTCCATCAAGCTGTTTGCGGGCTGCACAAGGCCCTTTTGCTGCTGCTTGCGGCATTTCCCGCTGTTGCCGACACGGGCGCGATCTCAGTCGAGGTCGTCGATGCATTGACGCGCCGGCCCGTCGATGGCGTGACGATTACGGCCGAGTCGCGTGATGGCGATGTGCGCTCGGCAACAACCAGGGAAGGGCAGGCACTACTCGACGGCCTGGAAGACGGTTTCTTCGAATTGCGTGCTGAGTCGGCGGGATACGTCACGGCCATCGAGCCCGCCGTCCGATTGCTGGCCGATCGGACAGGGCGCCTTCGCTTCGAATTGCAGCCGGTATCGGTCTCTATAGACGAGATCGTCGTTGTCGCACGTGCACGCGAGGCAGATCCCTTCGGCGGCGTCTCGGACAGATTCGTGAGCCGCGACGAGCTGCGTAACGCGCCTGGCAGCGGCAGTGACGTCATGCGCGCGCTGTCCGGCCTGCCCGGGGTCGTCTCCAACGGCGAGTTTGCGGCATTTTCGGTGCGGGGTCACGGGCCCAAGAGCAACCTTATTTATGTCGATGGTTTCCCGTTCCAGCAAGTCGTGCACTTCGAGCAGACGCTGGGCGACGAAAACGAAGTTCTCAATGGCGGTCGCTACTCGATCTTTGCACCCAATGCCGTTGCCGGAGCGGAATTCTCGCCGGGCGGCTGGAGCGCAGAGTTCGGCGGCCGCGATGCCTCGCTCCTGCAAATCGAAGTCGTGGATGGCGCGCCGACGCCTGTTGGCAGTTTACGTCTCGACCTCGCCGGCGCCGAATTCCTCTACGAGGGACCGAGCGGCTTGCATGACAACACGTCCATGTTCCTGCAGGCGAGGCGCTTCGACTTCGGCCGGTTGTTCGAGATTATTGAAGAAGAGTCGCTGGGTGCACCGATCTCCACCGACGTGATCCTGAAGACGCACACGCGTCTTGATGATGACGACGAGTTCGAGTTGCTCGCCATCTATGCGCCCGAGGAGAACACGCTGGACATTACCCACGTCCTCGCCGCCGAGGAGGAGGATGGCATCGAGGACGTCGCGTTGCAAAACGACGATCAGGACCTCGCGCTCATCGGAGGCACCTGGCGGCGAAGGTTCGGTGACGATGGCGAATGGACGAATCGAATCTACTTCCGCGAGAGCGACCGGGTGTCGTCCGAGGGCGAGGCCTTTCCCGACCTGGTTCCGCCCGGTACGCCACCCGACCAGGTTCCGGTGCGCGAGAGACTCCTGACAGTGAGGGAAAAGCAGTCGGAAGTTGGCTGGCGCAGTGATGTCTCGGTCGGAAACGGCCTCGGCATATTGCGTGCCGGACTGCAGCTTACGAGCAGCGATCTCGACTATTCAACCGAACTGCGGGAGGACTGGATACGCTATGTCTACGAGTCCGATGATCCACGGCCCCCGGGCACGAACTACATCGTGTTGCAACCGGATGAGATCGATTCGACCTACACCGCGAGCGAAATCAACTATGCCGTTTACGGTGAGCAGCTGTTCGACTGGGGCGATGCCAATCTGCGTGCAGGCATTCGCTACGATCGCAATGGCTTTGGCGACGAGGATCTCGTGTCACCGCGTTTCGGCTTCAATTACGCGATTTCACCCCGGCTGAGATTGTCGGCAACGGCGGGTATTTTCTATGCGTCGCCAGGCAACCTCGCGCGGGCGGCGGACCCGGAGAACTTCGATCTCGAGAGCGAAAGGCTTGCGCATCTCAGCCTGGGCTTCGATTATCGACTGAGCGATAACCTGGACCTGCTCGTAGAGGCGTACTATCAGGATCTCGATAACAGGCTCGTTGATAGCGGCCGCACGACCGGTCGAATTTCGAATGATGGCGAAGGATCTAACGCCGGGGTAGACCTGGTGTTGAGGCGCACGTTCGATCGAGGCTGGTCGGCCGACTTCGCCTATTCCTGGAATCGCTATCGAGTGGACGATAATGACGGGCGTGGCGAATACGACTGGGATTTCAATCGCGAGCACTTCGTCGCTGTCGGCGGGCGTTGGGAGATCAATGATCGATGGCAGGTGGCAGCACGCTGGAAGTACGGTTCCGGGCTACCAACTTACCGCTTCATTGTGCACGAGGATGTGCTGGCGCCGAACCCGCCCGAGCGGTTTTCGCAGGAGAGGTTCGATTTGAA
Source organism: uncultured Woeseia sp. (assembly GCA_937925605.1). Taxonomy (GTDB): domain Bacteria; phylum Pseudomonadota; class Gammaproteobacteria; order Steroidobacterales; family Woeseiaceae; genus Woeseia. Next base: position 5,782 of record CALALV010000049.1, read on the forward strand.
TGCAGTTCGCGGCGATGCGTTCCATTCGCTCGATGTGCGTGTCGATTACCGTCGTCAGATCGGCCCGGTGGATCTCGTGCTGTTCGCGGACGTGCTGAACGTTTACGGCGGCCCGGCGGGTCTGCAACCCGAGTTCAACATCCTGACGGGAGAAATTGTCGACGAGGAAGAGGAAACCCTGCCGCTGCTCGGCCTGATCGTCGAGTACGCCTGGTAAAGTCGTAGCTTCCTGGCAATGACCCGCGCAATGAACCGGAATACGGTAGTCAGCAACGGCACAGTTTTCGGCCTGTGGTCGCTCGGCCGCTCGATAGCGGGCGTGGGTGCGCTCCTGGTCGTGATTTTCGTGGTCATGGAGCCGGAGGCCAGTCGGGGACTCGGCCTGGTCGACCGCACAGTATTCTGGGCCTTTAACGTCGGACTCGCCCTGGGCGCTTTGTATGCGGCAAGCTGGTTGGTATTGCCGCGGATCCTTTGCAGGCTGCCAGCGTGGTTCGCGCTCTTGCTGGCCGGGATCGTCGGTGCCTTGCTGATGGCCCCTGTAGGCTACCTCGCGGAGCAGGTGCTGCCGGACGTGCTGCAAGCCGCGCCCGATGAAGGCTGGCTCGACGAGTTCGGAGAGCTCGGCGTCTGGCAGGGCATCGTTGCCGAGTTTCTCGAGGTTACACCCGAGTTTCTCGCGGTCTGGATGGCTATTAACCTGCCGTTTCTGACGTCGCAGCCGACCTTCAATGATCCGGGAGGTCGCGACGGCGACGGCAGCCACCACGCGCCCATCGATGTCCAGAAAGAGGAGGCGGGGCAATACGCGGAGAAAGCCAGGAACGAGTTCCTGCGCAGTATTCCCGAGTCGCTCGGTAGCAACGTGCTCGCGATCTCGTCCGATCTGCATTACCTGCATGTCTACACGGATCTTGGGCGCTGCATGATACTCGGTTCGCTGCGGCGCGCCGCCGACGCGATGGGCGAAGAGGGCATGTGTGTACACCGCGCGCACTGGGTGGCACGCAGTGCGATCGTGAAGATCGTCAAAGACGGACAACAGTGGTACTGCGTGCTGAAGAACGATCTGAGGGTGCCCGTCAGCCGACGCAAGAAATCGACCGTGGCGGGATGGTTCGGACACTCGACCAGGATTGTTTCAGTGGCCCGTTCGAAACGCGGTACAGCCTAGTCAACGGCGAAGCGGTTCACTTCCTCGTCAGCACCGCGACAACGTGAAGACCAGGTACCTGTCCGCAATGTCTCTGCGTATCCGTCTGTCGTGGCGCTGCCACCACAGACCCCGCAGCTCTTCTCACGGGACTCAGGAATCGCTTAGAATCCGACTGCGCTCGCTCTTGCGCACAGCCAGGACCGAGTGAGGCGCAAGCCCTGATTCGCGGGTGTAGTTCAATGGTAGAACCTCAGCTTCCCAAGCTGATGACGTGGGTTCGATTCCCATCACCCGCTCCACTATCTGACGCCGCATTACGCGGCCGCGAGGCGCACGGCCTCGCTCAGTGACTGCCGGCCAGCGGCCGGAAACAGACCGTGTTGCGGCCGCGCTGCTTCGCGTCGTAGAGCGCGGTATCGGCGGACTCGATGAGCTGCTTGCCGGTACCGGGCGCGACCGTCGTGGCCAGCGGGTTCCAGGTCGTCACGCCGATGGAGATCGTCACGACGCCCGTGTCCGGCTGCGCGCTGTGCTCGATGCGCAGGTCCTCGATCGCCTGGCGCAGGCGCTCGGCGACGGCGAGTGCGCCGTCCTGCGCCGCGTCGGGTAGCAGCGCCGCGAACTCCTCGCCGCCGTAACGGGCGACCTGGTCGCCGGGCCGGAACAGCGTCGCGAGCAGCTGGCGCGCGACGAACACGAGCGCCTCGTCGCCGCGGGCATGCCCGTACAGGTCGTTGTAGGGCTTGAAGTAGTCGACGTCGATCAACAGCAATGACAGCGCCTTGCCGGAACGGCGCGCCTCGACCACGGCGGCCTCGAGCTGCTCGTCGAACAGCCGGCGATTGCCGATGCCCGTCAGCGCGTCGGTGACGGACTGGTTCGCGAGTTCGCGGTTCATGTCCTCGAGGCGCTGCTTCGCCTGCTCGAGGTCGGCCGTGCGTTCGTCGACGAGCTGCTGCAGTTCCAGGTTCTCGCGGTTCAGGCGCTGGTTGCGCTCCGTCGCCTGGCGGATCCGGCGCATCTCGGTGAAGCCCGACAGCGGCGCGGCGAACATGCGCCGCAGCAACGGCGGGCGTTCGACGCGCAGGGACATCAGCACGCTCGCCGGCCCGAAGCCGACCAGGCGATTGTAGGCCTGCGCCTCCAGCTGGTAGTCGCCCGGCGGCAGCGTGTTCAGGCGTATCGACGGCTCGGCCTGCAGGTCGCGCCAGTCCTCGTCGAAGCCGGTCAGGCGGAAACGGTACTGCACGTCCGACTCGTCGACGAACCAGCTCGTGAAGACGTCGAGCGCGAGCGTCCAGCGCCGGTAAGGGACGACGAGCCGTTCGCCGCGCTGCTCCGGGGCCACGCGCTCCCACTGCACGGCGCCGACCGACACGGCGGGCAGCTCGGGCAGCTCCGCGATCGCGTGCGTGTCGACCTCGACGAGCCCGGAGTTCACGCCGCAGAAGAAGCGGCCGGACTCGTGGATGAACAGGCTGCGGCTCGTCGTGAACTCCCAATTGGAGATGCCGAGCAGCGAGATGACCTGCTTCAGCTGGCGGCCGGTGCCGGCGTCGTACTGCACCAGCCCGCTGCCGGATCCCGCCCACAGCGTGCCATCGGGCGCGAAGCGCAAGGCCCAGCCCGCGATCGGGTCCTCGGTCTCGGCAAGCAGCGTCAGCTCGTCGCGCGGCGTCAGCAGGAAGATACGGTCGTCCTGCACGAAGGCGAGGCGCCCGTCCGGGTGCACGGCGATCGCGTAGGTATTGCCCTGCGGCGACAGCGCCTCGTGCCGGTAGCGGCACAGACGGCCGCCGTCCAGCCGCCACAGGCCGTTGGCGACGGTGCCGGCCCACAGTCGACCCCGTGTGTCCTGTTGCAGCGTGTACACGTAGCCGATGTCTTCGTCGCCTGCGACCGGCACGGTCTCGACCGCGCCTTCCTTGTCGACTGCGACGCAGCCGCCGACGCCGCTGACGTAGAGCCGGCCGTCGTGCGGCTCGATGCAGCGCGTCGGCAATTTGAGGACCGGGTTGTCCCTGCCGAGCAGCTTCATGCTGCCGTCCGCGTCGACGTGCACGAGGCCGCCCGCGGTCGCCGCAAGCAGGCTGCCGTCCGCGTCCTGCCGGATGTCCCAGACCTGGCGGCCGGCGAGCGCCGCGACCTTGTCCGCGCAGGCCGGGTCGTCGGGGTCGCGCAGCGAGGTCGCGCTCTCGCCGCCGACCAGCAGCCGCCCGCGATTGCCGCTGCGGACGGCGAACACGGCCTGCGCGGTCGGCATCGGCAGGTTGCGGATCGCACGACCCAGCACGCTGATCTTGGCAACGCCGTGGCTCTCGGACGCGGCCCACAGGTTGCCGAAACGGTCCGGCAGCAGGTCGTTGAACAGCTGGCCCGTCAACACGATCCGCGCCGGGCACCAGTCGCCCTTGACGCGCTCGTAGACCAGCAGTTCGTCGCCGAGCGCGGCCCAGAGCGAGCCGTTGACCAGGGCGAGGCAGCGCGCGGGACGCACCCGGCCGTCGTCCGCCTGTCGCGCGCGCGGCCGGCCGTCCGGCGCCAGTTCGACGAATCCCTGGCGGGTGCCGACGAGCGCGCCGTCGCCGGCGGCCCCGGCCAGCGAGACGATGTCGCCGGGTTCGCCGGCGGCGGCGCCCGGCACCTGCCGCCAGTGACCGTCGTCCCGGACCCACAGTCCGTTGCCGCCCGCTGCCCAGACGCGTCCGCCGCGGCTCTGCGCAAGGCAACGGACCGGGGCGTCCCCGAGCGCCGGCTCGGCCACCGGCCGGAGCGCCTGCCCGTCGCAGGCCAGCAGTCCCCGTGACGTACCGAGCCAGGTGCGCCCCGAGACGCTGAGCAGGCACTGGACGTAGCCGAAGGGCCAGCCCCCTTCGGCGAGCGGGGTGTCTAGGACACGGTCTTCGTGCAACAGGTCGTAGCCGGCGTCGGATCCGACCCACAGCCGGTCTTCGTCGTCAGCGACTACCGCGTGCAGCCCGTCGGAGCGCAATCCCTGCCGGCGGGCCCAGGTTCGCACCCGCGCGCCGTCGTAGCTGGCCAGCCCGCTCGGAGTCGCCAGCCACAGCCGCCCCCGGGCATCGAAGGCGAGTTTCTGCACCTGGCTCGACGGCACACCGTTTTCGCGCTTCAGGTAGCTGATCGCGCTCGGGTCGGTGCGGGGCAGGCTTGGCGGAAGGGCAGGCGGCATCGGCAGCGTAGAGCGGGAATCGGGTGGCTGTCTTCCGGTCGGGTGGTGAACGGCGGTCGATCGTGCAGGAGGCGGCGATTATGCCGGTTTGTGCGCCCGGCTGCCGCGACTGCGTCACGTGTCGCGGGTTTCTCGCCCGTGAGTTCCGTTTGTAACGAATCGGCCGGCGCTGCTGCCGGCCGCGGGCCCATGTATTACACTCGAAATGATTGTTGTCGCACTGTACCGAGGGGGAAGTTCACGTGATCGAGTTCCAGTTGAACGGCAAGACCGTGTCGTCCGAGAGCCCGGACGACACCCCGCTGCTGTGGGTCGTCCGTGACGAGCTCAAGCTGAAAGGCACCAAGTTCGGCTGCGGCATCGCGCAGTGCGGCGCCTGCACGGTGCACCTCGACGGCACCGCGATTCGCAGCTGCGTGACCCCGGTCAGCGCCGCGGCGGGCAAGTCCGTCACGACGATCGAGGGCCTCGACAGCGCGGCCGGCCGTGCCCTGCAGGCCGCCTGGGTCGACGAGCAGGTGCCGCAGTGCGGCTACTGCCAGTCCGGCCAGATCATGCAGGCCGCGAGCCTGCTCGCGCGCAACCCTGAGCCGAGCGACGAGGAAATCACGACTGCCATGAACGGCAACCTGTGCCGCTGCATGGCCTATACCCGCATCCGCCGCGCGATCCGCGCCGCCGCGAAGGAGGCTTAAGCCATGGCTATCAAGCTTGCAGGCAGGAGCGCGCCGCTCGCGCTCGATCGCCGCGCGTTCCTGGTCGGCACCGCGAAAGCCGGCCTGGTCATGAGCCTCGGTGCCGTGCTGCCGGGCTGCAGCCGCGAACAGGCGGCCGAAGACATGGCCGCCGGGGACATGAGCCGCAGTTTCTCACCGACAGTCTGGTTCGTCGTCGACGCCGAGGGCGGGGTGCTGGTCAACATCGCAAAGGCCGAGATGGGCCAGCACGTCGGCACCGCGCTGGCGCGGGTCGTCGCCGACGAGCTCGGCGCCGACTGGAACCGCGTCTCGATCAAGTACGTCGACTCCGATTCGAAGTGGGGCTACAAGGTCACCGGCGGGTCGTGGTCGGTGCACACCACCTGGACGATGCTGTCGCAGGCCGGCGCAGCCGGTCGCACGGTGCTGTGCGACGCCGGGGCGAAGATGCTGGGCGTAGATCCGGCCGACTGCATCGCCGCGGACAACGAGGTACGCGCCGGCGACCGCGCCGTGAGCTTCGCCGAGATCGTGCAGAAGGGCGACATCGGCCGCACGTTCACGGAGGAAGAGCTGGCGGCCATGCCGATCAAGGACGCCTCCGAGCGCCGGCTGATCGGCAAGCCGACCACCGCGCGCGACATCCCGCCGAAGAGCCGCGGCGAGGCCGTGTACGGCCTCGACACCGAGCTGCCCGGCATGGTCTACGCGCACCCTATGCTGCCGCCGACGCGTTACGGCAGCACGATCCGCTCGATCGACGACAGCGCGGCGAAAGACGTCCCGGGCTACCGGCAGACGCTCGAGATCGACGATCCCAGCGGCAAGATCCAGGGCTGGGCGGTCGTTGTCGCGGACACGTTCCCGGCAGCGATGAAGGCCGCGAAAGCAGTGGCGATCGACTGGGAGCCGGGACCGACCGCCGAAGTCGCCGAGGCAGACCTGCTGGCCGAGGGCGAAAAACTCTGCGCGGACTACTCGAAGGGCACGCTGTTCGTCGACGACGGCGACGCGCCCGCTGCGCGCGCGGCCGCGGCCGAGACGCTGAGCGGAACATACCGCACGTCGACCGCCTTGCACTTCACGCTGGAGCCGCAGAACGCGCTGATCGAGTTCGACGACGAGGGCGTCTGCCACGTGCACGCCGGCAACCAGTGGCAGTCGCTGATCATCCCCGATCTCGCGAAGGCGCTGGAGATCGGCGAGGATCGCATCGTGCTGCACCAGTACTACCTGGGCGGCGGCTTCGGCCGGCGGCTGTACGGCGACCAGATGATCCCGGCCGCGCTCGCGGCCCGCGCGCTGGGCCGGCCGGTGAAGCTCGTGTTCCAGCGGCCCGAGGACAGCCGTTTCGACTGCGTGCGCTCGGCCTCCGTGCAGCGCTTCGACGCGTCCTTCGACGCGGACGGCGCGCTGACCGGCATCGAGCATGCCGCGGCCGCGGGCTGGCCGACGCTGGCGATGGCGCCGGGGTTTCTTGGCGACGGCGTCGACGGCAACGGCAAGTTCGACCCGTTCTCGATCAACGGTGCCGACCACTGGTACACGCTGCCGAACCACCGCGTGCGCGCTATCAACAACGAGCTGGCCCAGCAGACCTTCCTGCCCGGCTGGCTGCGCGCGGTCGGGCCCGGATGGATCGGCTGGGGCGTCGAGTCCTTCATGGACGAAGTCGCGCAGAAGCTCGGCCAGGACCCGGTCGAGTTCCGGCTCGCGCTGCTCGATGCTGCCGGCAAGAACGCCGGCACGGCACCGCAGTCCGTCGGCGGCGCGGCGCGCCTCGCAGCGGTATTGCGCGACGTGCGCGAGCGCTCCGGCTGGGGCCGCGAGCTGCCGGACGGCGAGGCGCTCGGCGTCGCGACCAGCTTCGGCCAGGAGCGCAACATGCCGACCTGGATCGCCTGCGTCGCGCACGTCGCGGTCGACCCGGGCAGAAAGGCGGTCACGGTCAAGAAGCTCTGGCAGACGATCGACTGCGGCACGGTCGTGCACCCGGACGGGGCGATGGCCCAGGCCGAGGGCGCGGCGCTGTGGGGCGTGAGCCTCGCGCTGCACGAGGGCGCGCAATTCGAGAACGGCCAGGTCAAGCAGGCCAACCTCGATGCGTACACGCCGCTGCGCATGGCGGACGTGCCGGAACTCGATATCCGCTTCATCGACTCGACCGAGATGCCGAGCGGCATGGGCGAGCCGCCGCTGATCCCGGTGGCGCCGGCGATCGGCAACGCGGTGTTCGCGGCGACCGGCGTCCGCGTGCGCGACCTGCCGATCCGCCTGGGCTGAGCACGGCGGGCCGCCCGGGCCCGCCGCCGTCAGCGCAGCAGCAGCGTCGCGTTGTTGTCGGCGCCGACGACGCGTGCGACGTCGGTGAGTTCGTTGCCGGCCTGCGGAGTGCGTTTGCCGAGCGCCGGGTCTTCTGCCGAGTGCACGACGAAGAACAACGCGAGCCGCTGGGCCGCGCCCAGTGCCCGCGGGGGCAGGTCGAACGGCACCACCTGCGCGTTGTCGACGGGCAAGGCGTTCTCGCCGGGCCGCGGCAGGCATTCGGGCCGCGTCCGGGTCGGGCAGTCGGCAATCGACGGGCCCGAGTAGACGATGCTGCTCAGCGTCTTCGCCGGCAACGACTTCCAGTCGCTCGCCGTTGCCGGGTCGCCCGGGAATGCGCTCCAGAAATCCGCGGCCAGGGCCGGCAGCGCGTCACCGACGACGGCGTAGTGCAGCTTCAGCTGGGCCTGCCCGACCGTGAGCGGGCCGCGGTTGCGGACGCGCACGTAGACACGCAGCGGCTGGCCGCTGACCGGTTCTTCGTCATCCAGCAATTCGAATTCGCCGAGCCGTGCCGTCGCGGCGACGGGCGGACGGTCGATACGGATGTCGACGCTGTGGCCCGGCTCGCGGTATTCGCGCGGCGAGTTGAACAGCATGCCGGACGGCTGCTCGGTGTTGCCCCAGTCGAGCGCGTGGTCGCGCAGCAGCAGGTCCTTGCCGCCGCGTCCTTCGTCGGCGGCACCGCTCGCCAGGGCCGGCGGTTGGGACACGAGGCGCACGGCTTCGAAGGCGTTCAGGCGGCCGTAGGCATGCGTGCCGGGCGCGTTCTGCGGCGCACTGTAGCCCGAGCGGTCGTCGTAGTGTGCCGCCCCGGTCTCGACCCGGTCGGCGGTGTCCTGCAGAACGCGCTGGATCTGTACCCGGTCGAGCGTCGGATCGCGCTGCCGCAGCAACGCCGCGGCACCCGCGACCATCGGCGCAGCCGCCGAGGTGCCGCCGAACCACCAGATCATCGTGTTGTAGACGTTGCCGCCTGACGCCTGCACGCCGGTCGTCGTGATGGCATTCACGCCGCCGCGGGTCGGCGCCAGCAGGTCGACGCAGTCGCCGTAACCCGACGGCGTGCGCCGGTCCATGTCCGTTGCGGCGCTGACGGCGATCACCGCGGGCAGCGACGCGACGTCGTCCGGATTCGACGGGGGCGGCGGCAGGCAGCCGTTGACGTCCTTGACGCTCTCGCTGGCGAACACGATCGTCGCGCCGCCGATGTCGGCGGCCTGCTCGATCGCGAAGCGCAGCGAGTCGTACGGACCGTCGGGCCCCCAGCTGTTGCTGATGACGCCGGCGCCGTGCAGGACCGCCGCATCGAAGGCGGCGGCCGACGACTTGCAGCAATTCGCGGCATGGCGGATCAGCAGCAGGCGGCAGCTCGGGCACATGCCGCGCCCGCCGACGGGATTGAAGGCTACGGCACCGACGATGCCGGCTGTCGCGGTACCGTGCGTACTCGGCTTGAACGGATCGTCCAGCATCTTCGACGGATCGGGAGGGTCGTCGGCCAGGTTGATGCCGGGATTGCCCTGCATGTCCGTCCACAGGTTGTCGCGGTAATCCGGGTGGGTCACGGAAAATCCCGAATCGATGATCGCAATCAGCGCAGGCGCAGCGACGCTCGGGTTGGGCACGTTCCAGGCACGGTCCGTGTCGACGTCGGCGTCCCGCTGGCTTCCGCCGAGTTCCTCATTGCGGTGATGCCACTGTTCCGGGTAGCGCGGATCCGGTTGCAGGGACAGCGGTTGCTCGAGGAGGGTGTCGGTGCCCGGAAGCACGCAGTCACCCGTCCCCGGCAGCGAGCTTTCCCACGCTCGCTCGCGCAGCGGGACGATGAAATCGGGATGTGAATACACGGGGCGGAGATTCCTGTCCCTGCCGACGGCATCGGCGATGTTCAGGATATTGAAGGCCATCTCGTCGCGCAGCAGCCATTCGCGGCGGCGGCTCGATCCCGGTGCCATCCGCAGGCTGGCAACGCCGTAGCGATCGCGTGCGCGGACGGCCAGGTCCGCGGACAGATCGAACGGCTCGGGCGAACGCAGATTTTCGCGGTAGTGGGTGACGTCGGCTTCGAGTTGCAGGACGATGCTGTTCGTCAGCAGCATGGGCAGGCCGTCCTGGTCGCGGCGTGCAATGAGCCCGGCGCGTTGTACCAGATCCCCGTACAGGCCCTCGAGACGCCGGCTCAGATACTGCAGGCTGTCGCGACTCTGGTTTGCAGGCAATGCGAACTCGTAGACGTTTCGGTAATACTGGCGTTCGAGTGCCAGGCCCTCCTGGGCCAGCGCGGCGACCAGGCGCCCGGCGCAGACGCCGGTACGGGCCTCGACGCCGATCAGGCCGGGATACAGCGTCAGGTCGATGTCCCTGTCGTTGGACCGGTAATCGTCGTCGGCCGGGTCGGCCGGCGCAATGCGCAGGTCCAGGGTCGCCGAGTCGCCGCGTTCCGAGACCGCGGTGATCCGCAGCGGGCCGGGATCGCTGCGGGCGATGCGGGCAGCCGCGACGCCCGACGCGTCCGTCGGAACGCGATCCATCCTGCCGAGCAGCGCCGGCGCATCGGCCTCGAAACGTACGATCTCGCCCTTCACCGGCAGCCCGTTTCGCAGCCAGCGAACCTCCACCTGTTGCCGACTGTCGGGCTCGACGAACAGGGCAGGGTCGGCGACCGGACGGATGAATTCGAAGCGGGTGCTCACCTCGCGCACGGCGAGCACGGTCGTCGTCGCGCTCAGGTCCGCGTCGGCGAAGCGCGCGCTTATCTGCACGCGAGTGCCGTCGTCCGGCGGATTACCGGCCAGCAGTTCCACGCTGGCGCGACCCTCGTCGTCGGTGCGTGCCGAAGCGGCCGACAGTCGCACGCTGGCGTCGTCGTCAGAGTCGAAGTCGATGCGTCGCCCGGCGATGGGCAACCTGTTCTCGTCGAGCAGCGTAGCCGTCAGGCGCGTCGATTCGCGCGCGCCGATCGCCGGGGCCGTGACGCGGAGGTCGAGCACCGGTCCGCTGGCCGCCGTGAATTCCACGGCAATGTCCAGCCGGCCGGCGAGGCTCGAGGTCACCGTGGCCGTGCCGCTGCCGGGCCGCAGCGCGATGACGCCGATCCCGGCCGTGCCATCCTCGAGCGTGTACACCTCGCGCGCGACGACGTCGCCGATACCGGTTCGGACGAACAGCCGGTGGTCGGCAACCGGCGCATTGTCGTCGTCGGTTACCAGGACGAGTGCATCGAACACGTCGCCCGCGGCCGGCGGAGAGCCGATATCGGAACTCTCCAGGCGGATCTGCCATGCCGCGTCCGACTGGCCCGCAAGAACGGTCGCTGCAAGCAGCAATGCGACAAGCCTGGTTTTCAAAGAATGCATGGCGGACCCTCCGCGAATCCGGATGAAAACGGGCGCTCGTGCGGCTGACGCTATCCGGGCGTTACGCAGGTACGGGATCCCTCGACGAACTGGCGATCGTGGTGCCAGTCGATGACCCGGTCGCCGACGGCGACTTCGCCTTCCGCGCATGGCCGGTGGCAGTAGCGCTCCACCTCGTTGCCGTCGCGATCGCGGATCGAACTGCCGCCGTCGCGGTCGCGAATCGTGCTGCCGCCGTCGCGCGGCCCGCCGTCGTCGTCACCGAGATCGACGAATTCCCGGTCTGCCGGACACTGCGATGCCGTGCGCGGAATATCGAATGAATACTCGATATCACGTCGCACGTCGTTTTCGTGCATGCAGCCGGCCAGCGTTGCCGCGGCCAGCAGGGCGAGGCCGGTCGCAGCGTTGCGTCCCGGTCCGGTGAGTGCCTGTCGCATCATATTCACTCCTTTCTTCCTGGTATTGGCCGAGGGTCAGGTCGTGTGCCACGCGAGTTCGCGGGCCATGACGGCATCGAACCCGCCGTTGTTCCACAACGCATCGAACTGCGGGTCGGCGGCCAGCATGCGTGCCGAGTACCCGAGCCGCAGGGCTTCGCGCAAGGCCGCGAGAGCTCGTGCGTCGTTGCCGTCCCGTCGCTCGATGACGGCGGCAAAATAGTGGGCCGATGCGTTTTGCGGCGAGATCTGCAACGCGCGCTGGATAGCCGAACGTGCCGCCTGCAGCTCGTCGACGTTCGCGAGGTAGTCCGCCAGCAGGCCGAGATTCTCGGCGTCGTCCGGGTCGACATCGAGCTGCCCGCGCACCAGCTCGATCGCCCGCCGGTAGCTCTGCTGGCTGTCCTCGACGCGTCCGGCGAGGTTGCGCCGGGCAGCGCCCAGCTTGCCCCAGTGCCGGTGATCGTTCGGCGCGAGCGCCACGGCGCGCTCGAACATCTGCTCGGCCTGTTCGAATTCGTGCCGGTAGTAGTAGAGCGTGCCCATGTTCTGGTAGGCGACCGCATCTTCCTCGAGTTCGAGCGCGCGCCGCCACGCGGCTTCGGCGCCGTCCCAGTCGCCGAGCCAGTGCAGCGCCGAGCCGAGATTGATGAAACCGCCCGCGTAATCGGGTGCAAGCTCGGTCACCTTGCGGTAGTAGGGCACCGCGTCGGCATAGCGTGCCTGCCGGTGCAGGAAGTTGCCGACGCCGAACCAGGTGCCCCAGTAGGACGGCTCGAGCTCGATGCCGCGCTTCAGCGTTTCCTCGGCCTCGGCGAGGCGGCCCTGCGCCTGGTAGCTGCGGCCCAGCCCGTAGGTCGCCTCCTCGAGTGTCGGGTTGATCGCGAGCGCGGCGTGGTACTCGAGCTCTGCCTTGTCGTTCTGGCCGGAGTGCCGGTAGAGGTTGCCGAGTGCCGTGTAGACCTCGGCGAGGCCGCCGTCCAGCGTCAGCGCGCGGTGGCAGGCGGACTCGGCGCGGCTGAACCAGGTCGCGTCGCGTTCGAAGCGGTAGCGCGCGAGCCAGGTCTCGCACAGCCCGGCGTGCGCGAGCGGGAAGCGCCGGTCGAGTTCGATCGCGGCCTCGAACTGCGTTTCGGCCTCGCTCAGCGTCGCCTCGCTGTCCGGGGCGCGCAGCGCGTGGCGGCCGCGCAGGTAGTGGTCGTAGGCCAGCGTGTTCGTGGTCGGTGCGCGATCCAGGCGCTCGCCGGTGTCGCCGATCAGCATGACGTCGAGTTCGCCCGCGACCCGCGAGGCGATGTCCTTCTGCACGGCGAGGATATCGTTGAGCGGGCGATCGTAGGTCTGCGACCAGCGATGGAAGCCGTCCTGGTCGATCAGCTGCGCGGTGACCCGCACCGTGTCGCCGTCCTTGCGCACGCTGCCCTCGACGACGTGCTCGACGTTCAGCCGCTCGGCGATGTCCGGCGCCGCGAGCTCGCCGTTGCCGAGCAGCCAGACCGAGGTGCGGGCCGCGACCTTGAGCGTGCGCAGGTTCGCGAGTTCGTGGATCAGCTCCTCGGTCAACCCGTCCGACAGGTAGCCGATGTCCGCGTCCCGGGACAGGTTCAGGAAGCGCAGCACGGCGACCGAACCCTTCATAGGCGCGACGCGCGCCGCCTGTGCCGGCGCGGGCGGCGTGGCCGCGGTCGCCGGCACCTCGTAGGCATTGAAGTAGACGAACAGCGCGATCGCGGTGACCGCGAGCGTAGGAATGCCCACGATCAGCAGCCCGCCGTAGCGCTCGAAGCCCGCGTCCTCGTCCGCCGCGCGCATGCCCTCCGGCGTCAGGTCCACGGCCCAGGACAGGAACACGGCGACCGGGTAGCCGAGCGCGAGCAGGACGACGAAGGCCGGGACCAGCCAGGCGGGCGCGCCGAGCGGCGCGAGGAAGTATTCCCACAGCACGTCGACGATCTGCAGCAGCAGCCAGGCCAGCACCGGGTAGCCGATCAGCGTGCGGAAAACCTTGCGCTGCTGCAGGTCGCGCAGGTGGCGTACGAAGAAGCCGGCGTCGTCGTCGGCCGCCGGCGCACGGCCCGGGGCCGGGCCGTCGTCGAACGTGACCTCGGCGACCAGCCGGTAGCCGAGGCGGGGCAGGGTCTGCAGAAACTGCGGATCGTCGGGCCGGTCGTCGAGCGCGTGCCGGAGTTCGCTGACGCAATGGGTCAGCGCCTCGTGCGAATGCGGCAGGTTGCCCCAGGCTTCCCCGAGCAGCATCTTGCGGTCGCCCGCCGCGCCGGGCCGTCGCGCGAGGCAAATGAGGACCTCCATCGCCCGGGGGGCGACGTGGCGCCGGGATCCGTCCGGCGCGATGACCTGGCCCGTCAGCGGTTCGATCCGCCAGTCGGCCAGCATGAACCCTGCGCGCAGGGGGTCTGGGTCCGCGGCCATAGCTAGAGCATAGCCCAGGTGGGCAGTTGGCGGCCGCCGCGCACTCGACGGCGCGGCTCGGCCGGTATCAGGTGAGCACGCCTCGCTGTTTTCGTGAATAGGCGAACCAGACGAGCAGCGCGCCGATCAGGATCACGACCAGCGGCATCACGATAACTGCCGCGCCCATGACCTCGATCGTGTCCTGGAACAGGAGCGAGTAGCCCATCTGCGCCACGATCCCGACCAGCGACGCGACGAAGACCGGCAACGCCCAGGCCTTGCGCAGCAGCAGGCCGACGCAACCCAGGGTCCCGCCGAACACCGCGATCGCATAGGCGCCCGTCACCCAGGCCGGTGCGCCGGTGTACAGGGCGCGCTCGGCTTCGGTCATCGCCGCCAGGTCCTCGGCCGACAGGCTCACGTGCGCGAGGTAGGCGGCGACGCCCAGCAGGTTCCAGGCGAGGGCGACGATGCTGACGATCCAGAATGACCGGGCGGGCCCGGCAGCGCTCGAGTCGTTCATAAGGTTCCCCCGCTAACTTCTTGTTATTGATAGGCGAGGATTATGTCACAACGTCGTCCCGACGGATAAAGATTCCGCGGTCGCTGCCGATACAGAACGGTATCGAGGCGCTACGCCACCCGGGACAGCGATGACCACGACCGATGCGACCCGGCACGCCATAGGCCGGTACGAAGTCCTGCGCCAGATCGGGCGCGGCTCCCAGGGGTCCGTGCACCTTGCGCGCGACCCGATGCTCGACCGCTACGTCGCCGTCAAGGTGCTGGACGGCGCTGACCCGGAACTGAACCTGAAAGACGCCGACGGCACGCCTCTCGAGGCGCGCATCGCCAGCAAGCTCAAGCACCCCAACATCGTGCCGATCTACGACGCCGGCGAGACCGCGGGCTATCCGTACCTCGTGTTCGAGTACGTCGAGGGGACGCCGCTCGCGGCGCGCCTCGCAAAGGACGGCGCCCTGTCGCTCGAGGACGCGGTGCCGGTCATCGCGGCGGTGCTCGAGGGCATGAGTGCCGCCCACGCGGCCGACGTGCTGCATCTCGACCTGAACCCGCGCAACGTGCTCGTCGACGGCGACGGTGTCCCGCGGATCATGGACTTCGGGCTGGCCCAGTACGTCAACTTCACGCCGCAGGACGACGAGATGGTGTCCGGCACGCTGTGTTACATGTCGCCGGAGCACATGCTCGGGCGGCCGATCGGCCCGTGGACCGACGTGTTCGCGCTCGGCTGCACGTTCTTCGAACTCGTCAGCGGGCGCCGCGCCTTTGCCGGACTTTCGGTCGAGGAGGTGCAGCTGCAGATCATCGGCGTGCAGATCGACTTCTCCGCGCTCGCGGCGCTGCCGCACGGCAAGGCCTTCGTGCAGTTCCTGCGCGGCGCGCTCGAGCGCGACGCCGCGGGTCGCTACGCGGATGCCGGCGCGATGCGCGAGGCCTTCGGCGTGTTCCTGCCCGAGACCGGCCTTACCGCAGCGGCCGCCGCCGACACGAGCCACAGCACGATCGAGTTCCTGATGCGCCGGATGCAGCGGCGCAAGGATTTCCCGACCGTCTCGCAGACGCTGTCCGACATCAACCGCCTCACCGGCGACGACTCCGCGGCCTGCGCCGATCAGCTGTCGAACGTGATCCTCAGGGACTTCGCGTTGACCAGCAAGCTGCTGCGCCTGGTCAATTCCGCGTTCTACGGCACCCGCAGCGCCGAGATCACGAGCGTGTCCCAGGCCGTCGTGTTCCTGGGCCTCGAGCAGGTCCGCATGACGGCGAACAGCCTGATGTTCTTCGGCCACCTGAAGGGCGACGCCGCGGCACTCAAGGACTCGCTGACCCGCTCGTTTCTCGCCGGCCTGATCGCGCGGCACCTCGCGCGGCAGATGAAGCTGCCGCAAGCCGAGGAAGCGTTCATCGCGGGGCTGTGCCAGAACCTGGGCGAGAACCTCGCGATCTACTACTTCACCGAGGAGTACGACGACATCGAGGCTCTGCGCGCGGAGAAAGACCTCGACAAGGCGGCCGCTTCGCGCGGCATCCTCGGCGTCAGCTACGCGGAGCTCGGCGCCGCGGTCGCGCGCAGCTGGAACCTGCCTGACGCGATCGTCGCTGCTGTCCGCGGACTGCCGCCGGGCCCGGTACAGGTGCCGGCAGACAACGAGGAACAGCTCCGCGACATTGCCGTTCTCGCCAACGAGCTCGCCGACCTGTTCCAGAGCCGTGACCGCGACGAAATGCAGTCGGAGCTGCACTGGCTGCTGCTGGCCTTCAAGCGCTCGATCGCCCTCGAACGCGAGTACTGCGTGAAGCTGATCGCGGCCGGGTTCCGCAAGCTCGAGGAATTCGCGCCGGTGTTCGAGATCCAGGTCGCGAACAGCCGCTACTGCCGCGCCGTTCGCGAGTGGCTGGCGGTGCAGACCGAAGACATCTACGAGGTGCCGGACGAGGCGGCGGGGCGCCGCGCCGCGGCGCTCGCCGGGCGCCAGGCGAACGGCGCGCCGACGCGGGTGCGCGCGCCCTAAAGTTAGCGGCGCGCCTGCCGCTAACCGGGACATGGAGGCACGCGCGCGGCGCGTGTCGGACAGGCCGGAGCGATGAAGGATCATGCAGCCCGCAACAGCAGAACGCAGCATCGGACGCTATGAACTGAAGAAGGTCCTGGGCAAGGGCTCGCAGGGGCAGGTGCTGCTCGCGCGCGACCCGACGCTCGACCGCTTCGTCGCGATCAAGCTGCTGACGGACAGCGCGTCGCACCTCAACAATCGTGACGACGACGGCACGCCGGTCGAGGCGCGCACCTCGAGCAAGCTGAAACACGCGAACATCATCCCGATCTTCGACGCCGGGCGCTCGATGCGCGGTCCCTACCTCGTGTTCGAGTTCGTGGAGGGCGAGCCGCTCTCCAACCTGCTGCACCGCAATGGCCCGTACCCGCTGGAGCAGGCCATCCCGCTGATGAAGGCCGTGCTCGACGCGATGGCGCATGCGCACGCGTCCGAGATCCTGCACCTCGACCTCAGCCCCCGGAATATCCTGATCGGCGAGGACGGCGTGCCGCGCGTCATGGACTTCGGCCTGGCCCAGTACGTCGACTTCACGCGTGAGCCCGGCCGCATGGCGACCGGCACGCTGCGTTACATGGCGCCTGAGCACATGCTCAGGCGGCCGCTGGGTCCCTGGACTGACGTCTATGCGCTAGGCACGACCTTCTACGAGCTGCTGACGGGCCGGCGGCCCTACGAGGGCGCCTCGACGCGCGAGATCCAGCTCAAGATCGCCGAGTCGCAGCCGGATCTCGCGCCGGTAAAGGAACTCGAGCACGGCGAGGCGATCGCCCGCTTCCTGGCCGGCGCCTTCGAGCGTGATCGCGAGGGCCGCTACAACGACGGCGCGGCGATGCGCGAGGCCTTCGAGCTGTTCCTGAGCGACACCGGTCTGGGCGAAGGCGGGAAAGCCGACGCTGCCGCGCACAGCACTATCGACTTCCTGCTGCGGCGCATGCAGCGCAAGAAGGACTTCCCGTCGATCTCGCGCACGCTGTCGGACATCAACCGGCTAACGGGCGAGGGCTCTAACGCGTCCGCCGACCAGCTCGCGAACGTGATCCTGCGCGACTTCGCGTTGACCAGCAAGCTGCTGAAGCTGGTCAATTCCGCCTATTACGGCACGCGGGCCGCGGAGGTCACCAGCATCTCGCAGGCCGTCGTGTTCCTCGGCGTGCAGCAGGTGCGAATGACGGCCAACAGCCTGACCTTCTTCGGCGCGCTGAA
Source organism: uncultured Woeseia sp. (assembly GCA_937925605.1). Classification (GTDB taxonomy): domain Bacteria; phylum Pseudomonadota; class Gammaproteobacteria; order Steroidobacterales; family Woeseiaceae; genus Woeseia. The sequence goes on from CALALV010000049.1 coordinate 23,147, forward strand.
GGGCGACACGCCGGCGCTGAAGGACGGCATGACCCGCTCGTTCCTGGCGGGACTCGTTGCGCGGCACCTCGGCAAGAAATTCAAGTTGCCCGAGGCCGAAGAGGCCTTCATCTGCGGCATGTGCCAGAACCTCGGCGAGAACCTCGCGATGTTCTACTTCGCGGAGGATCACGCCGACATCCGCACGCTGCAGGAAGAGAAGGATCTCGACAAGGATGCCGCCGCGCGCGGCGTGCTCGGCGTCGGCTACTCGGAACTGGGCGCCGCGGTCGCGCGGCTCTGGAACCTGCCGAAGTCGATCACGACCGCGATCCGCGGCATGCCGCCCGGTGCGGTCGTCGAGCCGGCCGACGCGGAGGCGCGCCAGCGCGACATCGCCGTGTTCGCGAACCTGCTGTGCGAGAGCATGGAGCAGATGGAGGCGGACATGGTCGACGACGAGATCGGCTTCCTGCTCGAGCGTTTTGCCGCGTCGATCCCGCTCGACCGCGAATACGCCGAGCGCCTGGTCGCGGCGGCCTTCGACAAGCTGAACACCTACGCCCCGATCTTCGAGATCAACGTGGCCGACAGCCGCTTCTGCCGCAGCGTGCGTGCGTGGCTGGACCTGAAAGGCCTGTCGGGCGACGGCGAGGCGCCCGCGGCCGCTGCCGGCTGACGGCTTCAGGCCGTTTCCTGTTCCTCCTCCGGGTCGAAGATCGACTCGATCGGCTGGCCGAACAGCCGGGCGATGCGGAAGGCGAGCGGCAGGCCCGGGTCGTACTTGCCCGTTTCGATCGCGTTGACGGTCTGTCGCGACACCGCGAGCCGTTCGGCGAGCGCGGCCTGCGACCAGTCGCGCTCGGCGCGCAGTACTTTCAGCCGGTTCTTCATCGGTAGCGCCAGGTGCCGTAGATCTGTGCGAGCGCCCAGACGATCATGACGGCCGCGAACAGGTCACCGACTTCCAGCACCAGCAGCCCCGCGGCCTCGAGCAGCGGGTAGGTCATCGACAGCAGGGCGTAGACGCCGAAGGCGAGTGCCAGGGCTTCGAGCTGGATCTTGCGCAGCAGCTCGTCCGTGTTGCGCAGGAATTTCAGGTAGGCGCGGATCACGACGATGCCCATGGCGCCCGGCAGCGCGATCGCGAGCGCGACGAAGGGGGCTGACAGGTCCGGAGTGCGGCGTAGCAACCAGACCGAGGCGATGAAGGTCAGGCCCCAGGCCAGGCAGAGCAGGGCGAAGCGAAGCTGGTTGCGGACGTCCCCGGGGCCGGCGCTGCCGCAGGCGGTGAGGAGGCGCTGCCAGGCGGTGCCGGAGGGTGCGTCGTTCATGGGTTTCTCCACGTTGTAAAGGATGCTTGACAAGACTGCAATGTAGAGTTCGTTTGTCAGAAAGTCAAGTATGCTTTACAGATAAAATTCGGCTGGCGTCGGATCCGAAACTGTATATACTCACAGCTACTGTGAATTCGTACAGGACTCCTGCGATGGACCAGCTGACCCCGCGACAGAAGCAAATTCTCGAACTGATCCAGGATTTCATCGCCGAGAACGGCATGCCGCCGACGCGCGCCGAGATCGCCCGCGAGCTCGGCTTCAAGTCCGCCAACGCGGCCGAGGACCACCTGAAAGCGCTGCAGCGCAAGGGCGTGCTGGACCTGATGCCGGGCGCCTCGCGCGGCATCCAGCTCAAGGACTCGCTGCGCGACCAGCTCGGCCTGCCGCTGGTCGGCCGGGTCGCGGCCGGCAGCCCGATCCTCGCCGAGGAACACATCGAGACCCACTACCGCATCGATCCGTCGCTGTTCCGGCCGAAGCCGCACTACCTGCTCCGGGTCAACGGCATGAGCATGAAGAACGCCGGCATCCTCGACGGCGACCTGGTCGCCGTGCATCGCACGCCCGAGGTGCGCAGCCGGCAGATCGTCGTCGCCCGGCTCGACGACGAGGTGACCGTCAAGCGCTACCGCCAGGACGGCAAGCTCGTCTGGCTGCTGCCCGAGAACGAGGAGTTCGAACCGATCAGGGTCGACCTCGGTTCGCAGTCGATGGTCATCGAGGGCGTCGTCGTCGGCGTGATCCGCGACGGTATCCCGCTGCACTGAGACGGCCGGGCGCAGCG
>CALALV010000050.1 GCA_937925605.1 uncultured Woeseia sp.
CGGCAAGACGACGACGATCGGCAAGCTCGCGCGCCGCTTCCTCGACGAGGGGCGCACGGTCATGCTCGCGGCCGGCGACACGTTCCGCGCCGCGGCGGTCGAGCAGCTGTCGGCCTGGGGCGAGCGCAACAACGTGCCGGTCATTGCCCAGCACGCGGGCGCCGACCCGGCAGCCGTGATCTTCGACGCCTACGAATCCGCGCGCTCGCGCGGCATCGACGTGCTGCTCGCGGACACCGCGGGCCGGCTGCAGAGCCAGCAGGGCCTGATGGACGAACTCGCGAAGATCAGGCGCGTGCTGGCGCGCAAGCAGGCGGACGCGCCGCACGAGGTAATGCTGGTGCTCGACGCCGGGCTCGGCCAGAACGCGCTGTCGCAGGCCGAGAAGTTCCACGCGGCGCTCGGCCTGACCGGGCTCGCGGTCACGAAGCTCGACGGCAGCGCCAAGGGCGGCGTGCTGCTCGCGATCGCCGACCGGCTCGGCGTGCCGGTGCGCTTCATCGGCATCGGCGAGGGACTCGAGGACCTGCAGCCCTTCGTCGCCGCGGACTTCGTCGACGCGCTGCTCAGCGTCGACGCGCGCGCCGCATGATTACGATCGAGAACGCGGTCAAGCGCTTCCCGGGCGGGCAGGAGGCGCTGCGCGGCCTGTCGCTGGACGTCGAGCGCGGCGAGATGGTGTTCGTGACCGGGCACTCGGGCGCGGGCAAGAGCACGCTGCTGCGCCTGATCGCGCTGATCGAGCGGCCGACCAGCGGCCAGGTCATCGTCGACGGCCAGAACTTGGCGCGGGTCACGCGGCGGCGCGTGCCGGCCTACCGCCGGCAGCTCGGCATGGTATTCCAGGATCACAAGCTGCTGTACGACCGGCCCGTGTTCGACAACGTCGCGCTGCCGCTCGTGATCGCCGGCGTCGGCCACCGGGAAGGCGCGCGCAAGGTCCGCGCGGCGCTCGACCAGGTCGGCCTGCTGCACAAGGAGAAGCAGCGGCCGGAGACCCTGTCGACCGGCGAACAGCAGCGCGTCGGCATTGCGCGCGCGATCGTGACCCGGCCCAAGCTGTTGATCGCGGACGAGCCGACCGGCAACCTCGACCCGGACCTGTCGCTCGAGGTCATGCGCATCTTCCGGCGCTTCAACGAGGTGGGCACGACGCTCCTGATCGCGAGCCACGACCTCGCGCTGATCGACCAGCTCGGCTGCCGGCGCATCGCGCTCGAGAACGGCATGCTCAAGACGACCGACCCGGACGACGCACTCGCGGAGGACCCGTGGATCGCCTAGGCGGTGAGCTGCGCCCGGCACGGCGCTCCGGCCCGCTGCGCACCTGGCTCGGTCGGCACGCCGGCGACGCGATCGGCTCGCTGGGGCGGCTTGCGCGAGCGCCGTTTGCGAGCTTCCTGACGGTGCTGGTCATCGCCGTGACGCTGGCGCTGCCGGCGGCGCTGCACCTCGTGATCAAGAACGCGCGCTCGCTGTCGTCCGGCTGGGAGCATGCGCTCGACTTCTCCGTCTACCTGAAGCCCGGCACGCCGCTTGCGACGGCGCGCCAGCTCGAGGAACTGATCGCGCAGCGCGCCGACGTCGCCGAGGTGAGCCTTGTCGACGCCGACCAGGCGCTCGCCGAGTTCCGCGAGGGCTCGGGCTTCGGCGCCGCGCTCGACTACCTGGAGGAGAACCCGCTGCCGCACACGCTCGTCATCCGCCCCGCGCCGGTCAACACCGAGGCGACGGTACTGCTGCTGCAGGAAGAGCTCTCGAACCTGCCGGAAACGGATGCGGTGCAGGTGGACACGGCCTGGGTGCAGCGCTTCCTCGCGATCCTCGACATCGTGCAGCGCGCCATCGCGATCGGCGCGCTGCTGCTCGGCGCGGCGATCGTGATCATCATCGGCAACACGATCCGCCTCGACATCGAGAACCGCCGCGAGGAGATCGAGGTGACGAAGCTGATCGGCGCCAGCAACGCGTTCGTGCGCCGGCCGTTCCTGTACTCCGGCCTCTGGTACGGGCTGCTCGGCGGCCTGCTCGCGCTTGCGCTGGTCGCCTACGGCCTGTACGCGCTGCGCGACCCGGTCGCGCGCCTGTCGGGACTGTACGCGAGCCGCTACGAGGTGCTGGCACTGGGATTCACGGAGAGCGCCGCGATCGTCGGTTTCGGCGTCGCGCTCGGGCTGGTCGGCTCCTGGCTGGCCGCGGCGCGGCACATGCGGCGCATCGAGCCGCGCTAGCCCGCGCGACGGTTCGTCAGGCCTGCGGCTGCGTGCCGCCCAGGCCCTGCATCACGCCGTCGATGATGCTGTCGAGCGCTGCGCGGCTCGGTTCGCTCTTGCACAGCACGCGCATGCCCCACAGGTTGTTCATGACGAAGGCGGACAGCGCGCGCGGGTCGCGTTCGGGCTCGAGCTCGCCCTGCTCGCGCGCGTCCGCGAGGAGCTGCTCGAGCCGCCGGCGCAGCTTCTCGTTGTGGGCCCGCAGCGTCTGCGCGATGTCCTCGTCGTGCCCGGCCATTTCCAGCAGCGCGTTGACGGCCAGGCAGCCCCGTCGGCGGCTGTCGCCGAGCGTCGAGTCGGCCGAGCGCCTGAGCAGCGCGCGCACGGCCGCGAGCGGCCCGCGAGCGGTCGCGATGCAGTCCTCGACGTCGTGCAGGAAAGCGGCGTTGTAGTCGCCCAGCACCTCGAGGAACAGGCCCTTCTTGCTGCCGAAGGCCGCGTACAGGCTGCCGGGCTTGAGCCCGGTAGCGGTCACGAGGTGGTTGACCGAGGTCGCGGCGTAACCGCGCTGCCAGAAGACGTCCGTGGCGCGGTTCAGCACGGCCTGGCGTTCGTAGCCCGGCGGTCTGGACATGGCGGTGGTCCCGATGTTGGCGGTTGCCGGCAATATAGCGATACTTGAATAATTACTCAAGAATCGCTAAGCTCCTGTTTTCGCGCCGTGAAGGCGTTTTTTTCGCACTCTTATTTGAGTAACCATTCAAGAAAGCCGAGGAGGAACAGCATGAGCCGCTTCAAAACGCACACGATCGACAGCGCGCCGGAGGGAGGCAAGAAGATCCTGGAAAGCGTCCGCGATGCCTACGGATTCGTCCCGAACCTGATGGCGACGATGGTCGAGGCGCCGGCCGCGGCGAAGGCCTACACGACGCTCGGCAAGATCTTCGCCGACACGAGCTTTTCGCCGACCGAGCAGCAGGTGATCCTGCTCACCGTCAGCCGGGAAAACGGCTGCGAATACTGCGTTGCAGCGCATTCCACGATCGCCGGCAAGCACGAGGTCGACGAGGCCGTCGTCGAGGCCATCCGCGAGGGCAAGACGATCCCGGACGAGCGCCTGGAGGCGCTGCGCAAGCTCGTGATCGCGGTCCACGAAAAGCGCGGCTGGCTGGACGACAGCGACCTGGACGCGTTCACGGACGCCGGCTACGGCCCGCAGCAGGTGCTGGAGGTCATCCTCGGCGTCGCCTTCAAGACGCTGTCGAACTACACGAACCATGTCGCCGGCACCAAGCTGGACGACGCCTTCGCAGACCAGGCCTGGAAGGCGCCGCGGCGACGCGCGGCGTGAGCCTGCAGGCAGGCCGGAAGGCGGCCTAAACGCATGAAAAAGCGGGTATTTTTTCACAATTTGTGACGGAACCCGCAGGGCATTTAGCACTCTAACTGGCAGAGTGCTAAAATCGCCCGCCCACCGAGGAGGTAGCAGACCTGATGAGCACGGCAGTTGCAGTTCGCCATCCCGAGCAGTTCCTGGCCGGACCGGTCGGCAGTCTCGACGCCTACATCCAGGCCGTCGGCGCCATCCCGGTTCTCAGCAAGGAGCACGAGCAGGCGCTGTCCCGTCGTTTCCGCGAGGAAAACGACCTCGATGCGGCGCGCGACCTGGTCATCGCGCACCTGCGTTTCGTCGTGCACATTGCGAAGGGCTACACCGGCTACGGCCTGCCGCTCGCCGACCTGATCCAGGAAGGCAACGTGGGCCTGATGAAAGCGGTCAAGCGCTTCGACCCCGACTACGGCGTGCGGCTCGTGTCCTTCGCCGTGCACTGGATCCGCGCCGAGATTCACGAGTTCGTGCTGAAGAACTGGCGCATCGTCAAGGTCGCGACGACCAAGGCGCAGCGCAAGCTGTTCTTCAACCTGCGCAAGGCGAAGAAGAGCCTCGCGTGGCTGTCGGCCGACGAGACGAAAGCCGTCGCCGACGACCTCGGCGTCAGCGAGCATGAGGTCACCGAGATGGAGCGGCGGCTGTCCGCGCGCGACACGCTGTTCGACGCCGCCCCGGACGCGGGCGGCGACCGGATGAGCACGCCGGCCGCCTGCCTGCGGGCGGCGGCCGGCGACCCGACGCGACTGGGCGCGAGCAGCGACTGGCACGACGACGCGACCAGCCGCATGAGCGACGCGCTGGACGATCTCGACGAGCGCAGCCGCGACATTCTCGAGAGCCGCTGGCTGACCGAGAAGAAGCAGACGCTGCACCAGCTCGCCGACAAGTACGGCGTGTCCGCCGAGCGCATCCGCCAGATCGAGGCCAACGCGATCAAGAAGCTGCGCGGCGCGATGGACGCGGAGCCGGCCTGACGGCAGGCGCCCGCTGAGAAAGCACGAAACCCCGGCTCCGGCCGGGGTTTTTTTTGCGCGACGCGAGCGCTGCGTGACGGAATCGCTGGCCCTGTTCGCCCGCGCAAGGATACGTTGATTCCCTCATTGCGGGGAGGGACGACCACGGGCACAGTCGCTGCCGCTCTCAACCACCGGAGAACCGCGCGTGCAGGGGGATGACGAAGGCACCACCGTCCCGGTCTGGGACCCGCTGGTACGCATCGGCCACTGGCTGATCGTCGCCGCATTCTTCACGGCGTACATCGGCGGCGAGGAATTCCCGGGCAAGCACGTGCTGGCCGGCTACGTGCTCGCCGGCGTCCTGCTGCTGCGTATCGCCTGGGGCTTCGTCGGCAGCCGCCACGCCCGCTTCTCGGACTTCCTGCGCTCGCCGGCCGCGACGCTGCGCTACCTGCGCGACATGCTCGGGCGGCGCGAGCGCCGTTACCTCGGCCACAACCCGGCGGGCGCCGCGATGATCGTCGCGCTGATCCTGTCGATCTCGGTCACGGGCGCGGCCGGGCTGATGACCTACGCGATCAAGGGCGAGAAGGGCCCTCTCGCCGGCTGGGTCGCACCCGCCGTCGAGCCGGTGCAGCCGGACGGCAGCAAGGGCCGCGACCCGCGCGTGCGCTTCTGGAAGGAGGTGCACGAAGTCGGCGGCAAACTGGCATTGCTGCTCGTGGTCCTGCACGTCGGCGGCGTGCTGTACGCGAGCCGCTCGCACCGCGAGAACCTCGTGAAGGCGATGCTGACCGGGCGCAAGCGCGCGGCCGACCCGGCGGACGACTAGGCGGACTCAGCGGTACTCGCGGCGACGCAGCCACAGCGCACCGCCCTCTTCCTCGCCGAACGGATCGCGGTGGGTCCAGTGCACGACCCCGCCGCGCGGATTCCATTCGTACAGGCCGCGGAAGCGAAGGCGGTCACCGAGCGCGACCGGCACGCGCTCCGCCACGTCCACGTTGTGCGCGATCAGCACGGTCTGGCCGTTGCGCAGGTCGAGTACGAAGCGCTGGTGGCGCTCCTCTTCCTCGTCATCGGAAAGCAGCCGGCACACGACGCCGCGCCCGGTGACCCAGGTACCGTCGTCCTGCCGGCCGAAGACGGGCGGCTGCATCAGTTGAAACTGCGCCCGGCGCAGGTTTGCGCCGGGCGCCTGGAGTTGCGCGACCTCAACCGGTCAGCGGCACCATCGTGATCTCGACGCGGCGGTTCTGTTGCCGACCGTCGGCGGTCGAGTTGTCGGCGACCGGCATGCGCTCGCCCATGCCCACCGTGATCAGGCGCTGGTTGCTGATGCCCTGCGACTGCAGGTAGCTCGCGACGGACGACGCGCGACGCTCGGACAGCGTCTGGTTGTAGGCGTCGCTGCCGGTGCTGTCGGTGTGGCCCGCGACCTCGACGACGGTCTTGTCGAATTCCTTCATGACCTTCGAGACCGAGGTCAGCACGTCGAAGAACGCCGGGCTGATGTCAGAGCTGTCGGTCGCGAACGTGATGTTGCCCGGCATGTTCAGCGTGATGTTGTCGCCGATGCGCGTGACGCTGACGCCGGAGCCCTGCAGCTCGGCGCGCAGCCTCGCTTCCTGGCGGTCCATGTAGTTGCCGACCGCGCCGCCGGCGAGCGCGCCGACGCCGGCGCCGATCAGCGCGCGCTGGCGCCGCTCGACCGCGTCGTCGCCGGAGACCAGGCCGACGACCGCGCCGGCCACGGCGCCGATGATTGCGCCCTTGGTCGTGTTCGAGGTCTTCGCCTCCTGCGTGTACGGGTCGAGCGTCTGGCAGCCGGCCAGTACCGTCGTCAGGCCGAAGGCCAGGACGGCGGTTCGTAATCCCTTGATAGTCATTGTAATTCCTCTTGATTGCCCATGCGGTGGCGTGGCGGCCGGGGGCCGCAGCCAGTCGCGCATTGTACCGGCTGGCAAGCTGAACGACGACTGAAGGAGGCTGGAGTAGCCCGTGCAGTCGCCGCACAAGTTGCATCGCAGCGTGTCCCGAGGCTCCCTTGAGCCCGCGTGTAGAATGGCGCTTTTGCGCGCGCCCATGACCGACGGCGACCACTGGCTCGACACCTACGAGCGCCACCAGCGCCACCTGCGCTTCCCGGTCGCGTTCTGGCTCGGCGTGCCGCTGCTCGTGACCGGCTTCACCGGGCTGCTGTGGTCGCTGCCGGTGCCCGAGAAGCTCGCGGAGATCTCGCCGCTCCTGAACTGGGGCAGCCTGTTCCTGCTGGCGGCGCTGGTCTACTACTTCATCATCTCGCTGCCGCTCGCGATCGGCATGCTGCCCGTGATCGGCGCGGTCATCGCGTTCGAGTTCTGGCTGCAGCTTTCCGGCGACTGGCTGAAACCGGTCGCGGCGGCGCTGACGCTGGCCGGCATCGCCGGGCTCGCGCTCGGCCACGCCGGCCGCGGCGGCCCGCTCGCCGTGTTCCGCGACGTCCAGCTCATGATGATCGCGCCGCTGTGGGCCCTGTCGCGGCTGTACGGGCGGCTCGGTATACCGCGCTAGCGGTAGTGCCGGCGCCTGCCCGGCCATACGGATTCGGGTAGAATGGACGGCTCGTTTCAAGCCCCATCGCAGGAGCCACCGTGGCCAGCACCGCACCCGTCCAGCCGGCGGACAAGCCGAAAAGCCGACGCAAGCAACTGAACCCGCTCGACCTCTACGACGTCCGCTCGGAGCTCTCCGAGGACGAGCAGATGGTGCAGGACTCCGTCGCGCGGTTCGTCGACGACAAGGTCCTGCCGGTCATCCAGGACGCGTTCGAGAAGCACTACTTCCCGAAGGAGCTGATCCCCGAGGTGGCCGCGCTTGGCCTGCTCGGCAGCTCGATCGACGGCTACGACTGCGCGGGCCTCAACAGCGTCTGCTACGGCCTGATCTGCCAGGAACTCGAGCGCGGCGACTCGGGGCTCCGGAGCTTCGTGTCGGTGCAGTCGAGCCTGGTCATGTACCCGATCCACGCCTACGGCTCCGACGAGCAGAAGGACCGCTGGCTGCCGGCGATGGCGAAGGGCGAGGCGATCGGCTGCTTCGGCCTGACCGAGCCGCACGGCGGCTCCGACCCGGGCAACATGAAGACGCGCGCGAAGAAGGACGGCGACGACTGGATCCTGAACGGCGCGAAGATGTGGATCACGAACGGCACGATCGCCGACGCGGCGGTCGTCTGGGCGATGACCGACGAGGGCGTCCGCGGCTTCATCGTCGAGAAGGGCATGGAAGGCTTCACGGCGCAGGAGATCGAGCACAAGTTCTCGCTGCGGGCCTCCGTCACCGCGGCGCTGTACTTCGACAACGTGCGCGTGCCGAAGGAGAACGTGCTGCCGGGCGTCACCGGCCTGAAAGGCCCGCTGTCCTGCCTGACCCAGGCGCGCTACGGCATCACCTGGGGCGTCATCGGCGCCGCGCAGGCCTGCCTCGCGCAGGCGCTGGACTACGCCGGCGACCGCGTGCTGTTCGACAGGCCGCTGACCCACAACCAGTCCATCCAGCAGCGCCTTGCCGACATGGCGCGGCGCATCACCACCCCGCAGCTGCTGTCGCTGCGCCTCGGCCGCCTGAAGAACGCGGGCGAGCCGCAGCCGACCCAGGTCTCGCTCGCGAAGTGGAACAACGTGCGCGCCGCGCTCGACATCGCGCGCGACGCGCGCGACATGCTGGGCGGCAGCGGCATCAGCGCCGAGTACGTGCCGATCCGGCACATGCTGAACCTGGAAAGCGTGATCACCTACGAGGGCACCGAGACCGTCCACCAGCTCGTGGTCGGCAAGGAGCTGACGGGCGTCAACGCGTTCTGAGCCGGCGCGGGAGCGTGACCCGCGCGTGAGCGATTCCGCGAGGCTGCCGCAGGACCGCGACGTCTGGCGCATCGCCGCGCCGCTGATCGTCTCGAACGTGACCGTGCCGCTGCTCGGCATGGTCGACACCGGCGTCACCGGCCACCTCGACGACCCGGCCTACCTCGGCGCGGTCGCGGTCGGCGGCGCCGCGTTCAGCTTCCTGTTCTTCGCGCTGAACTTCCTGCGCATGGGCACGACCGGCATCGCCGCGCAGGCGGCCGGCCGCGAGGACGCGCAGGCGCTGCGCGACACGCTCGGCCAGGCAATGGTCGTCGCCCTGCTGCTCGCCGCCGTGATCGTGGCCGCGAGGCCCTGGCTGGTCGATGCCGGCGTCGCGCTGCTCGGCCCGGACCCGGCCGTCGCACCGCACGCCCGCGAGTATTTCTCGATCCGCCTGTGGAGCGCGCCGGCGACGCTCGCGGTCTACGCGCTGGTCGGCTGGTTCATCGGCATCGCGAACGCGCGCGCGCCGCTCGCGATCGTCGTGCTGACCAACGTCGTCAACATCGTTCTCGATCTCGTGTTCGTGCTGCTGCTCGGGCTGGGCGTCGCCGGCGTCGCGTCCGCCTCGGTCATCGCCGAGTACACGGGGCTGGCGCTGGCCCTCGTGCTGGTGGGCCGGGAACTGCGCGCGCGCGATGGCCACTGGCAGGCGGCGCCGCTGACGGCGCCGCGCGCCTACGCCGCGTTCTTCGCGATCAACGCGAACCTGTTCCTGCGCACGCTCGCGCTCGTGTTCACGGTCACGTTCATTACCGCGCAGGGCGCGCGGCTCGGCACGCTGGTGCTCGCGGCGAACGCGATCCTGATGAACCTGCAGCACCTCCTGTCCTTCGCGCTCGACGGGCTCGCGCACGCGGCCGAGGCGCTCGCCGGCAACGCGATCGGGCGGCGCAACCGGGCCGCGCTCGAGCGCGCCGTGCGGCTGACGCTGCGCTGGTCGCTGATCGTCGCCGCGGGCTTCAGCCTCGCCTACGCCGTCGGCGGCCCGCTGCTGGTCAACCTGCTCACCGACCTGCCGGACGTGCGCGCGACGACCTACGCGTACCTGCCGTGGCTGGTCGCCTCGCCACTGGTCTCGGTCTGGTCCTACCTCTACGACGGCGTGTTCGTCGGCGCGACCCGCGCGCGCGAGATGCGCGACATCATGCTGGCCTCGACGCTGGTCGTGTTCCTGCCGTCCTGGTACCTGCTGCAGCCGCTAGGCAACCACGGGTTGTGGCTCGCGTTCATGCTGTTCATGGCGAGCCGCGGCATCGGCATGCACTGGTACTACGGGCGGCGGGTGCTCCCGGACGCGGTCACGTAGCGCGAGACGACCGGGTCGCCCGGCGCGGACACGAGCGGCTCGCGGCGGCCGTGCAGGTCGCACTGGCCCTGCACCGAGGCGTGCGCCCACCAGTAGGACAGCGCGCCGGTGACGAGGTTGGCAAGCGCGTAGGCGCCGAAGATGCCGGCGATGCCGAACAGCCAGTTGCCGAGCAGTGCGAGCGGCACGTACAGCACCGCCATGCGCGCGACGCTGACCATGACCGCCGGCATCGGCTTGCCCATGCCGTTGAACGACGCGTTCATGACCATGACCATGCCGTAGGCGCCGTAGGACAGCGGCGCGATCCACAGGAACAGCTGCGCGACGCCGGTCACCTCTTCGCTGTCGCTGAACAAGGACGGCAGGAAGTCGGAGAGCAGCGCGAGCGCCCCGGCGATGACGAGGCCCGAGCCGAGACAGAACAGCGTGCACAGCCACAGCGCTCGGTAAATGCGGTCGGCATGCCCGGCCGACAGGTTCTGGCCGACGAAGGGCCCGATGATCGCCGACATCGCGTAGAAGATGACCAGCGTGACCGACTCGATGCGGCTCGCGACGCCGAAGCCGGCGACCGCCTCGGGGCCGTACTGCGCCAGCATCGCCGTAATCACGCCGGTCGCGATCGGGATGATCGCGTTCGTGCCCGCGGCCGGCAGCCCGACGTGCAGGATGTCCGCCCAGGAGCTTTTCAGCTCGTCGGCCTTCGGCGCGCCGAAGCTCAGCATGTCGAGGCGCCGGTACATGAAATAGATCGTGCCGACGAAGATGCTGCCGCGCGCGAGCAGCGCGGCCAGCGCGGCGCCCTCGAGCTCCATGCGCGGGACCGGGCCGAAGCCGAAGATCAGCAGCGGGTCGAGCGCCACGTTCAGGATCGAGGCGATGATCATCAGCCGGCTCGGCAGCCGCGTGTCGCCGGTCGCGCGCATGCTGCTCATGCCGACCATGCCGACGACGACGAAGGGCACGCCGAGGTACAGGATCTGCATGTAGCCGCCGATCAGCGGCAGCATGTCGGCCGGCGCGCCGAGCAGCGTGAACAGCGGGTCGATCGTCGCGATGCCGACGACACAGATCACGGCCGTGATGCCGAAGGACAGGAGCAGGCTGTCGGTCGCGAGCCGCTTCGCGCGTGCATGGTCGTCCGCGCCTATCGCACGCGCGACCACCGAGGATGTGCCGGCGCCCAGGCCGATCGCGACGCTGGTCACGACCATCAGCACCGGGAACGCGAACGACAGTGCCGCCAGCTCGCGGTCGCCGACCTGGCCTATGAACCACGCGTCCGCGAAGTTCTGCAGCATCATCATCGTGATGCCGTAAAGCACGGGCACGGTCATGTCCACGAGGTGCTGGCCGACCGGCCCCTGGGTGAGCCGGGCTTGCGAAGGTTTCATCGGTGATCCGGGCGCGGGGTGCGCGGCCGTCGCGGGCCGCGTCGCCGAACTATGGCCCAGCCCGCCGGCCGCTGCAATTGCGGGCTTGCTATGATGCCGTCCGGCGGTTCCGGGAGCGGCGCATGAAATACCACGCAGAGCAGGTCATCGACGCGCCGCGCGAGCGGGTCTGGCGCGCGTTCGACAACCCGGACAACCTGCCGAAGTGGCAGCCGACGCTCAAATCGTTCGAGCCGAAGTCCGGCACGCCGGGGCAGCCGGGGGCGGTTGCGGAGCTGGTCTACGAGGAGCGCGGCCGACGGGTGGTCATGACCGAGACGATCACCGAGCGGCGCGAGCCGGACTTTCTCGCCGGGAGCTACGAGTCGACCTGGGGCACGACGATGATCGTCAACCATTTCGAGGCGCTCGACGGCGGGCGCACGAAGTGGAGCGTCTGGTGCAACTTCCGCTTCCGCGGGCTGATGCGTCTCATGAGCCTGTTCATGGCCGGCTCGATCCGGCGCCGGACCGACGCCGACCTCGCGCGCTTCCGGGCGCTGGTCGAGTCGGGCGAGGCGGGGCCGTGAGCTGGAAACGCCTCGACCGGCGGCAGGTCTTCGACAACGCGTGGATCGCGGTCTACGAGGACCGCGTCATCAACCCGGGCGGCGGCGAGAACCGCTACGGCCTCGTGCACTTCAAGAGCGTCGCGGTCGCGATCCTGCCGCTCGCCGACAACGGCGACACCTGGCTGGTCGGCCAGGAGCGCTACACGCTCGGCGAGTATTCCTGGGAGCTGCCGATGGGCGGCGCGCCGCTAGCCGAGGCGCCGCTCGCCGCCGCGCGCCGCGAGCTGAAAGAAGAAACCGGGCTCACGGCGACGGACTGGCAGGAATACCTGGACGTGCACACGAGCAACTCGGTCACCGACGAGCGCGGCCTCGTCTACGTCGCGCGCGGGCTGACCGAGGGCGAACCCGAGTTCGAGGAGACCGAAGACCTCGAGATCCGGCGCCTGCCGCTCGCCGAGGCCATTGCCATGGCCGAGCGCGGCGAGATCACCGACGCGATCACCCTGGCGACGCTGTTCAAGGCGCGGGAGTTTCTTCGTTGAGCGTGCCGCTGTTGGCGTAGCGCGGCGAGACCGTCGGCGGGACCAGCGTTACACCCTGTTCAGTGCGCGAGAGTTGACCGGCTGAGCGCCGCGCTGACGGCGTAGTGCGGCGAGATTACCAACGCGATGAATCTCGTGACGCAGTTCGAAGCGCAAGCGTTTCCCGGCTGAGCGCTTCGCTGTTTGCGCAGCGCAGCGAGATTACTGGTGCGATCAGCCTCGCGACGCCGTTCAGAGCGCGGGAGCTTCTCCGTCGAGCGGGCCGCTGTCGGCGTAGCGCGGCGAGTTCACCGGTGCGATCAATCCCGCGACGCCGTTCGAAGCGCGGGCGCCCCGCGGCTGAGCGCCGCGCTGACGACGTAGCGCAGCGGCCCGCGCGGCGCGCTCGCCCCGAACGGGTAGCAGGTCACGAGCGTCAGCATCGGCTGCTCCGTGTCGAGCACGATGCTGCCGCGGCGCGAGTCCACGACGTCGATCGCCGTCACCTCGAACGCGTAGCGGCGGCCGTCGCCGCGCTCGACCTCCAGCCGGTGCCCGGGCTGCAGGTCCTTCAGGAAACTGAAGTGCGTGTCGCGGTGCCCGGCGATGATGCTGTTGCCGGCCTCGCCCGGCAGCACGCTCGCCGCGAGGTGTCCGGGCGCGAACGCGAGCGTGCGCCCGGAGCCGCCGGCCAGCACGATCAGCTCGACCTCGCCGCCGTGCGCGGACAGGCGCGCGACCGGCTGCGTGTCGGCCCAGGGCCACGGCGGCGCGTCGCTCGCGCCTGCGGCGACCCGGGTCCAGGCGTGCGCCATCAGGCCCTGCGCCAGCCAGGCCTTGGCCGGGATCCACGCACCCTGCCCGAACTGCCAGAGGCCGAGCGCGAACAGGCAGGCCACGGCGACGTTCCAGCTACGCCCGGGCCGGCGCACGGCGGCCACCCGGCAGGTTGCAGACCCGGAACAGCATCAGCAGCACGGCCGCGATCATCAGGAGCCCGCCGGTGAAGCGCAGCGCGGGCCCGGCCGTCGCGGTCGCCGGGAAGCCGAAGATCGCCTGGCCGCTCTGGCCGTAGGGCATCAGGTTCGGCACCTGCTCGCGCTCGAGGTCCTCGCCCGCCGGGCGCACCGGCGTCCTGTCGACGGCGACCAGGCTCGTGTGCCGGCTGACCAGCCCGTAGCCGAGCGCGGTGTCGACGATCTGCTCCCGCGTCTCGTCCGCGTCGGCGCCGCGGCGGCCGGCGTCCTCGAGCGCGCCGATGCGTGCCCGCGCCCAGAGCGCGGCGACGCCGGCGGAGCGCTCGCGGCCGGCCAGCGCGACGCTCGCCTGCCACGGCCC
>CALALV010000051.1 GCA_937925605.1 uncultured Woeseia sp.
GCCGGCCTGCCGGGCATCTCGGTGCCCTGCGGCCTGGCCGACGGCCTGCCGCTCGGCCTGCACCTGGTCGGCGCGCCGTTCGCGGAGGCGCGCCTGCTGAACTGCGCGCACCGCTACCAGGCCGACACGGACTGGCACCGGCAGGCGCCGGAGGGCTGGGAATGAGCGCCTGGGAAGTCGTAATCGGGCTCGAGATCCACACGCAGCTCGCGACCAAATCGAAGATATTTTCTGGCGCGGCAACGGCTTACGGTGCGGAGCCGAACACGCAGGCCTGCCTGGTCGACCTCGGCTACCCGGGCGTGCTGCCGGTACTGAACGCCGAGGTCGTGCGCATGGCCGTGCGTTTCGGGCTGGCGGTCGGCGCGCGGATCGCGCCGCGCTCCGTGTTCGCGCGCAAGAACTACTTTTACCCCGACCTGCCGAAGGGCTACCAGATCAGCCAGTACGAGCTGCCGATCGTCGCGGGCGGCGAGCTGGCGATAACGGACGCCGAGGGCAAGGCGAAGCGCATCGGTATCACGCGAGCGCACCTCGAGGAGGACGCCGGCAAGTCCGTGCACGAGGGCTTCGGCGAGTACAGTGGCATCGACCTGAACCGCGCCGGCACGCCGCTGCTCGAGATCGTCTCCGAGCCGGACCTGCGCTCCGCGCAGGAGGCCGTGGCCTACATGCGCAAGATCCATTCGATCGTCCGTTACCTCGGGATCTCGGACGGCAACATGCAGGAGGGCTCGTTCCGCTGCGACGCCAACGTGTCCGTCCGGCCGCGCGGCCAGCAGGAGCTGGGCACGCGCACCGAGCTCAAGAACCTTAACTCCTTCCGCTTCGTCGAGCGGGCCATCAATTTCGAGGTCGAACGCCAGATCGACCTGCTCGAAGACGGCGGCAGCGTGGTCCAGGAGACGCGCCTGTACGACGCCGAGCGCGACGAGACGCGGTCGATGCGCGGCAAGGAGGAGGCGAACGACTACCGTTATTTCCCGGACCCCGACCTGCTGCCCGTGGAGATCGACGAGTCCTTCGTCGAGGCGGTACGCGCATCGTTGCCCGAGCTGCCGGACGCGAAGCGTGCACGCTTCGTCGAGCAGTACGGTCTCAAGCCGGCCGACGCCGAGATCCTGACGCAGAGCCGGGCGCTTGCCGACTACTTCGAGGAGGCGGCCGACGCTGCCGGCGACCCGCGCCTGGCGGCGAACTGGATCACCGGCGAACTTTCGGGTGCGCTGAACCGCGACGGCCTCGAAATTTCCGCGTCGCGGGTGGACGCCGCCGCGCTGGCACTGCTGCTGCGGCGCATCGCCGACAACACGATTTCCGGCAAGATCGCGAAGGAGGTCTTCGATGCGATGTGGCAGGGCGAGGGCGACGCGGACGCGGTCATCGCGCAGCGCGGGCTGAAGCAGATAACGGATACTTCCGCGATCGACGAGATCGTCGCAGGCGTGATCGCCGCGCACCCGGAGCAGGTCGCCGAGTTCCGCGCAGGCAAGGAGAAGATTCTCGGCTTCCTCGTCGGCCAGGTCATGAAAGAGAGTCGCGGCAAGGCCAATCCCGGGCAGGTCAACGAGTCGCTGCGACGCAAGCTGGCCGAAGAGTGAGCGACATGGCGGCGGCACACACGGATACGGTCATTCCGTTCGTGTTCGAGAAGCTGCCCGTGCGCGGCGCGCTCGTGCAGCTCAAGAAATCCTGGCAGCGCATGCAGGTAGGCCACCGCTACGAAAGACCCGTGCTGGAAATCCTGGGCCATGCCGCCGCGGCCAGCACGCTGATCGCGCAGTCGCTGAAGTTCGACGGCCACATCACGCTGCAGATCACCGGCGACGGCCCGCTGTCCATGCTCGTCATGCAGTGCACCAGCGGCCTGCAGCTGCGCGGGATGGCGCGCGCGGAACTCGACGGCCGGGAACTGCCCTACGCCGAGCTCGTGCAGCGCGCGCACTGCGCGATCACGGTCGACCGGAAGGGCGCCGAGCGACCGTACCAGGGCATCGTCGAGGTCGCCGGCGACTCGCTCGCCGCCAGCCTCGAGCAGTATTACGCGCGCTCGGCACAGGTGCCGACTCATCTCGCGCTGGTCGGCGAGCAGACCCTCGCGGGCGGCCTGCTGTTGCAGCAAATGCCCGCGGAGGCGCCGCCCGCTGCCGACGACTGGCGCCGCCTCGGCCTGCTCGCGGCGACGCTCGCCAGCCGCGACCTCGTCGGCGGCGCCGCGATCGACCTGCTTGCGAAGCTGTTCGCGGAAGACGACCTGCGCGTGTTCGAGTCGCGCGCCGCGAGCTTTCATTGCCGCTGCTCGCAGCGCCGCGCCGAGGACGTGCTGCGCATGCTCGGTCCGGACGAGGCGCGTGCTGCCGCCGCGAGCCGCGGCCGCGTGGACGTGACCTGCGAATACTGCGGCCGCACCCGCAGCTTCGACGAGGTCGACCTGAAGCGGCTGTTTGCCGCGCCGACCGGCCCTTCGTCCGGGCGCGTGCACTGAATCCCTGTCCCCGCTGACGCGCCGGCCGGCGCGTGCTAGACTGCGCTTTCCCGCAATATATAAAGATATTCTTATATCTTGATTATGAGAGCCGCGACCGAGTCCCTGCTGGCCCGCTTCAAGGCGCTGGGCGATCCGCAGCGCCTGCGCCTGTTCGCGCTGTGCCGCCACGGGGAATGCAGCGTGTCCGAGCTGACCGCCGTCGTCGGCCTGTCGCAGCCGCGCGTGTCGCAGCAGCTCAAGATCCTCTGCGACGCCGGCCTGCTGGAACGCTTCCGCGACGGCCAGCGCATGTATTACCGGCTGTCCGACGAGGGCGGGGACGCCGCGGCACGTAGGGCACTGGCCCGGCTGCTGCCGGCCGACGAGCCGCTGTTCGACGAGGACGCGGAGCGGCTGCGGCGCTTGCGCGGCGCGTCGGTGGCATTGGCCGCCGACGACATCGACCGGGCATTGCACCGCGCGATCCTCGAGCTGACCGTCACCGAGCCGGTCGGCGACCTGCTCGACGTCGGCTGCGGCCGCGGCCGGCTTCTCAAGCTGCTGTCGAGCCGCGCGCAGCGCGCCGTCGGCGTGGACATCGACGCCAGCGCGCGCGAACTCGCGCGCGCGGAACTGCTGCTCGCGGGTCTCGACACCTGCTCGCTGCGCCAGGGCGACATGCGGCGCCTGCCGTTCGAAAGCGCCGAGTTCGACACGATTATCCTCGACGATGTGCTGACCGCCGACGCGCAGCCGGTGGCGGCGCTCGGCGAGGCCCGCCGCCTCGTGCGGCCGGGCGGGCGCCTGTTGCTGCTGTGCCGCCGCGACGAGCAGGCGGCGCCGGGTGCGGCGCAGGAACTGGCCCGATGGTGCCGCGAGGCCGGGCTGCGGCTGAGCCCGGCGCGCCGGGTTGCCGACTGGCTGCTCGCGGTAGCGCGGCCGGCGGATCTCGCGGACGCGGCAGCGTGAGGAAAAACGGATGAGCAGTAACAGGCACGACGCGGGCCGCGGCACGCCGCCCAAAGTATCCTTCGAGTTCTTTCCGCCGAACAGCGAAGGCATGGAGCGCACGCTGTGGCGCTCGATCGAGCGGCTCGCGGTGCTGGCGCCGCGCTTCGTCTCCGTGACTTACGGCGCAGACGGCTCGACCCGCGAACGCACGCACGCCGCGGTCGCGCGCATCATGGCCGAGACCGGGCTGACGCCGGCGCCGCACCTGACCTGCGTCGGCGCGAGCCGTGCCGAGATAGACTCGATCGCGGCGGAGTACTGGGACATGGGCGTGCGTCACCTGGTCGCGCTGCGTGGCGATCCGCCGAAGGGCAGCGATGGCTACGCGCCGCATGCCGATGGTTACGCCTACGCCGCGGATCTCGTCGCCGGGTTGAAGCGCGTCGCCGATTTCGACATCTCGGTCGCCGCCTACCCGGAAGTGCACCCGGAGGCGCCCGATGCGGCGTTCGACCTGGACAACCTGAAGCGCAAGCTCGACGCGGGCGCGTCGCGCGCGATCACCCAGTTCTTCTTCGACGTCGACCTGTACCTGCGCTTTCGCGACCGTTGCGCGGCGGCGGGCATCGATTCGCAGGTCGTGCCGGGCATACTGCCGATCACCCGCTTCCCGCAGCTGACCCGGTTCGCGGCCGCCTGCGGGGCGAGCGTACCGGACTGGCTCGAGGAGCGTTTCGACGGGCTGGACGACGACGCCGAGACCCGCCAGCTGATCGCGGCAAGCGTCGCGATCGAGCAGGTTCGCCGCCTGCGCGCGGAAGGCGTGAACGAGTTCCATTTCTACACGCTCAACCGCTCCGAGCTGACCTTCGCGATCTGCCACGCGCTCGGCGTGCGACCGCGCCAGGCCGCGGCCTGAGCAACGCCAGGTCGATTCGATGAGCCGCGACGATCGCATCCGCGCACTGCACGAGGGCCTGGCCGGGCGCATCCTGTTGCTCGACGGCGCGATGGGCACGATGATCCAGCGCGAGGGTCTCGGCGAGGACGACTACCGCGGCCGGGATTATCGCGACTGGCAGCGCGACCTGAAGGGCAATAACGACCTGCTGACGATCACGCAGCCCGAGGTGATACGCCGCATCCACCGGGGCTTCCTCGAGGCCGGCGCAGACATCATCGAGACCAATACCTTCAATTCCAATGCGCCGTCGATGGCGGACTACGGCATGGAGGCGCTGGTCCCGGAGCTGAACCTCGCTGCCGCCCGACTCGCGCGCAGCTGCGCCGACGAGTACGCAGCGCGCGACGGCCGGCCGCGCTTCGTGGCCGGCGTGCTGGGCCCGACGAACCGCACCGCCTCGATCTCGCCGGACGTGAACGACCCGGGCTACCGCAACGTGCAGTTCGCCGAGCTCGCGGACACCTACGGCAGCGCGGCGCGCGCGTTGATCGAGGGTGGCGCCGACTTCCTGATGATCGAGACGATCTTCGACACGCTGAACGCGAAAGCGGCGATTTACGCGCTGCGCCGCCTGTTCCGCGACAGCGGCCGGAGCCTGCCGGTGATGATCTCCGGCACGATCACCGACGCGTCGGGGCGCACGCTGTCCGGCCAGACGACCGAGGCCTTCTGGAACTCCGTGCGCCACGCCGAGCCGTTCATGATCGGCCTGAACTGCGCGCTCGGCGCATCCGACCTCAGGCCCTACGTCGCCGAGCTCGCGCGCATCGCCGACGCCGGCGTCAGCGCGCACCCGAACGCCGGGCTGCCGAACGAGTTCGGCGAGTACGACGAGACGCCCGAGGCGATGGCGGAAGTAATGGCGGGTTTCGTGGCCGACGGACTGGTCAACCTGGTCGGCGGCTGCTGCGGCACGACGCCGGAGCACATCGCCGCGCTTGCCGAGGTGATCCGCGAGCGGGCGCCGCGGCGCATCCCGGAACGGCCCGTGCGTACGCGGCTTGCCGGGCTGGAGCCGCTGACGATCGGCCCGGACGACCTGTTCGTCAATGTCGGCGAGCGCAGCAACGTGACCGGTTCCGCGCGCTTTCGCAAGCTGATCGAGGCGGATGACTACGTCGAGGCCCTGAACGTCGCGCGTCAGCAGGTCGAGAACGGCGCCCAGATAATCGACGTCAACATGGACGAGGGCATGCTCGATTCGGAGCGGGCGATGGTGACCTACCTGAACCTCGTCGCGTCCGAACCGGACGTCTCGCGCGTGCCTGTCATGATCGACTCGTCGAAGTGGAGCGTTATCGAGGCCGGCCTGCGCTGCGTGCAGGGCAAGGGCGTCGTCAACTCGATCAGCCTGAAGGAAGGCGAGGAGTCCTTCGTCGAGCAGGCGCGCAAGGTGCGCGACTACGGCGCGGCGGTCGTGGTCATGGCCTTCGACGAGGAAGGCCAGGCGGACAGCGTCGAGCGCAAGGTGGCGATCTGCGAGCGCAGCTACCGGATCCTGACGGAGCAGGTCGGCTTCCCGCCCGAGGACATCATCTTCGATCCGAACATATTCGCGATCGCGACCGGCATCGCCGAGCACGACGGCTACGGGCTGGCGTTCATCGAGGCGACCCGCAAGATCAAGGAGCGGCTGCCACACGCGCTGGTGTCCGGCGGCGTCAGCAACGTCTCGTTTTCTTTCCGCGGCAACAACGTCGTGCGCGAGGCGATCCACTCCGTGTTCCTGTATCACGCGATCCGTGCAGGGCTCGACATGGGAATCGTCAATGCCGGCCAGCTCGCGATCTACGAAGAGCTGCCGAAGGACCTGCGCGCGGCGGTCGAGGACGTCGTTCTCAATCGCCACGCGGAGGCGACCGAGAACCTGCTGAAACTCGCCGAGCGCTTCCGCGGCAGCCAGTCCGGCGTGCAGCGCGATGCCAAGGACCTCGCCTGGCGCGAGGCGCCCGTGGAAGAGCGGCTCGAGCATGCGCTGGTCAAGGGCATCGACGAATTCATAATCGAGGACACCGAGGAAGCGCGGCTGGCGGCGGCGCGGCCGCTGGACGTGATCGAGGGGCCGCTGATGGCCGGCATGAACGTCGTCGGCGACCTGTTCGGCGACGGCAAGATGTTCCTGCCGCAGGTGGTCAAGTCGGCGCGCGTCATGAAGAAAGCCGTCGGCCACCTCGTGCCGTTCATCGAGCAGGAAAAAGGCGGCGCCCGCGAAACGAACGGCAAGATCGTCATGGCGACGGTCAAGGGCGACGTGCACGACATCGGCAAGAACATCGTCGGCGTCGTGCTCCAGTGCAACAACTTCGAGGTCATCGACCTGGGTGTCATGGTGCCCTGCGAGAAGATCCTCGAGACCGCGCGGCGCGAAGGGGCCCAGATCATCGGCCTGTCCGGCCTGATCACGCCCTCGCTGGACGAGATGGTGCAGGTCGCAAGCGAGATGCAGCGGCAGAAGTTCGACCTGCCGCTGCTGATCGGCGGCGCGACCACCTCGCCCGCGCACACCGCGGTCAAGATCGAGCCGAACTACGACGGGCCGGTCATTTACGTCAAGGACGCATCGCGCTCGGTCGGCGTCGCGCAGGCACTGGTCCAGGCGGACAGCCGCGCGGCGCTGGTGCAAAAAGTGCGCGAGGACAACGCGCGGCGCCGCGAGCGTCACGCCGGTACTCGCCGGCAGTCGCCGGCGCTGACGCTCGCCGAGGCGCGCGAGAACCGCTTTCGCTGCGACTGGCACAGCTACCGGCCGCCGCGGCCGGCCACCACCGGCGTCCGCGTCCTCGACGATCTCGATCTCGAAGCGCTGACGCGCTACATCGACTGGATGCCGTTTTTCAATGCCTGGGAGTTCGCCGGCCGCTTCCCGGCGATCCTGGAGGACGCGACGGTCGGCGAGGCGGCCAGCGCGCTGTACGCGGATGCAACCGCGATGCTCGAGCGCATCGTCGCGGAGCGCTGGCTCGAACCGCGGGCCGTGTTCGGGCTGTTCCCGGCCAACTCGGTCGGGCACGACGACATCCTCGTGTTCGACGAGGCGCGCAAGGCGGAACTCGCGCGGCTGTGCCACCTGCGGCAACAGAAAGCGAAGCCGCGCGAGCTGACGAACGACTGCCTGGCCGACTTCATCGCGCCGCGCGACAGCGGCGTCGAGGACTGGATCGGCGCCTTCGCGGTGTCGGCCGGCGAGGGTATCGAGCCGCACGTACGGCGCTTCGAGGCCGAGCACGACGACTACTCGGCGATCCTGCTGAAGGCGCTGGCCGACCGCCTGGCCGAAGCGCTGGCGGAATACCTGCACGAGCGCGTGCGCCGCGAGTTCTGGGGCTACGCGCGCGACGAGTCGCTGTCGAACGAGGCGCTGATCGACGAGGCCTACCGTGGCATCCGCCCGGCCCCGGGCTACCCGGCCTGCCCGGACCACAGCGAGAAAGCCGGGCTCTGGCAGCTGCTCGGCGTCGAGCAGGCGATCGGGCTCAAGCTGACCGAGTCCTTCGCGATGTACCCGACCGCCGCCGTCAGCGGCTGGTACTTCTCGCACCCGGAGTCGCGCTACTTTGCCGTCGGCAAGATCGACCGCGACCAGCTGGAATCGCTGGCGGCACGCAAGGGCGTCTCGCTCGCCGAGGCCGAGCGCTGGCTGCTGCCCAACCTGGGCTACGAACCGGCCGCGGCAAACGCGGCCTGAGCGCGGCGCCGGCTAGTCGAGGCTGACCTCCCGGATCAGCACGGTCTCGACCGGGACGTCCGAGTGACCGCCGCGGCTGCCGGTGTCCACGGCCGCGATCGCGTCGACCACGTCCATGCCGGCGCTCACGCGCCCGAACACGGCGTAACCGAAGTCGCGGCCACCGTGGTCGAGGAACGCGTTGTCCTTCAGGTTGATGAAGAACTGCGAGGTCGCACTGTCCTTGTCGGCCGTGCGCGCCATGGCCAGCGTGCCGCGCAGGTTCTTCTCGCCGTTGTCCGCCTCGTTGCGGATCGGCGCGCGGGTCGGCTTGCGCTCGAGCTCCGCGGTCAGGCCGCCGCCCTGGATCATGAAGTTCGGAATGACCCGGTGGAACACCGTGTCCGCGAAGAAGCCGTCCGCGGCGTACTGGCGAAAGTTGGCGCAGCTGACCGGGGCGCTGTCCTCGAAGAGTTCGACGACGATGTCGCCGTGGCTGGTGCTGATCGTGACCTGGCTCATTGTTCCTCGCTGTCCGCGGCGGCGCGCTCGAAGACCTGGTGGTTGCCGGGCAGCCAGGTGACGCCGCCGTCGCTGGTGTATTCCATCCGCGACTCGAAGCGGTCGCGCTCGACATTGTAGCGCGTGAACCGCAGCTGCGCGGTCTGTCCCTCGGCGGTTTCGTATTCCTGCGTGTGGCGCGTCTCCCCGCCGAGCGGTCCGCTCATGATCCACAGCCGGCCGTCCGGGCCGACCGAAACCATCTCGATCCGCTCGTTGCGCTCGTTGACGTAAAAGAGGATGCCGGAGCTCAGCCCGAGGTCCGGCAGCTCGCTCTCGCCGGCGACCACGCGGTCCTCGACGACCCAGCGAAAACGGTAGGTACCCGGCACGCTGCGGGCGACGTTGCCGTCCGCGTCGAGGAACTCGGTCGTCACGTGCCAGGTGCCCACGGCATGCCGCAGCTGCGCGACCGATGCGGCGAGGGGGTCGTCGTCGGCTGCCGTCCCCGGGCCTCCGGCGACGACGAGCAACAGCAGGAGGAGCGATCGGTGCATGGCGGGTCTCCGTCGACGGTCCGTAGCTTTATCTGAGTCCGCGACTGCCACCCGGTTCCCGGTCTTCAGGGTTGCTTCGCGATCGTCACGCGCGGCAGGCCCGCGTAGTCCGGCACGTTGCGGATGTCGGTCCAGCCCTGATCGGCCAGCAGCTCGGCCACCGCCTGCTGCTGATCGGCACCGTGCTCCAGCAGCAGCAGGCCGCCCGCCCGGCTGACCTCGCCGCAGGTCGCCGCGAGCACCCTGATCTCGTCCAGCCCGTCCTGGCCGGCGACCAGCGCCATGCGCGGCTCGTGCGTCAGCCGCGCCAGCGCCGGGTGCGGCTCGGCCACGTACGGCGGGTTCGACACGATGACGTCGAAGCGGCGGCCGCGTACCGGTGCGATCCAGTTGCCGGCGACGAAATCGACGTTCGGCAGGTCGAGCTGCCGCGCGTTCAGGCGCGCGACGGCCAGCGCATCCTCGCTCTTGTCCGTCGCCGTCACGCGGCACAGCGGCCGCGCGCTCGCGATCGCGAGCGCGATCGCGCCGCTGCCGGTTCCGAGGTCGAGTATCTCCGCATCGCTGTCCGGCGGCAGCAGGTCGAGCAGCTGGCCGACGAGAATCTCCGTCTCGGGCCGCGGCACCAGCGTCGCCGGCGACACCGCGAGCGTAAGCGACCAGAATTCCTTGACGCCCTCGATATAGGCCAGCGGTTCGCCGGTCGCCCGGCGCGCGAGCGTGCGTTCGAAGCGCTCGACGGAGGCCGCGTCCAGTTCGTCTTCCGGGTGCGCGACCAGGAACGCCCGCGGCAGCCCGATCGCCCGCGCGAGCATCAGCTCGGCGTCGAGCCGCGGCGAGTCGCTGACGCCCTCGAGTCGCAGGACCGCGGCCTCCAGCGTGTCGCGGATCGACGCCGTCACGCGGCTGGCTCCGCGCGCGGGCCTTGGCGTACCATTGCGGCCACTCGACGGGCCCAGAACCGTGTATCCATGAACGTCTATTCCAACATACTCGAGATGATCGGCCGCACGCCGATGCTCGAAATCACGCAGTTCGATACCGGCCCCTGCCGGCTGTTCCTGAAGCTCGAACTGATGAATCCCGCCGGCTCCATCAAGGACCGGATCGGCCTGTCGATGATAAAGCAGGCCGAGGAGCGAGGTGAGCTCGAACCGGGCGACACGATCGTCGAGGCCACGGCCGGCAACACCGGCCTGGGCCTCGCGCTGGTCGCGCGCCAGAAAGGCTATCGCATGATCCTGGTGTTGCCGGACAAGATGAGCCAGGAAAAAATCTTCAACCTGCGCGCGATGGGTGCCGAGGTGGTGCTGACGCGCTCGGACGTCGCGAAAGGTCACCCGGAGTACTACCAGGATCTCGGCAAGCGGCTCGCCGAGGAGCAGGGCGCGTACTTCATCAACCAGTTCGGCAATCCCGACAATCCGCTCGCGCACGAGCACACGACCGCTCCGGAGATCCTCGAGCAGATGGACGGCGACCTCGACGCGGTCGTCGTCGGCGTCGGCTCGTCGGGCACGGTCAGCGGTCTCGGCAGGTACTTCGCCGCGCACAAGCCGGACGTCGAGATCATTCTCGCGGACCCGGTAGGGTCGATCCTCGCGGACTACATCAACACCGGCGAGCTCAAGGAGAAGAACGCCGGCTGGCTGGTCGAGGGCATCGGCGAGGATTTCATCCCGGACATCGCGGATTTCGGCCAGGTCACGAAGGCCTACAGCGTCAGCGACGCCGAGTCGTTCCGGGCGGCGCGCGAGCTGCTGCAGAAGGAGGGCCTGCTGGCCGGGTCATCGAGCGGCACGCTGCTCGCCGCCGCGCTCCGCTACTGCAGGGAGCAGACGGAACCCAAGCGGGTCGTGAGTTTCGCCTGCGACACCGGCAACAAGTACCTGTCGAAGCTGTTAAACGACTTCTGGATGGAGGACCAGGGCTTCATCCGGCGCGAGAAATACGGCGACCTGCGCGACCTGGTCGGCCGGCCGCACGGCGAGCGGGCGACGATCACGGTCGGGGCCGACGACGTGCTGACGACGGCGCACAACCGGCTGCGCAACGCCGGCTTCTCGCAGCTGCCGGTCATGGACGGCGAGCGCCTCGTCGGCGTGCTGACCGAGGACGACATCATCCGCCACGTGTTCGGCAAGCCGGAACTCATGAACGCGCCGGTGCGCGATGCGATGCAGTCCGCCTACATCCAGGTGGGCCTCGATACCAGCGTCGCGAACCTGGTCGCGATGCTGCACGTGCAGTCCTGCGCCGCGGTCGTCGACGGCGACGAGTTCTACGGGCTCATCACCCGTTCTGACGTGCTGAACTTCCTGCGGCTGCAGGCCTGAGACGCGCTCAGGCGCCGAGCGCGGCCAGCTGCCCGGCCTGGTGCTCGCTGATCAGCGGCTCGATGACCGGGTCGAGGTCGCCCTCGAGTATTTCGTCCAGCTTGTACAGCGTCAGGTTGATGCGGTGGTCGGTGACGCGGCCCTGCGGGAAGTTGTAGGTGCGGATGCGCTCGGAGCGATCGCCGCTGCCGACCTGCAGCCGGCGTTCCTCGGCCTGCGCGCTCTCGCGTTCGCGCACCTGCGCATCCAGCAGTCGCGCCTGCAGCAGCGACATGGCGCGCGCGCGATTCTTGTGCTGCGAGCGCTCGTCCTGGCATTCGACGACGATGCCGCTCGGCAGGTGCGTGACGCGCACGGCGGAATCCGTCTTGTTGACGTGCTGGCCGCCGGCGCCGGATGCCCGGTAGGTATCGATGCGCAGGTCGGCCGCATTGATCTCGATCTCCTCGAGTTCGTCCGGCTCCGGAAGCACGGCCACGGTGCAGGCCGAGGTGTGGATACGGCCCTGCGATTCCGTTGCCGGCACCCGCTGCACGCGGTGCGCGCCGGACTCGAACTTGAGCTTCGCGAAGATGCCGCTGCCGCTGATCCGGCAGATGATTTCGCGATAGCCGCCGTGCTCGCCATCGCGTGCGGACAGGATTTCGAGCGGCCAGCCCTGCGCTTCGGCGTACTTCGCGTACATGCGGAACAGGTCGCCGGCAAAGATCGCGGCTTCGTCGCCGCCGGTGCCGGCACGTATCTCGAGGAAGACGTTGCTGTCGTCGTAGGGATCCGGCGGTATCAGCGCAAGGCGCAGCTCGCGCTCGAGCAGCTCGCGCCGCCCGGTCAGTTCGGGCAATTCGTCCTCGCCCATCGCCCGCGCGTCCGGGTCGCTGTCGCCGGCCATCTCCTCGGCCGCGGCGATGTCCGCCTCGAGTTTCTCGAAGTCGCGGAACAGGCTGACCACGGGCTCGAGCCGCGCGTATTCCCGTGACAGGTCGCGAAAGCGCGCCTGCTCGCCGATGACCTCGGGATCCGCGAGCAGGGCCGAGACCTCCTCGAATCGCTCGCGGGTGCTTTCGAGGTTCGCGCGGATCGAGTCCTTCACGTGTCGTCGCGCCCGCCGTCGCGGTCGAGCTCGAACA
Source organism: uncultured Woeseia sp. (assembly GCA_937925605.1). Lineage (GTDB taxonomy): Bacteria > Pseudomonadota > Gammaproteobacteria > Steroidobacterales > Woeseiaceae > Woeseia. The sequence goes on from CALALV010000051.1 coordinate 12,568, forward strand.
GCCGCTGCGCGGCGTCCAGCAGCTGCCGGTCGTCGGCCTCGGCCGCCTTGCGCAGCTGCACGCTGGGGGCATGCAGCATTTTCTTCATCAGCGACGCGACGGCGTATTCGAGCACTTCGGCGCTGTCCGAACCCTTGTTCAGGCGACGGCGCGCCTGCGCGAGGACCTCGCGACGCAGTGCGTCGCCCTGTTCGCGCAGCGACGAGATCAGCGGCGCGATCTCCTTGCCCCGCTCGATCTCGAGGTAGCGCCGGGTTTCCTCGTCGAGGATGCGGCGCGCATCGACGGCCGCGGCGCGCCGGTTGTTCTGGCCCTCGACGATCACCTGGTCGAGGTCGTCGATCGTGTACAGGTAGACGTCCGCGAGCTCGGCGATCGCCGGGTCGAGATCGCGCGGCACGGCGATATCGACCGCGAAGATCGGCTTGCGATTGCGCGCTTTCACCGCCTTCTTCATCTCGTCGACGCCGAGGATCGGGTCCGGGCTCGCGGTCGAGCTGATCAGGATGTCGGCATCCGGCAGCGTGCCCTCGAGTTCGGACAGCGGCAGCGCGAAACCGCCGAACGCGCTCGCGAGTTCCTGCGCGCGCGTGACGTCGCGGTTGGCGACGAACAGGCGGCCGATGCCGCGTGCCTGCAGGTGCTGTGCGACCAGCCGGATCGTCTGGCCCGCGCCGATCAGGAGCGCGGTGTAGCGGCTGAAGTCGGCGAAGAACTGGTTCGCGAGGCTCACCGCCGCGTAAGCGACCGAGACCGGGCTGCCGCCGATCTCGGTGTCGGTGCGGACTTTCTTGGCGACCGAGAAGGTATGCCGGAACACCCGGTCCAGCCCGGCGCCGACCGTCCCGGCCTGCTGGGCCGCGCGGAACGCATCCTTGAGCTGGCCGAGGATCTGCGGTTCCCCGAGGACCATAGAATCGAGCCCGCAGGCGACCCGGAACAGGTGGTCGACGGCGGCGTCGGCCTCGAGCGAGAACAGCGAGTCGCGCGCGCGCTCGTCGAGGCCCTGG
>CALALV010000052.1 GCA_937925605.1 uncultured Woeseia sp.
CCCGGGGCCGCCGCCGACCACCAGCACGTGGCCGTAGTCACCCTTGTGCGACTGGCGCCGCCGCCGCGGCAGCGCATCCGCCGCGAGCGATGCCGGGACGAGCCGCATGCGCGGCCGGCGCCCCGCGAAGGCCTCGTCGGGGACGCCGAGGTCGGAGTAACGCAGGCGGCCCGCGGCGTCCGGACACGCCTGCAGGTACAGGCCGGTCTTGCGACCGACGAAAGTCGCGGTCAGTTCGGCGCGTACCGCGACGCCGAGTTCCGCGCCGCTGTCGCCGTGGATACCGGTCGGCACGTCGAGCGCGAACACCGGCGCCGCGTGGGCGTTCAGCGCATCGACGGCGCGGCCGAAGTCGCCGGCGACGGCGCGATCGAGGCCGCTGCCGAGCAGCGCGTCGATCAGCAAATCGGCGCCGGGCTCGAGATGACCTTCGAACGCGCGGATGTCGACGCCCGCCGCGCGCGCGTCGCGCCAGGCCGTGCGGGCGTCGCCGGACAACTTTTCCGGGTCGGCGACGTGCAGCACCCGCGCGTCGATCCCGCATTCCAGCGCGAGCCGCGCGACGAGGTAGCCGTCGCCGGCGTTGTTGCCGGCGCCGCAGAGCACGCGCCAGCGCGTGCTGCCGTCGAAGGCCTCGCGCGCCACGTCGAGCGCGAAGCGGCCGGCGCGGCTCATCAGCTCGTAGCCGTCGATGCCGCCGCGGATCGCCGCGCGATCGATCTCGCGCACGTCCGCGACCGCGTAGACGCACTGGCGTGGATCGTCGACGGGGGTCTCGGTCATGCGCGGCATTATACTGGCCTCTCCCGGACTGCATCGCGAATGCCGTGACTCCCACTGCCGACGACATCGACTGGCCGGCGCTCAAGCGGCGCGTGCAGTCCTGGGCGCGCGAGCTCGGTTTCCAGCAGCTCGGCGTCGCCGACGTCGACCTGGCCGAGGCCGAGGCGCGGCTCGAACGCTGGCTCGGCAAGGGCTATCACGGCGAGATGAGCTACATGCAGCGCCACGGCCGCAAGCGCAGCAGGCCGGGGCTGCTCGTGCCCGGCACGCTCCGGGTGCTGTCGGTGCGCATGGACTACCTCCGCGACGACGGCGAACGGGCGAAAGCGCTGCTCGACCATCCGCGCAAGGCCTATGTTTCGCGCTACGCGCTCGGCCGCGACTACCACAAGGTGCTGCGCGCCCGCCTGAAAAAGCTGGCTTCCCGCATCCGCGACGAGGTCGGCGACTTCGGCCACCGCGTGTTCGTCGACAGCGCACCGGTGCTCGAGAAACCGCTCGCCGAAAAAGCCGGCCTCGGCTGGATCGGCAAGCACACGAACCTGCTGAACCGCCGCGCGGGTTCCTGGTTTTTCCTGGGCGAGCTGTATACCGACCTGCCGCTCCCGGTGGACGCGCCCGCCAGCGAACACTGTGGCAGCTGCCGCGCCTGCATCGACGTCTGCCCGACCGGGGCGATCGTCGCGCCGTTCGAACTGGACGCGCGGCGCTGCATCTCCTACCTCACGATCGAGCTGAAGGGCGCGATCCCGGAAGAATTCCGGCCGATGATCGGCAACCGGGTCTACGGCTGCGACGACTGCCAGCTCTACTGCCCGTGGAACAAGTTCGCGCAGGCGAGCGCCGAAGGCGACTTTGCGCCGCGCCACGGCCTGGACGACGTGGAACTCGCCGCGCTGTTCCGCTGGGATGCCGATACCTTCGACCGCAATACCGAGGGCAGCGCGATGCGGCGCATCGGCTACGAGCAGTGGCTGCGCAATCTCGCCGTTGCACTCGGCAACGCCGAATCGTCGGACGAGGTGCTCGACGCTCTGCGCGCGCGCCGCGGCGACGATTCCGCGCTGGTGCGCGAGCATGTACAGTGGGCCCTGCGCCGGCACGGCGCGAGCTGAAGCCGGGAGCCCCGATGTTCGACGCCGCACCGACGACTCACCTCGTACCCTTCGACGGCAGTTTCAGCGTCGCGGATGCCGCGACGGCTCCGACCGAAGCCGAGGCCCGGCACGCAAAACGCCGACTCAAGGTCGCAAACCGGAAGCTCGACCGGCTGCAGCAGGTGCTGATGGCCGGCGACAATCACGCGGTCCTGCTGGTGTTCCAGGCGATGGACGCCGCCGGCAAGGACAGCACGATCCGCGCGGTCATGCAGGGCGTGAACCCGGCCGGCTGCCAGGTCTTCAGCTTTCGCCGGCCGTCGCAGCTCGAACTCGACCACGATTTCCTGTGGCGCACGACCTGCCGCCTGCCGGAGCGCGGCCGCATCGGTATCTTCAACCGCAGCCAGTACGAGGAAGTACTGGTCGTGCGCGTGCACCCGAGCATCCTCGAGCACCAGCGGCTGCCCCGGTCCAGCGACACGCGGGAATTCTGGGACGCTCGGCTCGAGTCACTGCGCGACCAGGAGAAACACCTGGCGCGCAACGGCACGGTGATCCTGAAATTCTGGCTCAACGTGTCTGCCGAGGAGCAGCGGCGGCGCTTCCTGCGCCGGCTGAACAGGCCCGACAAGCACTGGAAGTTCGAGGCAGGCGACGTGCGCGAGCGGCAGTTCTGGCCGCAGTACATGCAGGCCTACGAGGAGGCACTGAACGCGACCTCGCGGCCCTGGGCGCCGTGGTACGCGATCCCGGCGGACGACAAGCCCTACATGCGCGCCGTCGTCGCCGAGATCATCGTCGACGCGCTTTCGCGCATCGGTCTCAGCTACCCGGAACCGGATGCGGAGGAACGCGCGACCTTCGACGAGATGCGGCGCCTGCTGGACGCGCAGGCGCCCGGCGACTGAAGCACTTGTCAAGCGAGGCGGCACGCCCGGACTGTGTCGTTTGTCATTGTTTTCGCATGCGCTTCCGGTAAGGTGGCGCGCTCGGCCGGGAATGACTATTGCAACCAGGGACGACGTGCGTGGGCGAGCAGGCGGAACGACAGGACTCTGATTACCAGCGCTCGCTGCTGCACGGACTCGCGCTGTTCCGCGGAGTTGCACCGGACGACGTGCAGGAGCTACTGCAACGCTGCGAGCGCCGCGACGTCGAGACCGGCGAGCAACTGCTGGCCCCGGGCGCGCACAACGAACACGTGTTCGTCGTACTCTCGGGGCGCCTCGACGTCAGGGTCGGCTCGCAGGACGCGCCGATCCTCGCGACCATGGAAGTCGGGGACTGCGTCGGCGAGATGTCGATCATCGAGGACAAGGATCCGTCCGCGTTCGTCTGTGCCGCGGAACCCGCGCACGTTCTCGTCATCCACAAGTCGGTGCTCTGGCAGCTGGTCGACGCCTCGCATGCCTTCGCGAAGAACCTGTTGCTGATGCTCTCCGAGCGCGTGCGCAGCCACAACGACTTCATCGCGGAGAGCTTCGGCGACCTGCGCAAGTTCGAACGCAACGCAACGACCGACGCACTGACCGGGCTCGGCAACCGCCACGCAATGGAAGAGGATTTCCCGGCGCAGATCGAGCGCTGCGCCACCGAGAGCGAACCCGCGTCGCTGGTCATGATCGACGTCGATAATTTCAAGACCTTCAACGACCGCTTCGGCCACGTCGCCGGCGACCGCGCGCTGACGACGATAGCGCGCATCCTGCGCAAGCAGTTCCGTAACCGGGACCTGCTGGTGCGCTACGGCGGCGACGAGTTCGCCGTGCTGCTGCCCGGCATCGCCTTGTCCGACGCGCTCGAGATCGCCGGCCGGGTGCTCGTTGCCGTGAACGGTGAGCACCGCTCGAACGACGATTCGCTGCTGCGCATACCGCTGGAGGTTTCGATGGGTGTCGCCGAGCGCGGCCCGGACTGCGATTTCGACGCAATGCTGCGCGCGGCCGACGCCGCGCTCTACCGGGCGAAGGCCGCCGGCCGCAACCGCGTATCGGCCTGACGGCCCGGCCGACTAGACGTCGACCAGGAGGTTGTCGATCAGGCGCGCCCGCCCGAGGCGCGCGGCGGCCAGCACGACCAGCTGGTCGTGCTCGCGATCGGGCTCGGCCAGGTCCACGGCGCGCCGGATGCTGACGTACTCGGGCTCGAAGCCGGCCTCTTCCAGCCGCTTGCAGGCCTGCTCCTCGAGTTCCCCGTAGTTGTCCTTGCCGTCGTGCAGCGCCTTCTCTACGTCCTGCAGCGTCGCGTAAAGCGTCGGCGCGCGCTCGCGTTCCGACTCGTCGAGGTACTGGTTGCGCGAGCTGAGCGCCAGCCCGTCATCCTCGCGCATCGTCGGTCCGCTGATGATGCGGATCGGCAGGTGCATGTCCTCGACCATGCGACGAATGACCAGCTGCTGCTGGAAATCCTTCTGCCCGAAGACGGCGACGTCAGGTTGCACGAGGCTGAACAGCCGGCTGACGACCGAGGTCACGCCGTCGAAGTGCCCGGGGCGATTCAATCCGCAAAATTCTTTCGTCAGGACCGGCACGGTGACCGAGGTCGCGGAGTCCGTACCGAACGGGTAGATCGTTTCGACGCTCGGCGTGAACAGCAGGTCGACCTTGGCGCGCTTCAGATGCCGCTTGTCGCGCTCGAGCGTGCGCGGGTATTGCTCGTAGTCCTCGCCCTCGCCGAACTGCGTCGGGTTGACGAAGATCGTGACGACCACGCGGTCCGCGTGCTCGCGCGCGAGCTTGAGCAAGCTCAGGTGGCCTTCGTGCAGGTTGCCCATCGTGGGCACCAGCGCGACATGGTCGCCGGCGCGGCGCCAGTCCGCGAGCAGCTCGCGCAGCTCTTGGCGATCGGAAATGAGTTTCAAGAGAGTATCGGTCCCTGGCTCAGGAGAAACAGTGTTGCGGCTCGGGGTAGCTGCGCTGCTTGACGGCCTCGACGTAGGCGTGGATGGCGTGCAGCGGTGCCTCGTGACCTTCCATGAAATTCTTGACGAAGCGCGGCGTGCGGCCGAGCGTGATGTCGAGGATATCGTACAGGACGAGAATCTGCCCGTCCGTGTGCGGCCCGGCCCCGATCCCGATGACGGGCACGTCCAGCGCTTTCGTCACCGCTTCGCCGAGTTCGTTCGGCACGCATTCGAGCAACACGATGTCCGCGCCGGCGTCCTGCAGGCGGCGCGCGCCCTCGGTCATCCGCTTCGCCTGCTCCGGGTCGCGGCCCTGCACGCGGAAGCCGCCGATCTTGTGCACCGACTGCGGCTTCAGCCCCATGTGCGCACAGACCGGGATATCGTGGCGCGCGAGGTATTCGACGATCTCGATCTGGCCGTCGCCGCCCTCGAGCTTGATCATCATCGCGCCGCCTTCCTGCATCAGCGCAACGGCGTTCTCCAGCGCCTGGTCCGGGTTGCGATAGCTCATGAACGGCATGTCCGCGACCAGGAACGCGCGCCGCAGCCCGCGCGCGACGTTCTTCGTGTGGTAGATGATGTCGGCGACGGTCACCGGCACGGTCGTGTCGTGTCCCTGGATGACCATGCCGAGGGAGTCGCCGACCAGCACGAGATCGGTGCCGGCACGATCGACCAGCATCGCGTAGCTCGCGTCGTAGGCCGTCAGGCAGGCAATCGCCTCGCCGGTTTCCTTCATCTTGCGCAAGCTCGCGATATTGACCGGCGGTTCCGCCATGTCGCGCTGTTCGAGCTGTGTGTACATGCCGTCCCTCGGTGCCCGGGCAGCGAATGATAAAGGATTTCGGGCGCGCGGGGCGCCGGATCAGGCCAGCGCGACGGCAGCCGCGGGGTTGAAGAAGTGCCTGCCGCTCGACGTGCGCCGGATCTGCTCGAACAGCCGCTCGTAGTCCGCGTCGTTCGAAACCGGGTCTATGGCCGCGGCGTTCACGATCAGGAGCGGCGCCTGGTCGTAGGTGTGGAAGTGGCGCGCGTAGGCATCCGTGAGGCGCTCGAGGTAGGCGCGGTCGATCATGCGCTCGTAGGGTATGCCGCGGCGCGCGATGCGTTGCAGCAGCGCGTCGACCGGCGCCTGCAGGTAGATGACGAGGTCCGGCTCCGGCGTCTCGACCTCGAGTTTTTCGCGAATCTGTTCGTACAGCGAGAGCTCCTCGCGGTCGAGGTTGACCTCGGCGAACAGCCGGTCCTTGTCCATGTGGAAATCGGCGACGCGCACCGGCGCGAACAGGTCGGACTGGCGCAGTTCCTCCACCTGGCGGGCGCGCTGGAACAGGAAGAACAGTTGCGCCGGCAGGGCCGCCGAGCGGCCTGAGCGGTAGAAGCGTTCGAGGAACGGGTTTTCCTCCGACGGCTCGAGGACCAGTTCGCCGTTGAAGCTCTCAGCCAGGCGGCGCGCGAGACTGGTCTTGCCGACGCCGATCGGCCCCTCGACGACGATGAAACGCGGCGCGTGCGCGTCGCCCGGCGCCGCTCCGATGCTCTTCAGCTTGCCTGTCCTCGCGCTCACGGCATGTCCAGTCGTTCGATGGCGGGCTCCGTCCGGCTGGCGGCGGCCGCCAGGGCAGCGACGCTGCCGAGGCCGGGAATGGCGAGGAACGGGGCGATTTCCGAGAGCGGCAACAATACAAAATTTCGTTCCGCGATGCGCGGGTGCGGCAGCGTGAGTTCCGGCGTATCAAGGACCTGCGAGGCGAAGACGAGCAGGTCGAGGTCCAGCGTGCGCGGCCCCCAGCGCGGCCCGTCGCGGCGGCGGCCCGCCGCCTGCTCGAGGCCCTGCAGCGCCGCCAGCAGTTCCGCGGCCGGCAGCCGGGTCAGCAGGGCCGCCGCGGCGTTGACGAAGTCCGGCTGGTCCTGCGGGCCGACCGGCGCCGAGCGGTACAGCGAAGATTGCAGCACGAGATGCGTGTCCGGCAGTCGGTCGAGTTCGCCGAACGTGGTGTGCAGGCGGGCGACGGGATCGTCGAGGTTGCTGCCGAGGCCGACGTACGCGGGCCACCAGCGTGGCCGCCCGCCGCTCATGACGAGGCGGAAGACTTGCCGCGCCGCCGGCGGCGCCGGCGGCGGCGCTTGCTTTTCTTGTTGCCGGGCGCGCGGACGTCGAAGGCCTCGTCGCGGCGCTCCTGCGGCTCGGCCTGCACCTCGGTCCAGAAGGTCGCGAGCTCGTCATCGATCTCGCCGACCTCGGCGCGCAGCACGAGGAAGTCGTAGGCCGCGCGGAAGCGCCGGTGCTCCAGCAGCTTCTGCGCGCGCCGCCATTTGGTGTTATCGAAGCGCGGATGCAGCGCGAGCATCTCGCGCATCGGCGCGGTGAAG
>CALALV010000053.1 GCA_937925605.1 uncultured Woeseia sp.
ATCAGTTTCCATTCGCTGGAGGACCGGCTGGTCAAGCGATTCATCCGCCGCCACAGCGAAACGCCGGCGCCATGGCGCGGCCTGCCCGACGTGCCGGCCGAGCACCGGCCGGCGCTGCGCTCACTGGGCCGGGGCGTGACCGCGGACGCGGCCGAGATCGAGCGCAATTCGCGCGCCCGCAGCGCGCGGCTGCGGGTGGCGGAGCGCCTGCCATGAGTGCAGCCCCGTCGCGCCCGCCCGTGTTGCTGCTGGCCGTGTTCACGACCGTCTGCCTGCTGTCCGCGCTCGCGATCGTCTACACGAAGCACGAGTCGCGCCGGCTGTTCGTCGAGCTCGAGGAGCTGACCGCGGAGCGCGACCGCCTGAACATCGAGTGGGGCCAGCTGCAGATCGAGCAGAGCACTTTCGCCACGCACGGGCGCATCGAGCGGCTCGCCGCCGACGAGCTGAAGCTTACGCGGCCGGAAGCCGCCGACATCTACGTGATCGAACGCGAATGAGCAGGGGAGCGGAAACCAAGGAGCAGACGGCACGACGCTTCGCCGGCCGGCTGGCGCTGGTCGGGCTGTGCTTCGTGCTCGCGGCCGCCTCGCTGGTCGCGCGCGCCGTGCACCTGCAGGTGTTCAACCGCGACTTCCTGAACCAGCAGGCCGACACGCGCCACCTGCGCACCGAGAAGATCAGCGCGCACCGCGGCGCGATCCTCGATCGCAACGGCGAGCCGCTCGCGATCTCGACGCCGGTGGACAGCATCTGGGCCAATCCCCAGGAACTCGCCGTCGCCGTCGACCGCGTGCCGCAGCTGGCGCGCGCGCTCGACATGGACCCGCCGCTGCTGATGCGGCGGATCACGCGCAGCATGAACCGCGAGTTCCTGTACCTGAAGCGGCACCTGTCGCCGGAACAGGCGCATCGCGTGCTGGCGCTCAAGCTGCCCGGCGTCAACGTCATCCGCGAGTACCGGCGTTTTTACCCGGCCGGTGAAGTCACCGGCCACCTCGTCGGGTTTACGAACGTCGACGACGAGGGCCAGGAAGGGCTCGAGCTCGCCTACAACTACTGGCTCGGCGGCGAGTCCGGCGCGAAGCGGGTCCTGAAGGACCGGCTCGGGCGCTCGGTCGAGAACGTCGAGAGCATTCGCCCGCCGAGCCCCGGCAAGGACCTGCGCGCGAGCATCGACCTGCGCCTGCAGTATCTCGCCTACCGTGCACTGAAAGGCGCGATTCGCGAGTTCGACGCGAACTCCGGTTCGATCGTGATCCTCGACGTCGAGAGCGGCGAGGTGCTGGCGATCGTCAACCAGCCGTCCTACAACCCGAACGACCGCGCGCAGTACTCGGCGGAACGCTACCGCAACCGCGCAATCACGGACATCTTCGAGCCCGGTTCCAGCATCAAGCCGCTGGTCGTGGCCGCGGCCCTGGAGAGCGGCGAGTACCGCCCGGGGTCGCTGGTCGACACGTCGCCCGGCTTCGTGCGGGTCGGCGCCAAGCGCATCGAGGACCGTCGCAACCTGGGCCGCGTGAGCCTGACGACCGTGCTCGCGCGCTCGAGCAACGTCGGCGTGACCAAGGTGGCGATGGCGCTGGAGCCCGACCAGCTGTGGGGCACGATGACCCGCTTCGGGCTCGGCTCGCTGACCGCGAGCGGATTCCCGGGCGAGTCCGCCGGCCTGCTTACGCACTTCAATCACTGGCGGCCGATCAACCAGGCGACGCTCGCCTATGGCTACGGCCTGTCCGTCACGCCGTTGCAGCTGGCGCAGGCCTACGCGGTGCTGGCACGCGATGGCGAGCATCGCCCCGTGTCGCTGGTCGTGCAGCCGGAGCTGCCCCGCGGGCAGACGATCATCACTGCCGACACGGCGCAGGCCGTGCGCCGGATGATGGAGGAGGTCGTGCGGCCGGGCGGCACCGGCGTCAAGGCGGCGGTGCCCGGCTACCGGGTGGCCGGCAAGACCGGCACTGCCTGGAAATTCACGGCCGGCGGCTATTCGAAGGACCGTTACCTGTCCGTGTTCGCCGGCTTCGCGCCGGCCAGCGCGCCGCGCCTCGCGGCCGTCGTCGTCATCGACGAGCCGCACGGCGAGCTGTACTACGGCAGCGACGTCGCCGCGCCGGTGTTTGCCGAGGTCATGGCCGAGTCGCTGCGCCTGCTCGCCGTGCCGCCGGACTCGCTGCCCGCACGCGACGCGGACGGCAAGCTCATGCAGGCGATGAGCCGGTGAACGTGCCAGCCCGCATCGACAATGCCCTGCCGCGGCTCTCGGCGCTGCTCGCCGGCATCGCCGACGCGCCGCCGGTCGAGGTGCACGAGCTCGCCAGCGACAGCCGGCGCCTCGGCAGCGGCGCCGTGTTCCTCGCCTGCCGCGGCGCGCGCAGCCACGCGCTCGAACACCTCGACGCGGCCCTCGCCGCAAGGCTCGCTGCCATCGTCTGGGACGCCGATCCCGACGTCGCTCCGCCGGCCGGCGTCACCGCGGTCGCGGTACCGGGGCTGAAGGCCCGGCTCGGCGAGATCGCGGACCGTTATTTCGGCGAGCCGTCGCGGACGGTCCGGGTCAGCGGCGTTACCGGCACCAACGGCAAGACGACCGTGGCCTGGCTGCTGGCCCAGGCGCGCGAACGTCTCGGCCAGCGCACGGCCTACATCGGCACGCTGGGCGCGGGCCTCGACGACATCGCGACTGCGACGGGCCTGACGACGCCGGACTGCGTCGAGCTGCATCGCCTGCTCGCGGAGTTTCGCGACGCGGGGGCGCGGCACGCCGCGCTCGAGGTCTCGTCGCACGGGCTTGCGCAGGGCCGTATCGACGGCGTGCGTATCGACAGCGCGCTGTTCACAAACCTGAGCCGCGATCACATCGACTACCACGGCTCGATGCAGGCTTACTTCGACAGCAAGGCGCGCTTGTTCACCGATTTCGCCGCGGCGCGGCGCGTGATCTGCGTCGACGATGAGTACGGACGCAGGCTCGCGGAACGCTGCGGCCGCGACGCGGTGCGCGTCGCGAGCAGCCCCCTGACCGCGACGGGAGACGCCCCGTACGTGTGCGCACGGCGGGCCCGGCCCGGCGACACGGGCATGGCACTCGAGCTCGGGTCTAGCTGGGGCGATGGTCGCGTCACGCTGCCGCTCTACGGCCGCTTCAACGTCGCCAATGCACTGCTCGTGCTCGGCGCGCTCGCGGCCGACGGCGTCGAGTTCCAGGACGCGCTGGACCTGCTCGCCTGCATGCAGCCGCCGCCCGGACGCCTGCAGCGCGTGGCGAGCGGCGCCCGGCAGCCGCAGGTGTTCGTCGACTACGCGCATACGCCGGCGGCGCTGGCCGCCGCGCTCGACGCGCTGCGTCCGCACTGCGACGGCCGGCTGTGGTGCGTATTCGGCTGCGGCGGCGACCGCGACCGCGGCAAGCGCCCGGACATGGGCCGCGTCGTCGCGGGCGGCGCTGACTGCCCGGTGCTGACCAGCGACAACCCGCGCGGCGAAAACCCGGCGGCGATCATGCGCGACGTGCAGGCCGGCGTCGGCGAGGAACTCATCGCGATCGAGGACCGCGCCGCGGCGATTGCCTGGGCTATCCGCCACGCGGACGAAACCGACGTCGTGCTGATAGCCGGCAAGGGGCACGAGGACTACCAGGTCATCGGCGACCGGCGGCTGCCGTTTTCGGACTACCACGTTGCGGCAAAAGAGCTCGCGCGGGTGCGCCAGTGATCGAAGGCAGCCTGACATCGGTGGCCGAAACGCTGGGCGGGCGGCTGGCGGGCAGCGACGCGCGCTACCGCGGCGTCAGCATCGACACGCGCACGCTGGCCGACGGCCAGCTGTTCTTCGCGCTGCGCGGACCGAATTTCGACGGCGCCCGCTTCCTGCCGCAGGCGGTCGAACGTGGCGCGGCCGGCGCCGTCGTCGCGGCGGCGGAGGACGCGCCGCTGGCACAGATCATCGTCGACGACCCGCGTCGCGCGCTCGGCCAGCTCGGCCGCGCCTGGCGCGAGTCGCTGCCGGTCACCGTCATCGGTGTCACCGGTTCGAACGGCAAGACCACGGTGAAGGAACTGCTGGCGAGCTGCCTCTCTCCCACGGCGGCTACGCTTGCCACGGACGGCAACCTGAACAACGACCTTGGCGTGCCGCTGATGCTGGCGCGGCTGTCCGCCGCACACCGCTACGCGGTGCTCGAGATGGGCGCGAACCACGCTGGCGAGATCGCCTACCTCGTATCGCTGGCGCGGCCCTCTATCGTCCTGCTCAACAATGCAGGGCCGGCGCACCTCGAGGGTTTCGGTTCGCTCGACGGCGTGGCGCGCGCGAAGGGCGAGATCCTGCGCGGCGAACCGCGCCCGGCGACCGCGATCCTGAATGCCGACGACCGCTACTTCGAGCTGTGGTGCGGGTACGCCGCGGACATCGAGGTCTTGAGCTTCGGCCTCGGCGAGAACGCCGACGTGCGGGTCACCGGGCTCGTCGAGGACGGCGAGGGTTCGCGCTTTCGCCTGCGCCTGCCGGACGCCGAGATCGACGTGCGCCTGCCGCTCGCCGGCGCGCATAACGCGGTCAACGCGGCCGCGGCCGCCGCGGCCGCGCACGCGGCCGGGCTCGACGCGGCACAGATCGAGACCGGCCTCTGCAGCGTGCGTCCGGTCGGCGGGCGCCTGGAGCCGCTGGCCGGCGCGCGCGGCGTGCAGCTCTACGACGACAGCTACAACGCGAACCCGGCCAGCGTCGCCGCGGCTGCGCGTTACCTCGCGGCGCGGCCGGGCAGGGCGTTCTTCGTGCTCGGCGACATGGGCGAACTCGGCCCCGAAGCCGCCGACCTGCACGCGAGCGTAGGCAGCGAGATCCGCGCGGCCGGCGTCGAGCGCCTGTTCGCCGCCGGCGAGCTGTCGCGCCACGCGGCGGAAGCCTTCGGTGACGGGGCGAGCTGGTACGCGAGCGTCGACGAGCTGATCGCTTCGCTCGAGAACGAACTCGGCGCCGGCGTCAACGTGCTGGTCAAGGGTTCGCGCAGCATGCGCATGGAGCGCGTCGTCGAGGCCTGCCGGGCCGGGGGAGGTCGCTAGCGATGCTGCTGTTCCTGACGAATTACCTGGCGCAGTTCGACGCCAGCTTCAATGTCTTCAACTACCTGACGCTGCGCGCGATCCTCGGTGCGCTGACCGCGCTGGCACTCAGTTTCATCATCGGTCCGCGCATGATCGCGCGGCTTTCCTCGAACCAGCTCGGCCAGCCGATCCGTACCGAGGGCCCGGTCACCCACCTGCCGAAAGCCGGCACGCCGACGATGGGCGGGGCCATGATCCTGACGGCGATCGTCGTCAGCACGATCCTCTGGGGCGATCTCGAGAACCGCTACATCTGGATCGTGCTGTTCGTGACGCTGGCCTTCGGCGTGATCGGCTACGTCGACGACTACCGGAAGCTGATCCTGCAGGACCCGTCCGGCCTGTCCGCGCGCCAGAAGTTCGCCTGGCAGTCGCTGGTCGCGGGCTTCGCCGCGGTCGCGCTCTACCTGCTCGCGGAAGACGAGATCGCGACCTCGCTGCTGATCCCGTATTTCAAGGACCTCGTCATCCCTCTCGGCATGCTGCAGATCGCGGTCACCTGGGTCTACATCGTCGGCTTCAGCAACGCGGTCAACCTGACTGACGGGCTCGACGGCCTCGCGATCATGCCGAGCGTGCTGGTCGGCGGCGCGCTCGGCGTGTTCGCCTACGTGACCGGCAACGTGAACTTCTCCGAGTACCTCGGCATTCCCTACGTCGCGGGCTCCGGCGAGATCCTCGTGTTCTGCGCGACGCTCGCCGGCGCGGGGCTCGGTTTCCTCTGGTTCAACACCTACCCGGCGCAGGTATTCATGGGCGACATCGGCGCGCTGTCGCTGGGCGCGGCGCTCGGCGTCGTCGCCGTCGTGGTCCGCCAGGAACTGGTGCTCGCGATCATGGGCGGCGTGTTCGTCGTCGAGACCGTGTCGGTCATGATCCAGGTGGCCTCGTTCAAGCTGACCGGGCGCCGCGTGTTCCGCATGGCGCCGCTGCACCACCACTTCGAGCTGAAGGGCTGGGCCGAGCCGAAGGTCATCGTCCGCTTCTGGATCATCACCGTCATCCTCGTGCTGATCGGCCTCGCGAGCCTGAAAATCCGATGAACGCAGCACTCGCAAACTCGCAGACGGCCGGCCGCGTGCTGGTCTACGGGCTCGGCAATACCGGCCTGTCGGTCGCGCGCTTCCTCGCGCGCGAGGACGTCGCCGGCGTGTTTGCCGACACGCGGGCGGCCGCGCCCGGCGTCGACGAGCTGCGGCGCATCGTGCCGGACGTCCAGCCGGTGCTCGGCCGGCCGGAACCGGCGCTGCTCGACGGTATCGCGCGCGTCGTCGCCTCGCCCGGTATCGCGGACCGCGACCCGCTGCTGGTCGCCGCGCGCGAGCGCGGCATCGAGGTCGTCTCCGACATCCAGCTGTTCGTCGAGCACGCGCAGGCGCCGTTCGTCGCCGTGACGGGCTCGAACGGCAAGAGCACCGTGACGACGCTGCTCGGCCGCATGTGCGCGGAAGCCGGGCGCCGTGCCTATACGGGTGCCAACCTCGGCGAGCCGGCGCTCGACCTGCTCGCGAAGGAGCGGCCGGAGCTGTACGTGCTGGAGCTGTCGAGTTTCCAGCTGCAGCGCACGCGCGACCTGCCCGCGCGCGTCGCCGTCCTGCTGAACATCTCGGCGGATCACCTCGACTGGCACCGCGACGAGGCCGAGTACCGCGAGGCCAAGTACCGGATCCTGCGCGAGGCCGACGCGGTCGTCATCAACCGCGCGGACCCCGCGATGCGCGAACAGGTGCCCGCGGGCTGCACCTGCCGCTCGTTCGCGCTCGATGCGCCGCGCCGGCAGAACTGGGGCCTCCTGTCGCGCGACGGCGAGGAATGGCGCGCCTGCGGCGAGGACGCGGTCATGCTTGCCTCCGCGCTGCGCCTGGTCGGTCGCCACAACCTCGAAAATGCGCTGGCGGCGCTCGCTGCCGGCGAGCTGCTCGGCCTCGAGCGCGCCGCCATGTGCCGCGCGCTTGCGGATTTCACCGGCCTGCCGCACCGCATGCAGTTCGTGCGCGAGCTCGACGGCGTGATCTACGTCGACGATTCGAAGGCAACCAACGTCGCCGCCGCGATTGCCTCCGTGCAGTCGCTCAGCGGCTCCGTCGTGCTGATTGCGGGCGGGCAGGGCAAGGGTGGCGACTTCGCCGCGCTAGCGGACGCCGTCGCGCCGTGCTTGCGCGCCGCCGTGCTGATCGGCGAGGACGCGCCGGCCATCGAGCGCGCGTTCGCCGGCCGCGTGCCGATCACGCACGCGGCAACGATGCAGCAGGCGGTGAGCGCCGCGCGTGCCGCGGCGCGCGCGGGCGACACGGTGCTGCTCGCTCCCGCCTGCGCGAGCTTCGACCAGTTCGCGAACTACGGCGCGCGCGGCGATGCCTTCGCGGCGGCCGCCGGGGAGCTCACGGCATGAGCGCGCACAACATCACGATGCCGTTCCCGGCGCGCCTGCGCTCGCCGCTCAAGCTCGACCCGGTGCTGCTCGGCACCGCGCTCGCGCTGCTGCTCGGCGGCCTCGTGATTCTCGCCTCGGCCTCGGTCGCCGTGTCCGACGACGCCGTCGGCAACCCGTTCCACTACCTCGAGCGCCAGGCCGTGGCTGCGCTGCTCGGTGTCGGCGCGGGCTTCGTCTGCCTGCTCATCCCGATGCAGGCGTGGCGGACGCTGGGCCCGCTGTTGCTGCTCGCGGCCTTCGCGCTGCTGGTCGTCGTGCTGCTGCCCGGCGTCGGCCACACCGTGAACGGCAGCACCCGCTGGCTGCGCATCGGCATCATGAACCTGCAGGTCTCGGAGCCGGCCCGCCTGTGCCTGATCCTGTACCTGTCGGGCTACCTCGTGCGCCACAACAAGTCGCTGCGCGAGCGCTTCACCGGCTTCGCCTTCCCGATGCTGGTCGTGTCAGCCGCCTGCGGCCTGCTGCTGGCGGAACCCGACTTCGGCGCCGCGATCGTTCTGCTCGCGACCGCGCTGGCGATGCTGTTCGTCGCCGGCGCCCGCTTCCGCGACTTCTTCGTGTTTTTCGCGGCCGGCTGCATCGCGATGGCGGTGCTCGCGCTGACCTCGCCGTATCGACTGAACCGCCTGACCGCGTTCCTCGATCCGTGGGCGGACCCGTACAACTCCGGCTTCCAGCTGACCCAGTCGCTGATCGCGATCGGTCGCGGCGAGTGGTTCGGCGTCGGACTCGGCGACGGCGTGCAGAAGCTCTTCTACCTGCCGGAGGCGCACACCGATTTCGTCTTCGCCGTGTTCGCCGAGGAATTCGGCCTCGCCGGTTCGCTGTGCCTGATCGCGCTCTTCGGCGTGCTGCTGCTGCGCATCGGCAGGCTCGCGCTGCGCGCGGCGAACGCCGACCGGCTGTTCGAGGCCTGCGTCGCCGTCGGCCTCGGCACCTGGCTCGGCCTGCAGGTGTTCATCAACCTCGGCGTGAACATGGGTCTCCTGCCGACCAAGGGGCTGACGCTGCCGCTGGTCAGCTACGGCCGCTCGAGCCTGATCGTGACGATGGCCGCGATCGCGATCCTGCTGCGCATCCATCACGAGCTCGCGACCGACGCGAGCCCGGCGAACCGGCGGCGGCCGCGGAGGCGCGCATGACGGCGGGTCCCGTACTGGTCATGGCCGGCGGCACCGGCGGCCACGTGTACCCGGCGCTCGCGGTCGCAGAGGCGCTGCGCGAGCGCTCGCGCGCGGTCGTCTGGCTCGGCACCCGCCGCGGCCTCGAGGCGCGTGTCGTGCCGGCGGCCGGCATCCCGATCGAGTGGGTCAGCGTGCAGGGCCTGCGCGGCAAGGGCCGCCTCGCGCTGCTGGCCGCGCCGTTCCGGCTGGCGCGCGCTCTCTGGCAGTCCTTGCGCATCGTCGCCCGGCACCGGCCCGCCGCCGTGCTGGGCATGGGCGGCTTCGTCAGCGGGCCGGGCGGCGTCGCCGCCTGGCTGCTGCGCCGGCCGCTCGTGATTCACGAACAGAATGCCGTCGCCGGCGTCACCAACCGTCTTCTGGCGCGCCTTGCCCGGGTCGT
>CALALV010000054.1 GCA_937925605.1 uncultured Woeseia sp.
CGCCGCCACCACCGCCGCCGCCGCCGCCGCCACCGCCGCCGGCCAGCACGAGCGGCAGCGGGTCAGTCGGCACGACCGGGCTGGGCGCGTTGCTGGCGGCCTGGTTCCTCGGGCGGCGCCGACGCAGGGACTGAGTCCGCCCGCCAGCAGCCCGGGCAGCGCCCCGGCACCGTTCCGGTGCCGGGGCGTGCACAGTTCCTTTGTTCCCGGGGGACGAGCCGCTAGAATCGGCGGCCATTTTTCATAACGAAAGCGACCGAGCCTGGCCATGGTGCACCTGATCCATCAGTACTTCGAACGATCCGCCGACCGCTTCCCGGACAAGGTCGCCGTCGAGTGCGGCGACGACAACATCACCTACCGGGCGCTCGAGGAGTTCGGCAACGGGCTGGCGCACTCGCTGATCGACCAGGGCGCGAAACGCGGCGACCTCGTGCCGATTTTCATCCCGAAGACGGTCAATGCGTTCCGGGCCATGCTCGGGATTCTCAAGGCCGACTGCGCCTACGTGCCGCTCGACACCAGCGCGCCGGCCGCGCGCATTCTGTCGATCATCGACCGCTGCGGCTCGCGCCAGGTCATCGTGGACGACAGCACCGAGGCCGCGATGCAGAAGGCGCTGGCAGGCCACGATCGCGAGGTCACGATCGTCAACGTGGACCGCGTCGAACTCGGCGACACGACCCGCCGGACTTACGCCAACATCTCGATCGACCTCTGCTACGTGATCTTCACCTCGGGCTCGACCGGCGTGCCGAAGGGCGTGATGATCGGCCACTTCGCGGTCGTCGACTACATAGACTATGTCGTTGATCTATATGATATTACCGACGCGGACGTCGTCTCGCAGCACGCGCCGCTGTACTTCGACAACTCCGTGCTCGACATCTTCGCGGCGTTCAGCGCCGGCGCCACGCTGCAGCTCGTCTACGACGAGCTGAACGTCGTCATCCCCAAGCTCGCGTCCTGGCTGCGCGACAAGGAGATCTCGATCTTCCTGGCCGTGCCGTCGGTGCTGACGATGCTGCTCAAGTCCCGGCGCATGAAGCCCGGCATGCTGCCCAAGCTGCGCCACGTGCTGTTCTCCGGCGAGGTCATCCAGCCCGAGATCATCGCGAAGTGGATGGAGCTTTACCCGCACGCGCACTACACGAACATGTACGGCCCGACCGAGGTGACGGTCGACTGCACGCACCAGCGCATCACCGAGCCGCCGAACGTCGAGGACGGCTCGGTGCCGATCGGCAAGGCGCGGCCGAACATGGAGATGTTCGTGCGCCTCGCCTCCGGTGAGCTGTCGCAGGAGCCGGGCGCCGAGGGCGAGCTCCTGATCCGCGGCCTCGCGGTCGGCTACGGCTACCTGCACGAGCCGGAGAAGTCCGGCGCCGTGTTCATCCAGAACCCGCGGCACGACCTCTATCACGACCGGATGTACTGCTCCGGCGACCTCGTGCGCCTGGCTGACGACGGCAGCATCCTGTTTCTCGGCCGCATCGATCACCAGATCAAGTTGCACGGCAACCGCATCGAGCTCGGCGAGATCGAGGCGGCGCTCGCCGGCCTCGACATCGTCGGCGAGGCGGTCGTCGTTTTCCACGACTCGGCCAACCCGGACGACCAGGCCATCGGCGCGCTGGTCAGCCGGCTGACCGACGACGACGACGAGCGCTTTCGCGAGCGTGTCGTCGAGGCGCTCGGCGAGAAGATCCCGGACTACATGATCCCGACCCGCATCGAAATCACGGAGCAGGACTTCCCGCTGACGCCGAACGGAAAATACGACCGCAAAGCGGTACTTGCGATACTTTTTTGACGTAACATCGGATGCGCGGCGACGGACTGTCGCGTTTTTTTACAGCACCGCAGGCCGCCCGTCGGCCGGGGGCTCTATCTGCATGAAAGCCAAGCAATTCCTTGAATGGCATGGAGATTGCTTGATTTCACTGCACTTCGCTAGGGAGGCAGGCCGCAGGCTATGAGCAAGGTATCTGGCATGAAGGCCGGGGCGCCGCTGGAGGCGGTGCCCGCGGGCAGGGAATACCCGCGCGAATTCCACCCGGCACAGCGGGTCCGGGGCGACTCCGGGCCGTTCCGCATGAGCGCCGGCATCCTCGGCGCGATCGGCGGCACGCCGCTGGTGCGGCTCGAGAAGCTGTTCGCCCCCGCGACCTTCGAATGCTTCGCGAAGCTCGAGGGCCTGAACCCGGGCGGCAGCGCGAAGGACCGGCCGTCGGTCGCGATCATCGAGCGCGCGCTGCAGACCGGCGAGATCGACGCCGACACGCTGGTCGTCGAGGCCAGTTCCGGCAACACGGGCATCGGCCTGGCCCAGGCCTGCGCCTACCACGGCCTGCGCTTCCGCTGCCTGGTCGACCCGAAGGTCACGCAGACCAACGTCGATATCCTGAAGGCCTACGGGGCCGAGATCGAGATGATCGAGCACCCGGACCCGGAGACCGGCGAGCTGCTGCCGGCCAAGCTGAAGCGCATCGACGAGATCCTCGAGACGGTGCCGAACAGCTTCTGGGTCAACCAGTACGAGAGCATCGAGAACTCGGGCGCCCACTACCGCTCGACCGTCAAGGAGATCCTGCGCGACCTCGACGGCCGCATCCCGGACTACCTGTTCGTCGCCACGGCGACCTGCGGCACCATCCGCGGCTGCCTCGACTTCATGACCGACAACAATTACCCGACGAAGGTCGTCGCCGTCGACGCGCTCGGCAGCCAGATCTTCGCCAGCCAGAAGCACAAGCGCCTCGTGCCCGGCCTGGGCTCGGCGATCTGCCCGAGCCTGACGCCGAAGAGCGGCGTCCATCGCTGCCTGCACGTCACCGACACCGACTGCGTCGTCGGCTGCCGCAAGCTGGTCCGCAGCGAGGCCATCCTCGCCGGCGGCTCGTCCGGCGGCGTGGTCACCGCGATCGAGCGCATGCGCCCCGAAATCCCCGCCGGTTCCACGGTCGTGGCCCTGCTGCCCGACCGCGGTGAACGTTACCTCGACACGATCTACTCTGACGACTGGGTCCGTGAGAACGTCGGCGACATCGCCCACCACTGGACGCAAACTCCCCCAGGAGCCTGACATTGCCTGACAACGACGTACTCATCATCGGGGCTCCCGATGTAGAGGCGGCCCTGCGCGGCCGCGAAAAAGACATTCTCGAGACCGTGGGCCGCGCCTACGAGACGCACTCGGCGGGCGACAGCTCGCTGCCGCACTCGAGCTTCCTGCGTTTCCCGGACAGCGACAAGGACCGCATCATCTGCCTGCCCGCCTACCTCGGCGGCGATTACCAGCTCGCGGGCATGAAGTGGATCGCCTCGGTGCCGGACAACGTCGCGCGCGGCATGGAGCGCGCCTCGGCCGTCATCGTGCTCAACGAACGCAAGACCGGGCGGCCGAAGACCGTCATGGAAGGCTCGATCGTCAGCAAGGTGCGCACGGCCGCCTCGGCCGCGCTGGCGTCGAAGGTGCTGGCGCCGGAGGCCCCCTCCCGGATAGGTTTCGTCGGCTGCGGGCCGATCAACGTCGCCGTCGCGCAGTTCCTGCGCGCCACCTGGCCCGACTGCCGCGACTACCAGGCCTTCGACCTGGACCCGGCGCGGGCGAAAGCCTTCGGTGACAGCCTGCTGGCGGCCCAGGGCGATGCGCAGTTCAGCGTCGCGGACTCGCTGGACGCGCTGATGGCGGACTGCCCGATGGTCGCGTTCGCGACCACGGCGATCACGCCCTACGTCGACAACCTGGACGGCTGCCCGGAGGGCGCGACGATCCTGCACGTGTCGCTGCGCGACCTGAAGACTGGCGCGATCCTGCCGAACCACAACGTCGTCGATGACCTCGACCACGTCTGCCGGGCAGGCACGTCGATCTACCTGTCGGCCGAGGAAGCGGGCAACCGCGACTTCGTGCACGCCTCGATCGGCGACATCCTGCGCGGCGCGGCCGAGCTGCCGGCCCGCGACGGCCGGCCGGTCGTGTTCTCGCCGTTCGGGCTCGGCGTGCTGGATCTGGCCGTGGCCGAGCTGGTGCTGGCCGAGGTCGGCAAGAGCGGCGGCGGCACGCGGGCGCCGAACTTCCTGCCCTGACAGCAGCGCGGCCATAGCGGCTGCCGCCAGCGACCCGCAAGAAAAAGGGCCGGCCCGGGAAACCGGGCCGGCCCTCTTCTTTTCACCTGCGGCCTGGCCTGCTACAGCGCGTTGCTGAGGTAGCCGTTCTCGTCGAGGTAGCCGATGATCGCGTCGGCCGCCAGCTCCGCCGACAGCTCGACCGTGTTCAGCACGAGCTCCGCGTGCTGCGGCGGCTGGTACTCGGAGTCGATGCCGGTGAAGTTCTTGATCTCGCCGCGGCGCGCCTTCGCGTACAGGCCCTTGACGTCGCGCTGCTCGGCGACCTCGAGCGGCGTGTCGACGAACACCTCGATGAACTCGCCGTCGGCCATCGTCTGGCGTGCGATCTGGCGTTCCGCACGGAACGGCGAGATGAAGGCGCAGAGGATTATGAGGCCGCTGTCGGCCATCAACTTCGCCACCTCGGACACGCGGCGGATGTTCTCGACGCGGTCCTCGTCCGTGAAGCCGAGATCCTTGTTCAGGCCGTGGCGGACGTTGTCGCCGTCCAGCGTGTAGGTGTGCCGGCCCCGGTCGAAGAGTTTCTTCTCGACCAGGTTCGCGATCGTCGACTTGCCCGAGCCCGACAGGCCGGTGAACCACAGCACGCAGGGCTTCTGGTGCTTCTGCGCGGCGCGCTGGGCCTTGCCAACGTCGAGGTCCTGCCAGACGATGTTGGCCGCGCGGCGCAGCGAGAAGTCCAGCATGCCGGCGCCGACCGTCTCGTTGGTCAGGCGGTCGATGATGACGAAGCTGCCGAGGCGCCGGTTCTTCGCGTAGGGCGCGAACACCACCGGGCGCGCGAGCGACAGGTTGCACATCGCGATCTCGTTCAGGTCCAGCGTCTTCGCGGCCTCGTGCGCCAGCGTGTTGACGTCGACCTTGTACTTGAGCTCGCTGACCGAGCCGAGCACGGTCTGGTTGTTCAGCTTGAAGCGGTACTGGCGGCCCGGCAGCATCTTCTTGTCGGACATCCAGATGACGTGCGCGGCGAACTGGTCGGACACGTCGACCGGGTCGTCCTTGCCGCAGATGACGTCGCCGCGCGAGACGTCGATCTCGTCTTCCAGCGTCAGCGTGATCGCCTGGTCGGTCACGGCAAGCGGCTGCTCGCCGTCCATCGTGACGATGCTCTTCACTTTCGAGCGCTTGCCCGAGGGCATCGCGATGACCTCGTCGCCGGGCCGGACCTCGCCGGCCGCGACGGTGCCGCAGAAGCCGCGGAAGTCGAGGTTCGGGCGGTTGACCCACTGCACCGACAGGCGGAAGCCCGAGTGCTCCTCGGCGCGATCGACGTCGGCGCTCTCGAGCGCCTCGAGCAGCGTCGGGCCCTTGTACCAGGCCATGGCCGTCGAGCGGGTCGTGACGTTGTCGCCGTTCAGCGCCGACATCGGGATCAGCGTCACCGAGTCGAAGCCGAGCTTGTCGGACAGCTCCTGGAAGTCGCTCTCGATGAGCCGGAAGCGCGAGCGGGAATGCTCGACCAGGTCCATCTTGTTGACCGCGACGATGACGTGGCGGATGCCGAGCAGCTTGACGATGAACGCGTGCCGGCGCGTCTGCACCTGCACGGACTTGCGCGCGTCGATCAGCAGGATCGCGAGATCGGCGGTCGAGGCGCCGGTCGCCATGTTGCGCGTGTACTGCTCGTGTCCGGGCGTGTCGGCGACGATGAACTTGCGGTTCGCCGTCGAGAAGTAGCGGTAGGCGACGTCGATCGTGATGCCCTGCTCGCGCTCGGCGGCGAGGCCATCTACCAGCAGAGCGAGGTCGATCTTGTCGCCCTGGGTGCCGGAGACCTTGGAGTCCTTCTCGATCGTCTGCAGCTGGTCGTCGTAGATCAGGTGCGAGTCGTACAACAGGCGGCCGATCAGCGTCGACTTGCCGTCGTCGACCGAACCGCAGGTGATGAAGCGCAGGAAGGACTTGTTTTCCTGCAGCTTGAGGTAGGCCTCGATGTCCTCGGCGATGAGGTCCCGTGCGGTAACCATCAGAAGTACCCTTCCTGTTTCTTCTGTTCCATGGAGGCGCCGGCGTCGGAGTCGATCACGCGGCCCTGGCGCTCCGAGGTGGTCGCGAGCAGCGTCTCGCGGATGATGTCGAGCAGCGAGGTCGCCGTGCTGCGCACCGCGCCGGTCAGCGGGTAGCAGCCCAGCGTGCGGAAGCGCACGCTCTCGTGCACCGGCTGTTCGCCGTTCTTGAGGGGCATGCGCTCGTCGTCGACCATGATCAGCACGCCGTCGCGCTGGACGACAGGCCGCTCGGCCGCGAAGTACAGCGACGGGATCTCGATGTTCTCGCGGTAGATGTACTGCCAGATGTCGAGCTCGGTCCAGTTCGACATCGGGAACACGCGCATGCTCTCGCCCTTGGCGACCCGGGTGTTGTAGATGTTCCAGAGCTCGGGCCGCTGGTTTTTCGGGTCCCAGCGGTGCTGTGCGGAACGGAACGAGAACACCCGCTCCTTGGCGCGCGACTTGTCCTCGTCGCGCCGCGCGCCGCCGAAGGCCGCGTCGAAGCCATGGGCGTCCAGCGCCTGCTTCAGCGCCTGGGTCTTCATGATCTCGGTGTGCACCGCGGAGCCGTGCGAGAACGGGCCGACCTTGTCGGCGACGCCGTCCTGGTTGATGTGCACGATCAGGTCGAGGCCGTATTTCTTCGCCACGGCGTCGCGGAACTCGATCATCTCGCGGAACTTCCAGGTCGTGTCCACGTGCAGCAGCGGGAACGGCGGCGGCGACGGGTAGAAGGCCTTGAGCGCGAGGTGCAGCATGACCGAGCTGTCCTTGCCGATCGAGTACAGCATGACCGGCTTTTCACACTCCGCCACGACCTCGCGCATGATGTGGATGCTCTCGGCCTCGAGGCGGTCGAGGTGCGTCAGGTTGCTCATTCGTGGGGCTCGTAAGTTGTCGTTCGCAAAAAATTCGCGGCACTCTACTGCATTGGCCCTGCGCCGGCTACCGAACCGGTTCGCATTTCGGCTGTGAAGCAGGTCCGGTGGTCGGCGTGCGGGCGAGTCGCCTAGCCGGGAGGCGCGGCGCTGCGGCCGATGCCGTGGTAATGCAGGCCGAGGGCGGCGACGAAGTCCGGGTCGTAGAGGTTCCGGCCATCAAAAATGACCGGATGGGAAAGTTTATCCCGGATCAGCTCGAAGTCCGGGCTGCGGAATTCCTGCCATTCGGTGACGATGGCAAGGCAATCGGCGCCCTCGAGCGCCTCGGCCGCGCTGTCGCACAGCGTGAGGCCGGCAGCGTCCGGGTACAGGCGGCGCGCTTCGTCCATGGCTTCCGGGTCGTAGGCGCGGACCTTCGCGCCGGCGGCCCAGACGGCTTCCATCAGCGCGCGGCTCGAGGCCTCGCGCATGTCGTCGGTCTTCGGTTTGAAGGCCAGGCCCCAGAGCGCGACGGTTTTGCCCTTCAGCTCGCCGTCGAACCAGGTGTTGATCTTCTGGAACAGGCGCTGCTTCTGGCGGTCGTTGATGCGCTCGACAGTTTCCATGAGCTCGGCCTGGTAGCCGATCTCGGCGGCCGAGCGGGCCAGCGCGCGGACGTCCTTGGGGAAGCAGGAGCCGCCGTAGCCGGCGCCGGGGTAGATGAAGTGATAACCGATGCGCGGATCCGAGCCGATGCCGATACGCACCTTCTCGATGTCGGCGTCCATGCGCTCGGCGATATTCGCAAGTTCGTTCATGAAGCTGATCTTGGTCGCCAGCATTGCGTTCGCGGCGTACTTGGTCAGTTCGGCCGAGCGGATGTCCATCGAGATCAGCCGGTCGTGATTGCGGTTGAACGGCTCGTACAGCGCTCGCAGCAGCTCGGTCGTGCGCGGGTTGTCGGTGCCGACGATGATGCGGTCGGGCTTCATGAAGTCGCCGATGGCGGCGCCTTCTTTCAGGAATTCCGGGTTGGAGACGACGTCGAAGTCGACGGAGGCGCCGCGGGCGGCGAGCGTCTCGGTCACCTGCGCGCGGACCCGGTCCGCCGTGCCGACCGGAACCGTCGACTTGTCGACGATGATCCGGTAGTCGTTCATGTGCTCGCCGATGGTCTTCGCAACCGCGAGCACGTGCTTCAGGTCGGCTGAGCCGTCCTCGTCCGGCGGTGTCCCGACCGCGATGAACTGGAACAGGCCGTGTGCGACGCCCCGCTCGACGTCGGTCGTGAATTCGAGCCGGCCGGCTTCCATGTTGCGTTCGATGTAGTCGTCGAGGCCAGGCTCGTAGATCGGGACGTCGCCGTTCTTGAGGCGCTCGATCTTGCCCGCGTCGATGTCGACGCAGACGACATGGTTACCGGTTTCTGCCATGCAGGCGCCGGTGACGAGGCCTACGTAGCCGGAGCCGAAAATGGTCAGGCGCATATCAGCCGCTCTGGGAGGATCGTCGAAAACGCGCCATTATACAGGCAGTTGGCGCAAATCATGTGACACGATCGAAGGTCTAGTAAACACCCTCGGAATTGCGGACCTGGCGCATGCCAAGCCGGTGGGAGACCGCGATCTTGCGAATCACGCGATGCTGGAACAGGCCCATAGCGACCCAGACCCAGAAGGACAATGCATCCGAAGCGCCGGAGAAATGCGCGATCAGCCCCAGGACGGAGTAGAAGATGTGAATTCCGGACAGGACTCCGAGCACCTGCCGAACCCGTAATCCACCACGCTTGAGAGTGTGGTGGAAATGATCCCTGCCCGGCCGGAACGGAGAGACCCCGCGCAGGATGCGGCGCACGAAGCAGGTAAACAGGTCAAACAACGGCAATGCGGCGAACCACAGGCAGACGACTGGCGACACCACCGCGTCTGGCCCCTGGCTGATGCGGATCGTGAGCCACACAACGACCAGTCCGAGCAGAGTGCTGCCCGAATCCCCCATGAAGGAACGCACGGCGCGGTTCGCGAGAACCGGGAAATTGAACAGCAGGAAACCGAATACCGCGGCGAGGACGACGAGCGCGACCCCGGTAATACTCGAGCCGAAGCCGGCGATCGTCACCAGCGAGAGCAGCGACACGAATGCAATCGAGCCGGCGAGCCCGTCAACGCCGTCGATCAGGTTGAATGAATTGATCACGGTCAGCGTGACCAGCAGCGTAAAGATCAGTGCCAGCGGACCGAGATTGATCAAACCGATGCCGAGCGGATCTCCGATGCTGCGAACGATAAGGCCGCTGCCGAAGACCATGATCATCACCGCGGTAACCTGCGCAACCAGCCGAATCCCGGCAGGCAGCGAATAGCGATCGTCGATCAGGCCGACCACGACCAGCAATGACGCGGCGAGCGGCAGGAAAGCCAGCTGCGGAGTCGATTCAGGCAGCAGGGCGATGCCGACCAGGAATGCAAGAAACATGGACGGGCCGCCGACTAGCGGTACATCGCCGACGTGCGATTTCCTGCCGCCGGGGCGATCGACCAGCCCCACGCTCTCAGCGAGCGGGCGAAGCGCGATCATGAAAATCAGCGAAGTGGCGAGCGCCACTATGACAGCTGCGAAAAGCACTGCAAATCCTGTAGGTCAGAAATCTGAAAACACGCCCGAACGCGCCGACGTGGCCGGTCTTACGCACGACTCGCGAGAAACCGGCGCCAGATCCATGTCCGTAACGGGTTTGAAAGCCATTCGTTGACGATGCACAGTCGGAGATGTCAACGGCAGCGGGAATATAGCATCGAAATACACCTATTGGTACAGGACATACCTCGCGTTTTTCGTGTGACGACGATCACGAATTCCGCATGGACAGCCGCGGCACCGTCGCCCATTGGCGACAGGCTTCCCGCCTGGCGGAACCCTGGCGCATGCGCCGCCCGCACAGCGCGATTGCCGGTTTTTTTTACAGCGGCACGGGCGGGAGCTGAGGAGAATGTCCTATAGTCGGGGTACCCGGCCGCGATTGCGCGACACGCGACCGGTGCGTAGCCCGACAGCCGCGGGCCGCATGGCCGTTGCGACACGGCAGCACAGGAACCAAGCAAGGGAGATCGGATCATGAACAGTCATCGCCCAGCAGCCCGGCGAGCCGTTGACGCACTGCCTGCGCGGGCCCTGCTGATTTTTCTGCTGGCCTTGCCAGCGGGTGCCGGCGCCTCCAGCGTGCAGCAAGTGGGAACCGAGCAGCTGCTGTCCGGCTCGGAACTGGTCGTCCATGCCACGGTCCTCGACAGCCGTACGGAGGCCGGCCCGGTCTACGGTACCGTTACGACGGTCGTCCGTCTGCAGATCGTCGACCTGCTGAAAGGCGAGGACCCCTCGTCGACGATCGAGATCGCGTTCGCCGGTGGCGAGCACGGGGGCCTCGTCCAGGTCGTCTCCGGCATGAACATACCGCTGCCCGGAGAGGAAGGCATTTACTTCATCGAGAGTGCCGGGATCGCAATGGTCAATCCGCTGTACGGATGGACCCAGGGCCACTACCTCATCGACCCCGTCGACCGCAGCGTCAGGACCTACGGCGGCAAGCCGGTGTACGGCATTACCTCGACACCCGGCCCCGCCGCGCTGACCCTCGCCTTCGACGAGGCATCCGGCATCATGACGGAACCGACAGTCGAACAGCCGGTACCGCTGCAGGCCGATCAATTCATCGCGCTGATCGACAACATGCTGAGGGCATTGCCATGAGAGCCTTCAAAGTTCTACTGGTCCTCGCCCTGCTGGGCTTGTCGGTCGCGCACGCCTTCCGCCTGAACGGACACTACTGGGCCGGAGACGAGATGCACATCGAGTTCGGCGATCTTTGCGATACCGTGACATTCCCGAATACTCCGGGTGACTGCAGTGGCGACGCGTCCAACCCTGACTGGGAAGCCGCATTCTCGACGGCGCTGGATCGCTGGAACGCTGCCATCGAGGACTTCACCTTCACGTCTTCGGCAACCGACGCCGGCAGTGACTGCTCGCTGGGTGACATCAACAACCCGAATCCGAACAGCGCCTTCTTCGACGACGAGACCTGCAATGGTGCGTTCGGCGCCAGCACGCTGGCGATTTCTTCGACAACTTTCTTCGTCGGGGGCGAAGCACTTCGAAACGACGTCGTCTTCAATTCAACGAAAATCTGGGATGTCTACGACGGTCCGCACATGAACGGCGTCGGCGATCCGACCGACTTCACGCGGGTCGCAATTCACGAAACCGGGCATTCCCTCGGCCTGGCGCATCCGGCCAGCAACGACACGCCCTCGCCCATCATGAGCGCTTTTGTCGGCGACACCTTTGCACCGGAAGGCGACGATGTGGCAGGCGTCGAATACAAGTACGGCTCGCGGGCCAATGACCTCGACGACGACAGGGTGCACGACGTACTGATTCGACGCAGCGACAACGGCCGCTGGTTTCGCTACGAACTCGACGGCCAGACCATTACCGAGTCGGACAGCGTCAACCTGACCAGCAACCTGGACTGGGACGTCGAAGCCACGAGAGATTTCGACAGCGACGGCAATACCGACGTCCTGGTCCGCAACCAGGTCAACGGCCGCTGGTTTCTCTACCTGATGGATGGCGCCCTGGTCAGCGGGTCCTCGAACATGGCCTTCCCGTCGTCGCTCGACTGGCGCGTCGAAGTCGTCGAGGATTTCAACAACGACGGCGCCGCAGACCTGTTGCTGCGCAACCAGGCCAACGGGCGCTGGCGCATGTACCTGCTGAACGGCATCCAGATCCTCGACACGGCCGTCGTCGACCTGCCCGTCAATCTGGTCTGGCAAACCGTGACCGGAGGCGATTTCGATCGGGACGGCTCCGGCGACATCATGATTCGCCGTACGGACAACGGACGCTGGCGCACCTACCTGTTCGATGGCCTCACCGTCAGTAGTACCGACCTCGTCGATATCGCGACCAACGCCGTCTGGCAGTTTGCTGCCGCGGACGACTTCGACGGCGACGGGCGCCTGGATCTCTTGTTGCGCAGAACGGATAACGGGCGCTGGCGCCTGTACACGCTCGATGGCACGCAGGTCCTGACGACTGCCATCCTCAACCTGCCCTCGGGCAGCGAGTGGAACCTGGAGTCGACGGCCGATTTCAATTACGACGGCCGCGCGGATGCGCTGCTGCGCGATACGACGAACCTGGCCTGGCACGTGTACCTGCTCGACTCCACGACGATACTCGACAACGCGGAACTGGCGGGCGTACCCGGCGACAGCGTCCTGCAACTGCAGGCAGCCGGCGATTTCAACGATGATCGTCGTGCGGACCTGCTGATCAGGAACACGAACAATGGCCGCTGGTTCACGTACACGATCAACGGTACGCTCGTCGAGACTTCCGGCAACGTGGGTATGACAACGAACCTGGTCTGGTCTGTCGTCTTCACGGACCCGCTGTGATACCCGATCCCGGCAAGACGCCGGCGCTGCCGCGCGCCGGCGTCGCCGTGGCCTGCTAGAGCAATTCGAGATAGCGCTGGCACACGGAGTCCCAGCTGTATTCCTGTGCAACGCGCTTCCTGACCCTGTCGGCGACGTTCGCGTGTTCTTCTTCCGGCAGCGCGAGCACGTCGGCAGCCCGCTCGGCGAGGTCCTCGGGACCGGCGAAGAACCACCCCGCCGCGCCGAGCACCTCGCGATTGAAGACGTTGTCGTGCGCAATGACCGCGTTTCCCGCCGCCATCGCCTCGAGCAGGGACGGATTGGTCCCGCCGACCGAGTGCCCATGCAGGTAGGCGCGGCAACCCAGCCGCAGCGCCCACAGGCGCTCCTGGTCGTATACGCCACCGAGAAAGCGGATCTTGTCGGAGGCCAGGGACCTGAGCCGATCACAATACTCGTCGCCGTCGCGCAGGCCGCCGACGACGATCAACGGCACCTCGGTGTCGATCGCGGCATAACCGCGCAGGATCTCCAGCACGTGGTTCTCCGGCTCGATGCGACACACCACGAGGCAATACCGGTCTTTCTGCAGGCCGTACTCTTCCAGCCGTTCCTCGAGACTCCCGACTGCTCGCGCTTCGACGCCGTACGGGATCATCGTCGTCGGCGGCAGGCGACGGTGACGCGTTCGCATGTGCTCGCCGATACCCTCCGCATCGACGATGAGTCGATTCGCCGTGCGCGTCGCGATCCATTCCATGGCCTTGAACCAGAGCTTTGCCGGCCCTGACCACTTCGAGCGCTGCCATTCGATGCCGTCCATGTTGATCCAGACCTCGGCGCCCCACAGGCGAGGCAGGAAACAGAAACAGGCGGCGCCGTAACCGAGCATGTACACGACGTCGTAGCCGCGGCGCGCGCGCCACAGACTTCGAAGATCGAACAGGATCGTGCTGAACGGCCCGAGATTACTCGTCGGCACGTACTCGAGGGCGATGCCCCGGTATTCGCTCGGCCCGGAATCCTCGCAAAATACCGTCACGTCGACGCCGGCATCTACCAGGCGCCAGGACACCTCCTCGGCGAACGTTTCGAAACCGCCGTAGCGCGCGGGGATGCCGCGGCTGCCCAGGATTGCGAGTCTCTTGCCAGTCATGCGCAAACAGGTTCCTCGATTACCAATACGATTCTTTGCAAGGCTTGCCGGTATCGCTCAGCGGGGGATGTCGCGGTCACAGGGAGCTTCGCAGAAATCCCGTTCAAATGCGGCCCCGGCGCGCTCGATGATGCGCTCGACGACCTGCCATTCCCCTCGTTGCACGTGCGCCCAGCTGGTCGCCATCATGCCGCTCGCGCCGTGCTGCGCCGCGTAGGCGCTGAATGCGGCCGTCGTCGAGTCACGCTTCCACACGGTGCCGATTACTTCGAAGCCTTCGTCCACCAGCACGCGCGTGGACGGGAACTCCGCCTGCCGGTCGAAATAGTGCCAGTCGCACAGCACGACGTCGCGCGGCAGCTGCTCACGGAGCGCCGCTCCGTAGCCCGGCGGAGTCCCGTGCAGGTGGCCGGGTCGCATCGTCGGAAACTCGGCCGGCGACAGCAGCATGTCGGCCCACAGCATGGTCCGGATGCCGCGCCGGTCGAGATAGTCCTTCAGTCGGCGCACGTCCTCGATAAAAAGTGCGGCCGGCAACACTTCCTCGCCTTCACGGAGCCACTTTTCACGGGATCCGGCATTGTGGCCGGCTACTTCGTCATGGCCGATGTGGATCGATGCCGGCGCAAGCAGCGCGACGATCTCGTCGATCACGGCGAACACAAGGTCATAGATCTCAGGCGCGCGCGGGTCGTAGGTGGCCTTGTTGAACATCAGGCGCGGAAAACCGGACTGCAGGAACCGCTCCTGGTGGGTGAGCAACTTGAGTTCCGGCACGATCGCGATCCCCTTGCTGCGCGCCGAGGCTGCGAAGGCCTGCAGTTCCTCGGTGCTCCAGGCATCCGGCAACGGGCGCCACGGTGCCGAATCCAGTCGGACACCGTCCGTGATCACGACCTGTACCGTGTTGAAGCCTGCCTGCTGCATGCGCGTGAGCAGCCACTCGGCACGCTCTGTCGACACTTTGCGCAGGACGAAGTGAAACGCCCGGACCGGCTTCCCGCTCCCGGCAATCGTCGATCCTGCCGGCTGCACGGGCTCGTGTAGGCCCTGAGACGCAATCAACGCAGCGGCGAAGGCACACACCAGGATGCCGGGCACCAGTAAGCGCTCAGGCGGCATAGCCCAGCGCTTCCATCGTCTGGTGGAAGGGTTGGACCAGCGCCGGGTCGAGCGGCACGGGCCCACGTGGCGTATTCGGCTTCAGGATCGACTCGGCATAGCGCCTGGCGGTGTCGTCAACGCGCAGGCCTGCGAACTCACAGATTCGCGCCCAGCTGTCGCCCGGGCTCCGGCACAGCGCCTCGTAGTCGACCCGCAGGAAATCCTGCGGGTAGTCCGCCATGACGCGCAGGCCCTCGCGCATCGTCAGGATCCACTCGACGGCGGCCATGTCGGTCTGCTTCTCGAGCGCATTGATGCGCTCGCCATTGGCCGCGAGGTCGGCATGCTCCGGCACCAGCTGATCGGCCAGGATTTTCCATTTCCGGCGGTCCGCGCCCCACCAGTCGTGGATCGCGGAATCGACGACCTCTCCGTGCCGGCCAGACCAGCTCTCGATCGAAGCAACCGTGTCCCAGCCGTTGCGGACGAGGAAGAGGAACTTCGCATCGGGAAACAGCGCCTTGACGAACGGGACCCGGAATACCAGCTCCGGGTACTTGTCCACGACCCGGCGACTCATGCTGAACAGCAGGTAGGTCGAATACATGTGCCGTGCTGCCCGGATCGCGTCGTCGGTCGCGTCTTCGGCCAGCAGCCGGTAGCTCGCCGGCCCGGACGAATAGCTGCCGATCAGGTCTTCAGCCGGATGGATGCGGTGCCAGAGCGCTTTCGGCTCGTTCAGGTAGCCGACATCGCGGTGCATCGAAAGGACTATGCCCAGCACCGTCGTCCCGCTGCGCCCGGTGCCAAGTATGAATACCGGTCTTTCGACCTGCCGCAGCTTTGGCAGGCGACGCGCCAGCGCCAGGTTGGCGAAAACCACGTGGTTGAACCAGCGACCTCTGGTCGTTAATGGCCTGCCCTCGAAAAAAGCGTAGCTGACAAGCCTGCTCCAGAGTTTCCACGGCCGGGCGCGAACGTAGGAGGAATCTACTTGCGCAATCATCTTTCAGAGTTCTCGAATGGTGACGGTTCGCCGGCCCACGTCTGGATTTCGAGTCAACATTGATGGGCGAAAATACATGTGGCTTCTTGTTTTCAAGTCCGGATTTCGCTCATGCACAGTTTGACAGCTTGTCAGGTAGCGTGCCCTGGGCGCGGGCGTGAGATCCTGGGTAGGCAATTTTTCAGGACTTTTTAATTTCCGAAACTGAACGCATGGCCTGAAGGACCCGCTAATTACGCACGCCACCGTTGCGGCGCCGACCCCAACCTTTGGTCTGACGCGCTTCAACGCTTTACTTCTTCGTAGATTGCCAGGAGTGCCCCGTAATGAGCGGCGCTGGAAAAAGTATCGCCAACGCGCTGCCAACCGGAAACTCCCATATCACGCGCTTGGCTGGGCTGCCGCCACAGATACATCATCGCATCTGCGAGCTGATCGACGTCACCTGGTTCGAAGATCATGCCATCCCTGGAATGTCGAACAACTTCCGGCAGTGCTCCCGAGTTGGCTGCAATCACCGGTCTGCCATGCGCCATCGCTTCAAGGCAAGTGAGCCCGAACGTCTCGTTCAGCTGCGACGGGTTGATCAGGGCCACACAACCACGATAAAGATCTGCAAGGAGATCGGGAGACACGTGCCCTAGCCACTCGACGCGATCTGCTATGCCCGCTTCTTGAGCAACAGATCGCCAGTAGCGGCTGTTTTCGCAACTCCCTGCTACCTTGAGAGGTGGTGCGTCGCTCGGCATTCGTGCAAACGCCTCGAACAGTGTCTGAAGCCCTTTCCCGGGCTGGAGGCGGCCGACGAACAGGAAGTAATCGCCGGTACCTTGCGGCGGCTCCCTGGACCGCTCCGTAAAGTTATACAGGGTACGTAAACGGTCGGCTGGCAGGCCCAGGTCTACCAGTTTCTGCCGCTGAAAATTGCTTACTGCTATGAATCTGTCGACCAAGCGACGATCGCCGAGCAACCGGGACACATAGGCTTCCGCCATGGAGAGCCCGGAGCGGGCCATGCTGTTGCGGTTACAACGCTTGACCAACGCATGCCAGAATTGACTGCCGCCACAGGCATCACAGTACTTGCCGTGGGCGTACAGGCCGTGGGTCGGACAAACCAGCTTGTACTCGTGCTGTGTGTGAACGACCGGAATTCCTGCCTCCCTGAGGGGTTTGAGTATGCTGGCGGTCAGCTGTCCGTAATAGATGTGCAGGTGCACGATATCGGGCCTGAACTCCGCGAGCAAACCCTCCATCTGTCGCCGAGCCGCGGGTGAGTAGACAAACTTCGTGACGTTCGAAACACTACCGGCACGCTCCGTATCACAGCCCTGCACCGGGCTCACCGCAAAGTAGTCTCGATGAATATTCTCGGTCCTCTCCGTGGAAAATGTCCGCACATCGTGACCTCTCTCTCGCAGCATTGTCGTGAGATCGAGGAAATAACGATCACTACCACCACGTGGATAGTGGTAGTTGTTGATCTGCAGGACCCTCATTGCCAACGGTAAAACCGCATGAGACTGCCGAGGCTCAGGCTGTTGAGTGGCTTGATACGAGGTGCGCCGGAACTGGCAAGTCGAAACGCCTCGAGGGAAGCTGCCGGCAAGCCCGCCCGTCGAGCCTCCGCCTCGGCGAAGCTCACCACGTTCTGCAGAGCGAGACCGGACTGGGTTCGGAATGACCTGAGCGCGTCGCGCTTCCTCGCTGCCGAGCCGGTCACCACGAGATCCGCCTGATCCAATGTAAACGTTAGCCAGGTGCTTCGGTACCAGAGCAATTTCGTGGCTGGCAACAGCCGGCTTGCCGCCATAGCGAGTTCCGCGTGATCCGGAGTGACGTCCACCGGGCACGGAGCGAGAAAAATGGCGTAACTTTCCGCAATCTCCTGCAACTTGCCGAGCAGCGCCGGATCGTCATGGCGCAAGCTGCCATCGACAAATCCCCATCGCGCCGTATTGCGTACGCGCAGTTCTGCCGTTGCCGCCGCCGATTCCGCGAAGCGCTCGCAGCGCGTGGCCGATTCCACGCTCTCAGTGACGTAAATAAGGTCTATGTGGTGATCTTCACCAAACGTCTCGATGAAATGATAGGTTGCGATAACTTCGTCATCGGGATGCGGGACAAGCACTGCGATTTGCGCACCATTTCCGATTTCGAGGTTGGCCGGCAACGTGGTTGACTCGCGCCGCGAATCCGGGCGAAAAAACAGCGTGCTACCCGCACGAACCAGGATCTGGACGATTCCGGCTTTTATTCGCCGCCAGCTCAAACCACACTCCTGCCACCGATAACCTGCCCGCCGCCGTCCGATATCCGTTGTCCTTCGCGACTCGTCGCGACCATCACGATGCCCGCGAGCGCCCAGTATGCGAATGCGAACGATCTGAATTCCGGCAACCTGACAACCAGTGTTGACAGCAAGAAGATAACGGTGAGAACACCCAGGCTTGTCCCCGCGACCCTCAAGTAAAAGCTCCTCCCGTTGCGCCCGAGCCTTCGGGCACGTCTGTAGACAACCAGTACCGCCAGCAGGAGCAGCAGCACGCCAATCGGCCCGTAATAGACGAGACAGGCAACCAGGTAAACATCGTCAAATGCACCCCAGCCCGCGAGTTTGCTGAACTCGCCGCCTGTGGCAGACAGTTCGCGCTTTGCGCGAGCCTCGTCGGGACCATAGCCGAGTGGACGAAAAGATCCCAGGGCCTGCGCACCGACCTCTCGAATCATCCAACCCCTCGACTTTGACGATGCAATGCTCCAGTAGCGGTCAGAGAACAGCTGGCCAAGTGATTCTGCGGGAGAAAGTCGAACCTCCTTTTCCCTGACATACTTGTCTGGTGCCGACTGCATGATTGCCACCATTGCGAGTGGCACGATGACCATCGCGGCAACCAGATAACGGCGCACGGCCACGAATCTTCCGCTCATCCAGGCAGCGAGAATTGGAACGATCAGCGCTATCAGCAAGGGCGCTCGCTTGTAGGTGAAGTAGACGCCCAGTAACAATACAACGTACACAAGCCAGCCGCGTCGCGCAGTGCGGCCACTCGACATCGTCGCTCGACAAGCCACGATCGTCATGACAAACAAGAGGAAAAACGCCGCAAGCGGCGTCTTTCCGAATGTGCCGAAACCGGCGCCGAGCTTGGTATCCATCTGACCCAGGAGACGCTGAACGCCGTTGATCTCAACCTCTGCGCGTGGCGCAGAAAACCAGGCATCGCGAAAAGCATCGCCGAGAAGGTGCTGCAGCAGGATCAGGCCGGATTGAAGCAGCCCGAGATATACAAGAATTCTGAAAAGCCGCTCGAATTGCTCAATCGTCGGGCGCCAACCTGTCAACGCGATTATGTAGAAGACCGAAACGTAGCGAAGCATCGTGCGCAAGTTGAGTGCGCCTTCGACGATCGAGCCTCCATTGATCCAGAGAGAGAGAAATGCCAGGCCAACGAATATCGTGAGGAACAGGTCGAAGATGCTCGGCTGATACCTGGCGAGCTTGCCTGAGACCAGCCGGTCTGCCAACACGAGCAGCAGGGTGCAATACAGCACCAGCTCCGGTAGTGCCTTGGCCACGAGGTAACCGGTGCCGCTGAGGCCAAGGCGCCCGTACAGGCTTTCCTCGAAAACGAACACCACTACAAGGAACGCTACCAGGCTCCCTAGCAGTGGCTGGATCCGAACGCGCACGCCGCTCGCCGGTATTTGGCTGGTTACAACGGCCATTCAGGCATCCGTGTCGTTCGCCCCCGCTACCATGGACAATGGCCGACCAGGCGAACGAGCTCTTCGCGATCCTCGGCCAGCCGTGCACGAATCGACATCGCGTCGTCTTCCGGCATAGGCCGATTCGGGGACTCGACTCTGTTCAGGTTCAGGAGTGCATGGCGCAGTCGCGCAGCCAGTGTATGCGGCACCAGTCGGCGCAAAAGCATCTTTGCGCGTCCGCTCGAGCTTAACCCCTTGTGGAGCAGGCGTGCGACGAATCGGCTTCTGGGTTGTGCTGCCTTGTTATGGCGACCCAGGTCGAGCTTGACGCCCATGAACAAGTCCTTGCCCAGCCAGGTCTCGATTTTTGCCAACTCCGATCGGGCCGAATTCCTGTAGTCTTCGTGATACAGCACGAGGACGTTTTCCGCCCCGAAAATCTCACGCGCTGCAATGAGCTTTTCGGCATATGTACTGTTTGCGACGTAGTAAAGGGGGCTGGCCGCCCGTTCTGATTCCTCGCGTCGCACGGGCTCCAGCGCCAACGCTTCCCCGAACGACCCGGCCGTTTCCACACCGCGCAGCACCGCGTAATTGTATGCGGACCATGCTCTGCTGGCGGGCTCCCTGAACATGAGTACGCAGCGTACCTGTGGACACTGCTCCCGCAGCCGCTGCATCGCCAACCTGGAGTTAACCTGCATTACGTTTTTGGCCAGTCGAATGCCTGCGCTGGCCTCGGGAAAATACTTGTCGCAGGCATACTCCCACCCCCTGGCGAACTCGTCATCGGACAGGAAGTAGAACATCTCCCGCTGAATATGCGTCGAGATGTGCGGACTTTGCCCGAGGTGCCTGAATAATGCAGTCGTACCGGCTTTTTCAACACCGATAATCATCAGGTCGATCGACGGATCCCTCGACGCGGTCATGCATCCCATCCTACGGTCAATTACCCTCGTGTAAAACGCAGCATGTGCTGCGCATCCTGGGAAGGCATTCCGCTATGGTGCCCGAGATCTTTCAGAGCCCCGAGATCCTCGACGGACAAGCCGACTTTGGCTGCCGAGTCCCTGTAGAACTCATACGGACGCCTGACGACCGGAAATCCCTGCCACTCGAGCTCCTCGCCAACGCCGAGGTTCACATTGGCGAGAAACACACCATCCCTGGCAATGCACCTCTGGACCAGGCCCATGGCTCTGGCGAGGGCCGAATCGTCCATGTGGATGAGTACCGAGAATGCCCAGATGAAATCGAAGCGCTCCCCGGGGATGCTATCGGACTGTTCCTGCGTCACCAGGGTTGGTTCTTTGCCGTCCATCCCTGCATCCGCCAGCTCCTTGCGCGCCTCGACCAGGACCTCGGGTCGTACGTCGATTCCAAAATAATGGCCAGTCTCGAGATATTCGATTATCGGCATACCGCCCCGCAAGGTTCCGCAGCCGAGATCGAGAATGTAATGCTCGGGGGACAAACCTTGCTCTTTCAGAAATCCGATCTGAAATTCACGCTTCTGCTTCCATAGCTTCGGACTTCCTACGAGCGAATGGCGCTTCGCGGTGCTATCCAGGAACAAGCTTTCAATTTTTCGTTTCAGACGACCGAGAGTCTTGCGCATTATTTTCTCCATGAGACTGCAGGAACTCGCGAATCCGACGCACGGCATCAGCTGACGCCTGTACTCGGAACTCGGACACCCGAGCCCCCGAATGCAATACCTTGAGTAAGCTGTTGAGTCGGCGAAGAACCGACATCGTTCTTGGTTTATCGTATACGAGATGCTCGATGCGACGTCTCGTAATCTTGTACATCTTCCTAATGCCAGACTCGGGCACGCCGGTCGTAACATTGTCCGGCTGAAAAGAGAATTCGCGGAAGTATTCGCCGCAGATGTCAGAGAACCTGCAAACCTGGGCCATGACGCGGCCGGGAGTATCTCTGAGTTCCCCGAAATCCAGTTCGAGAATCCTGTCGCCGAAGGCCTCGCGAAACCCGGCAAGATAATGATCGTAGCGACACTGGTCGAGCGCACGAAACTGAATGGGAGTCGAGTCGTCGGCGTCGCTGCGCACCTGGACGTCAACGTAGTCATCGAAAGTCATCGTTTCAGGTATCAACCCGCGCTGCCGGGCATACCGATACCAGGAAACCATGCGCTCCACGGGTTCGCGGAGTATGAAGATCATGCGAGCCTGGGGTAGCAGAGCCGGAATCTTCTTTGCGCACTCCGAGTAAAGATAGTCGGGACTCGCTTCGACCCGTATCCGGTCCGCGCCTGCCGGCGCCTCCTCGAAAAATCGTTCGTACTCATCGAGATTGGAACCGTCGTATCGAACGGCAGCGGGTACCGGGTAGTCGGCATCCAGGAAGAAACGGGTTTCCTTTACCCTGGCTGCGCAGATTTGCGGATGTCCCGACAACCAACGGAACAGCGACGAAGTCCCTGCTTTCGGCACCCCGCCGATGATGAGGTAGCGGTGTTCGGCGGTTCGCGACATCACATTCTAACCAGCGGCAGCGTGATGATGCCCAGCCGGCGCCAGACCACGACCGTTGCGAGCAGGTTGCTGACGATCACGGCCGCGGCGGCGCCGATCGCCGCGCCGAGCAGCCCCAGCATCGGAATCAACAATATGCAGGCGACGACCTGCACGATCACCGACACGATCGTGAAGTTGCGCACGTCGGTCTCGTGACCCGTTACGATCAGTATATAGCTCACCGAGCCGCACAGCGCATTGAACAGCTGGCCGGTCGCGAGCACCGCGAGCGCGGTGGCGCCGCTTGTAAATTCCGGCCCGAACAGCAGCATGATCTGCTCGCTGCCGAGGACCAGTACGAGGAATACCGGGCTCGTGAGCGCGGTGACCAGCAGTGCGGCCCGGCGGGCCGTGCGGCCGAGCATCTGCAGCTTGCCCTCGGCCTGCAGTTCCGCGAACTTCGGAGCGATAACGTTGTTGACCGCCATCAGCAGGAAACTGACGAGGATTGCCACCCGGGTCGCGGCGCCGAACACGCCGACCGCCTCGGGTGCCTCCCAGAGGCCCAGCAGGAACAGCGGGGCCCAGGGCAGTATCGCCCGGTTCATGACCGAGGAAACGAAAAGCGGCTTGCAGCTGGACCACAGCGTGGCGAAGCGGAATTCACTGTCGTCCACCGGCAGCCTGCCGGACCCGCGCCGCCATAGCAGCGCCGCCGTCAGAGCAACGAGCGTCGTCGCGACGAGATAGGCCCAGACGGCGCCGACGGTCCCCGCCGTACCGACGAGCGGCACTATGACGAGCAGCGAAACCAGCGGTACCCCGACCCCCTGGATAAGCATCGCCTCGGGAATTCGCTTCAGGCCCTTCAGGGCCTCGGCATGCAGGTTGAGCAGTGCGAACGGCAGTATGCTGAGACTCATCCAGCGCAACGGCTCGCCGAGTTCGGGCTTGCCGAACATGACCGCCGCCATCCACGGTGCCGCGATGAAGATCAACAGGGTAAGAATGCTCCCGGCGCAGATCGCGAGTCGCAGGCTGAGGGCGTAGATCCTCGCGACGCTGCCCCATTCGCCGCGGGTGGCGTGCGTTGCCACGAATCGCAGGATTGCACTGTCGAGGCCGATGCGACCGACGATCGAGGCGATGACGGCGACGGACAGGGCGAGGAAATAGACGCCGACGCCGGCCGCGCCCAGCAGCCTCGCGACCACGACGTTGAAGGCGAAAGACAGTGCGGCACCTGCGAGCTTGAGCGCCAGCGCGATGACGGTGCCCCGGGCGACCTCCCGGAGATGCGGGTCGGCCGCCAGGCCGGCCAGCCGCTTACGCAGGGACATCATGCCGGGTCACGGGACAGGTACCACTCGACACACTTGCGGATCCCGGTCTCGAAGGTCTCGGCCGGCTTCCAGCCGAGGTCGTTCTCGAGGCGGCTGGCGTCGATCGCGTATCGCCAGTCGTGCCCGGGCCGGTCCCGGACAAAAGTGATCAGGGATTCATGCGGCTTGCCGTCGGGTCGGTACTCGTCCATCAGGCGGCAGATGTGCCGGCAGATGTCGATATTGCTCCATTCATTCAGTCCGCCGATGTTGTAGACGCTGCCCGTGGCCGCACCCCGGATGACCGCGTCGATGCCGGAGCAGTGGTCCGTCACGTACAGCCAGTCGCGGATGTTGCTGCCGTCACCGTAGACCGGGATCGGGTCTCCGCGCCGGCAGGCACCGATGACGGTAGGTATGAATTTCTCCCGGTGCTGGAAAGGGCCGTAATTGTTCGAGCAGTTGGTCACCGTGACCGGCAGGCCGTAGGTATGGTGAAAAGCGCGGACAAAATGATCCGATGCCGCCTTGGATGCGGAGTAAGGCGAATTCGGCGCGTACGGCGTCGTCTCGCGAAAAGCGGGATCCCCCGCCGCCAGCGAGCCGTACACCTCGTCGGTGGAGATGTGGTGGAAACGGCAGCGGGTATCGTCGAGCCCCTTTTCGTCCAGCCAGTAACGACGCGCCGCGTCGAGCAACACGAAGGTGCCCTGGACGTTCGTCTGCACGAACACGGCCGGCCCGCTGATCGAGTTGTCGACGTGACTCTCGGCGGCGAAGTGCACGATGGTATCGACATCGTGCTCGCGCAGCAGGCGCTCGACGAGCGGCCGGTCACCGATGTCCCCCTGTACCAGGACGTGCCGCGACGCATCCGGGAGGCCCTCGAGATGCCCGGGATTTCCGGCATAGGTCAACAGGTCCAGGTTGACGATGCGCAGCTCGTCGTCGCTTGCCAGCATGTGGTGGACGAAGTTGGCACCGATGAAGCCGGCGCCGCCGGTAACCAGCATGGACCCGGGCTTGAACTCAGGCATTCAATATTTCTCCCACGGAAGACTCGAGCGATTCGAGCCAGGGCCTGATCTCGATCGCGAAGTCACTTTCGAACTTGTCGCAGCGCAGGACCGAGTTCGCAGGGCGCCGCGCGACGGTCCTGAAACTCGCCGAGTCCGTCGGGCTGACCTGCGGCGCCCGGTAGCGCCCGGTCGCCGCTGCGACGGCAAAAATCTCGCAGGCGAAATCGTACCAGCTGCAGGCTTCCGGCTGGGCCAGGTGATACGTTCCCCAGCGCTCGCCGCCCTGCTCGAGCGCATCCAGCGTGCAGTGCGCGAGTTCCGTGGCCGAGGTCGGCTTGCCGGACTGGTCCGTCACGACGGACAGCGTGTCCCGCTCGCGGCCCAGTTCCAGCATGCGCGTCACGAAGTTCCTGCCCGTTGCCGAAAAGACCCAGCTGGTGCGCAGGACCAGGTGCCGCGGACAGGCGGCCGCGATGCGTCGTTCGCCCTGCAGCTTGGACTCGCCGTAGACGTTCAGCGGTGACGGTTCGTCAGTCTCTTCGTAGGCGCCCCGCTTATCGCCGCTGAACACGTAGTCGGTCGAGTAGTGGACCAGCACGGCACCCGCGCCCCTGCAGCTCTTCGCCAGGATCTCCGGACCCAGGGCATTGGCGACGAAGGCCTCGTCCCGCGCCGTTTCGGCGCCTTCGACGTCGGTATAGGCCGCCGCATTCAGAACGACCTCGGGAGCGTGCCGGGACATCGCTGCGTGAACGGCGCCGGCGTCGGCGATGTCCAGGGCCGCCCGGTCGCAGGCATGCACGTCGTGACCCCGGTCGCGCGCGGTCTGCGCAAGCGCCCGGCCGAGCTGGCCGTCGGCGCCTGTGATCAGCATCCTCACGCGACGATCTCCCGCAGCCGCAGGCCGCGCCGGTCCTTGTCCGACAACAGGGGATCGTCGACCGGCCACTCGATGCCGACATCCGGGTCGTTCCAGAGCAGGCAGCCTTCGTCCGCGGGGTCGTAGTAATCCGTGCACTTGTACTCGAAATCGGCGGTGTCCGAGAGCACGAGGAACCCGTGAGCGAGTCCGGGCGGCAGCCAGAACTGGCGCTTGTTTTCCTCG
Organism: uncultured Woeseia sp.; assembly: GCA_937925605.1. Taxonomy (GTDB): domain Bacteria; phylum Pseudomonadota; class Gammaproteobacteria; order Steroidobacterales; family Woeseiaceae; genus Woeseia. The sequence continues at coordinate 25,342 of CALALV010000054.1, forward strand.
GACAGCCTGACCGCCACCCAGCGCCGGAAGCTCGGCGAGTCGCGCCGAATGTCCACCGCCACGTCGAGCACTTCGCCGCGCACGCAGCGGACCAGCTTGCCCTGCGGACGTTCTCGCTGGAAATGCAGGCCGCGCAGCACGTGGCGGGCCGACCGGGAGTGATTGTCCTGCACGAACTCGCGGTCGATGCCGGCCTCCTCGGCATAGCGCCGGGCCTGAAAGGTCTCCAGGAAAAAACCGCGCTCGTCGCCGTGCACGTCCGGGTCTATTACACAGCAGCCGGCAATATCGGTGGTCGTCACCTTCACCGGTAGCCCCCCAGCACTTTCTGCAGGTAATCGCCGTAGCCCGTCTTGTTCAGGCTTTTCGCCTGCAGCTCCAGTTCGGTCGCGCTGATCCAGCCCTTGTGATAGGCGATCTCCTCGAGACAGGCGATTTTCAGCCCCTGCCGGTGCTCGATGGTCTGGACGAATTGCGCTGCCTCCAGCAGGGAGTCGTGCGTGCCCGTATCGAGCCAGGCGAAGCCGCGGCCCAGCACCGTCACGTTCAGGTCGCCGCGCTCCAGGTATGCGCGGTTCACATCGGTGATTTCGAGTTCGCCGCGGGCAGACGGCTTCACGTTCTTCGCGATTTCGACGACGTCCCGGTCATAGAAGTACAGGCCGGTCACGGCGTACGGAGACTTCGGCTTCGCCGGTTTCTCCTCGATACTGATAGCCAGGCCGTTACTGTCGAACTCGACCACGCCGAAACGTTCGGGATCGGTCACGTGGTAACTGAATACCGTTGCCCCGGTGGCGCGTGCCGCGGCCGCACGCAGCATGTCGGAAAAATGCTGGCCGTAAAAGATATTGTCGCCGAGCACGAGGCAGACATTGTCCTCGCCGATGAAGTCCGCACCGATCAGGAAGGCCTGCGCGAGGCCTTCGGGTCGTTCCTGGACTTCATAGCTGAAGCGGACACCGAACTGCGAGCCGTCTCCGAGCACGTCCCGGTAGGCGTCGAGGTGCTGCGGCGTGCTGATGATCAGGATGTCCCGGATGCCCGCGAGCATCTGCACGGACACCGGGTAGTAGATCATGGGCTTGTCGTAGACCGGCAGCAACTGCTTGGAGGTGCCGAGCGTGATCGGGTGCAGGCGGGTGCCGGCCCCGCCGGCCAGCACGATTCCCTTGGTGTTGTGCATGTGATTTTCCTGGTTGCGAATTATCGGCTGCCGGCGAGCCCGCGCTCAGCGATCAGCCAGCGAGCGTGCGGGCCCGCAGCCTGGCCGCGCAGTTTGCAGCGCCGTTCTCATCCGCGTACGTTGCGAGCCGCTTGCTGCCCTGCGCGATCAGTCAGCGGAAGGCCGTTGCCGGGAACCGCGCACGAGCGCGATAAGCAAACCGAGCAAGCCCGCGACGAAGGCACTTGCGATGACGATCAGGACCCGGTCCGGGCGGGACTTCTTTTCCGGCACCACGGCAGGGTCGATGGTTTCGAAAAGATACTCGTCGGCCACGTTGGCGAGAACGACCGTTTTGGTCTGCTCCTCGATGAGTCGAAACAGCACTGCTCGCAGTTCGGCGAGCGACGTGCGGCTCAGCTGTTCATTCAGGAACGCGATTGCCTGCTCCGCATCCGATACATCTCGCTGGCGGATGGTCTCGTTCAGGTCGCGCACCAGCCAGTCCACCCAGTCGCGCGCCACGGTCGGCGAATAGTGCTCGAACGAAACGGTGACGAAGCCGGTGTCGTCGTCGCGGGAAACCGTCAGCTGCTCGCGGAAGATTTCGTAGGCCTCCTGGTCGGAGGGACGGCTCTGCCGCGGCGGATCCGCCTCCCTGACCCATTCGCCGCTGGCGGTATCGTACACGTCGCTGTCGATTTCCAGCTCGCCGCTGGCCGGGTCCCAGCCGCTGGCCGCGACGAGCGGCACGAGCAGCTCGTGGCGACCGATGAAACCGGTGATGAATTTCCGGGACTTGAGGATCTCGATGCCGAGCACTGCCTTGTCACCGGATTCGGTCGGCAGGCTGATCCCGGCAAGGCTTGCCAGGCCGCTGTACTGTGACGCGGCGGCACGCGTGCCGTCCTCGGGGCTCGGCGCAAGCAGCGCCTCGGCCCGGTAGATGTTCGGCAGCATCAGTGATACCACGACGGCCGCAACGGTTGCCGCGACGACCAGGCCGCCGATGATCCACTTCGCGGACCAGACCATGTAGACGAGCGCACCGAGGTCGAGCGCGTCGTCCCTGTCTGCAGTATCGCGAGAATTTACCTGAGAGGACATGCGTGGAATTCCGGTTCTTTCCCAGTCAGTCGAGCGCGGCCGATCAGAATCGCGAAACGGCCGTCGCCGCGATCGCAACGTTGTAGATGATCTGCGTCGCGCTGGTCCACAGCGTGAGCGAACTGACGCGATCGACGTCGAGCGGCACGACGATGGTGTCGCCCGGCTCAATCGTCGCCTTGCCGCCGCGCGCAAAGAACCTCGACGGCCGCTGGCTTACGACCTCGCCGCTGGCGCGCACGACGAAAATTCGCGGGACGTCCGCTTTCGCGGTCAGCCCGCCGCTCTTCCGGATGTAGTCGTCCCTGGCGAGGCCGCGGTCGAATACGTGCGACGTAGTGTACTGGACCTCGCCGATCACGGTGACCTCCTGCGGCCGCGGCGGAATGCGCAGGACGTCGCCGTCGCGCATGAGCAGGTCGTCCTCGGTTTCTCCGCGCAGCGCACCGTCGAGGTCGATGACGAGCCGACCGACGGCCTCAGTCGTCCGCAGCTGCCGGAGCACGTCGCGGCCCGCGCTGAGCGAGCCGGCATCGGATTCACCCGCCAGCGACTCGCTCGCCAGTTCGCTCTCGATACGCGCAGCGAGTGTCTGCAGCTGCTCGCGTTCGCGCTCCTTCAGCGCCTCGCGCGTGAACACGCTGCCGCGCGGATAGGCGGTATCGGTCAGGCCGCCGGCCCGGGCGATGACCGAAGACAAGTGCTCGTCCTTGCGGATCGGGTAGCGACCGGGAAACCTGACCTCGCCCAGGATCTCGACGAAATTCTGCGCGGCCCAGTTCGGTGTCTCGCGGATGTTCAGGTAGTCGAAGGCTTCGAGTTCCAGGTTCGCGCCCGGGTCGTTGGCGAGCGCGCGGCCGAGATCGACCGTGACGATGCTCGCGTAGCGGCGACCGCTGCCGTCGACGCGGTAGCGTGTCAGCTCCGCCTCCTCGCGGAACGCGTTCTGCGCGAGGCCCCCGCCCGCCCTGACCAGGTCGGCAACCCGCATGCCCGCCTCGAGCGGGTATTGGCCGGCCGCGTTGACGCTGCCGCCGATCGTCGCGACCGGCGTCGGCGCCGCCGGGGAGGAGCGCAGCTGCAGGTCGGCAATAAGCGGCTCGACGTACTGCGCGCGGCCCTCGGTCAGGTCGAAGACGAAGACGGTATCCCGCGATGCCAGCTCGAGGTCGGCCGCGCTGCCGCGCATCTGCCAGGCCGCCGCGATATCCGCGGACATGACCGCGAGCTCAGCGTTCACGGCCGGCTCCCGGCGCACTAGCACGTAGTGCAGGTCGCTTGCCGGTTCCAGCGCGCGGCTGTCCGGGATCAGGTCGGTGAGCCTGAGACCCGGGCGCCACTCGTAGTTGCCGGGTCGACGGACGTTGCCGACGAGGCGCACCGCGGCCTCGATGTCGGTAATTCCGCCGGGCACGCGCAGCACGTCGCCGTTCTCGACCCGGAGGCCGCGACCGTCGGCCGAGCCCAGGTCGACGTTCAGGGTGCGGATGCCGCGGTCGGGGACGAGCCGGTCGAGCCGCGCGCCGGAGCGATCCGCCGCGGCCGTCAGGCCGCCGGCCAGGCGGACCACGTCGGCAACGGATTCGTCGCCGGCCAGCTCGTAGATCGCCGGGCGCTGGACTTCGCCGACGACCGTCACGCGCTCGCCGACAGGCGGCACGAACACGACGTCTCCCGCCTGCAGGCGCACGTCGCCGGCCGTATCGCCGCGCAGCAGCAGGTCGTAGATATCGAGTTCGGCGACGACCCTGCCGCCGCGCTTCACCTGCACTTCGCGCAGGCTGCCGTTGCGCGCGACGCCGCCGCCGGCGCCGAGGGCGCTCGTCACCGTCGACAACGAGCCGACGTACAACGAGCCCGGCCGGTTGACGTCGCCGGCCAGCAGCACGCTGATCAGGCGCAATTCACCCATACCGACGCTGACCTCGGTACCGATCAGCTGTTCGGATACGCGCTCGCGAATGAAGTCGCGCACCTGCCCGAAGGACATGCCGCCGACGTTCAGAGGGCCGATCTCGGGAAACTGCAGGCTGCCGTCGCGCTCGACCTGCAATTCGTACTCGGCGCTGCGGTTGCCGAACAGCTGCACGCGCAGCGAGTCGCCCGGCCCGATCAGGTAGTCGGCGGGTACGGGCACCGAGTAACCGTCCCGGGCCGCTGCGCCGGTGCGCTCGAAGAACGCGTAGCCGAAAGGCTCCACCGCGTCGGCCCCGACCGGGTCGAGCGGCAGCAGCGTGAGCGTGAGGTCGAGGCCGCGCAGTGCCGGCTCGGCGCCGAGCCGCAGCATGGCCTGCGCTTCCGTCAGGCCGCCGAGCATGATTTCGTCGACGCCCGGCAGCGCCAGCAAGCCGGCCTGGTCGAGCGCGTACGGGTTGCCGCGCCGCAGGCGTTCGGCGAGATCCTCCCGCGCGCGGCGCTCCGCGGCCGTCGGCGCGGCTGTATTGTCGTTGGCGGCGAGAGTCACCGAGATGACGACCGTGTCGCCGGCGCCTATGCGCGGCGGCTCGTCCGGAGCTTCGGTCCCGGTCACAGGCTCAACGGCGACCGGCTGCTCCTCGCTGCCGGCCTGCGCACCGCTGTCCGACGCGCGCCGCGCGTCGGTCGACTTGAGCTGCCGCTCGATCGCGCTGCGCTGCGCCGGCGACAGCTGGTTGTACAGCCGCTGCTGCTCGGGCGTCATCGCGCCCGACGGCACCTGCGCCGCTGCGCTTGTGGAATGCAGAGCCAGCGCGCTCAGCAACAGGGCTCCGATCAGTCCGGGACTGGCTGTTCTTATGCTCGTTGTTCTCATCTTCTTTCCGGTAACCGGATGTTACTTGCCCGGTAGCCCCCGGGACCGCGGCGCCCGACGCGCGGAAGCGCGCGAGCGACGCTCACCGGCTGCTCCACCTGACGAACCCCGTGGCGTCGTTGCGCTCGCCGCGGACCACGTCGTCGAGGTAGCGATAGCCGACGCCGGCATGCAGCACGCCCCCGGCCAGCTCGCGCCGGTGGCTCAGCTGCAGGTCGAACCGATCCTGCGCCGTCGCCGACAGCGTGTGGCGCGCGCTCGCTCGCCCTACCCGGTTGATTTCCATGGCCCTCGCGGTGAGAAACCATGCATGACCGGCGGATTGTACCAGCGATGCCCCGATCGAGAAGGACAGCCCATCGCCGTCCATGCCGTGCCCGATCGCGCGGTCCCGGTAGCGATAGCCGCTGCCGTAAACCGGGTGCTCGTAGGCGCAGTCGGCGACCCGCTCGCTGAACCCCAGCCCGCCGTCGCGGCAGCTCGTCTCGGCGACCTCGACGTAGATCCGCTGCGCCGCGCCGCCCTGCGTGCGCCCGGCCTCCAGACCCGCCAGCCGGAGCCAGGAACCGATCTCCGGGCCGCCGCGGCGCGAGTCCTCGCCGATCCACTGCGCGTAGACGGCGGCCGGCAGGCGCGGCAGCTGCCAGCGCAGGTCGAAGCCGCCGAGCTGGTTGCCGGGCTCGTCCGCCGCGCCGACATTGACGCCGCGATTGTCGCGGCCGAGCAGCAGCTTGCCGAAGGTCGACGCGTCGCAGGGTCGACCGTCGCCGCACCACTGGGCCGTCCGCGACAGCCCGAACTCGACGCTCGGGTGCGGCCGGAACGCGACGCGCATGCCGAACAACAGGGCATCGTCCACGACCCGCTCGTCATCCAGCTGCCCCATGAAGGCCGAGGCCGTCCACGGCCCGATCCAGCTGAGCCAGCGCGACTCGAACGGCCGGCTCTCGACGCGCTGCACGGCGAGCGCCGGAAGCGGCCGGGCGTTGTTTGACAGGACCAGGCTGCCGCCGTGGCCGGGACCCCACCAGCGGTCCTGCCAGCCGGCCGACAGCAGCCAGTTGCCGAGCTGTGCGCCGAGCAGGCTGCCGTCCGGCCGGAAGCGCTCGCCGTCGTCGGGGTCCTGGATCGCGGCGGCGCTCAGGCGCAGGAAAAATCGTCTCTGCGACCAGGCCAGTTCGGCGCGTGCAGACGCTTCGTCGCGCACCGTGTCCTCGAATGTGCGCACGAAGCGCGGGTTCGCGGCCGCGGCCAGCTCGAAGCGGAATTCGGGACCCGGCTTGCCGCTCGCCGCCTGCAGTGCCGCCCGCAGCCTGTCGTAGGCGTTCCGCTCTGCCGGGCCGAGCGCATCGGCATCGACGCCGGCGACCGCGGCGGCGACGTCTGCGGTAGCCAGCGGCCAGCTCGTCAGCGGCAGGCCGAGCGGCCCGGCATCGGCGAGCAGCGTAAGGTCGTGGCGCAGTAGCGGGTCGCCCGGCGCGAACAGCGGTTGCGCGGCCGCGGGTGCGACTAGCAGCAGCAGGACGGCCGCGACCCGGGCCGGCAGGATTCGGCGAATCATGAGAGCCGCTCAGTAGGCACTGCGCCACTCGACGTGCAGGCGCCAGTCGCCGTCGGACGGGCCGGACGGCACGCCGGTCCGCTCGTAGCCGAGGCCGACATCGACCTGCCCCCAGCGCAGCCAGCGGCGATGCCCGACGTCCACGCTGCTCAGGTCGAGCGGCACCGGCGTCAGCGTGTTGCGCGGGTCGGGGGCGCCGCCGCGGTTGAGCCGGCCGTGGCGCGCCAGCAGGCTCCACTGGCCGTCGTCGGCATCCGTCAGCGTGAAACCCAGCGATGCGATCCGCGCATCGTTGTCGGCGCCGTGCCCGATCACGCGCCCCCGGTAGCGATAGCCGGTCCGGTAGATCTGGTGGTTATAGGCGCAGTTGAAGCGCTCGCTGGCTTCGTAGAACTGGCAGGTCGTCGCGGCCAGCTCCGCGAAACCGTGCCAGGCGAAGCCGCGCCAGCGGCCGCGCGCTTCGCCACCGACGAGCCCGATGTGGCGACTCGGGAAGCCACCGGCCTCGTCCTCGCCGATCAGCTGTCCGTACACGGCCGTCGGCCAGCCGAAGCCGGCCTGCGACCAGCGGAAGTCGACGCCGGCCAGCTGGTTGCCGGGCTCGTTGTCGGTGCTGATGTCGTCGTCGCCGCGGTTGTCGCGGCCGACCAGCAGGTCGAGGAACACGTCGAGATCGCAGCTGCGGCCGTCGCCGCACCACTGCGCGGTCCGCGAGAGCCCGATCTCGAGCGACGGCAGCGGCCGGAAGCCTAAGCGCATGCCGAAGAACAGCGTATCCGGGATCTCGCGGGCGGATTCGAGCTGCCCCATCATCAGGCTCAAATCCCAGGGCCCCAGCCAGGACAGCCAGCGGGTCTCGAAAGGATCCGTGAAATTGCGGTCCAGCGCGACGGCCGGGATCGGCCGGGCGTTGCCGGACAGGATCAGGCTGCCGTCCCAGCCGGGCCCCCACCAGCGGTCCAGGGTGTTCGCGGACACGAGCCAGTTGCCGAGCGCGAGCCCGATCATCGAGCCGTCGGCCCGCCCCTCGGTGTCGGCCCCGTCGCGGTCGACGAACTGGCCGCGCAGCGATACCGCGAGCCGTTCCCCGGTCCAGTCGACGCCACCGCCGAGTTCGGCCGATTCTCGCGGCGTGTCGGCGTAGCCGCGGATCCGGCGCGGCGCCTCGGCCAGCGACACGCTGGCCGCGTAGCTCGGCTCGTGCAGGCGGGTCTCCCACTCGGCGCGTTCGCGCAAGCGCCCGGCGGCAGCAGCGACGCCGGCCGGCAGCGCGGCGTCGGGCTCGATCCTCTGCAGGTCGGCGAGCACGGGACCCCAGGCCAGCGGCCAGGTCGTGACCGGCCCGCGCAGCACACCGTGATCGGCGAGCAGCTGCACGTCCTGGCGCAGCTGCGTGTCGCCGGCCGTCAGCAGCGGCCCCGCCTGGCCGACGCCACCGAGCAGCAGCCACAGGCAGGCCAGGGCGAGATGGCCGCGCCGGGACGGGTGATCGGGCAGGAGAAAGTTCGGCGGGTTGGGCATGCTGGGCGGCATGGTAGTCGCTGCCGCGCGCAGGTGACAAGCACGGCGGTCGCAGCCCCCCGCGCGACGCCGTGCGCCCCGGAAACGGTGATAAATCAGTCGGCTGCCGGCGGCTTGCCGCGCAGCCCGGCCGCCCGCTGCAGCAGTGCGCGGGTCGAGGAATTGCTGCCCTCGTAGGCGGCGGCGTCGGCAACGGCCGCAGCGAGTCCGCTCGCCAGCCGCTTCCCGAGCTCCACCCCCCACTGGTCGAAGGAATTGACCCCGTAGATGACCCCTTCGACGAACACCTTGTGCTCGTACAGCGCAATCAGCTGCCCGAGCGCGCCGGGGGTCAGCGCTTCCAGCAGCAACAGGTTGCTCGGCCGGCCGCCCGGGTGCGTCTTGTGCCTGGCCAGTTCGCGAGCGCGGGCCGGGTCCGCGCCGCCCGCCTCGAGATCCGTCCGCGCCGCGTCGACCGGGTAGCCGTCCATGAAGGCCTCGGCCTGCGCCAGGCAGTTCGCGATCGCGAGGTCCTGGTGCTCCTGGCGGCCGCCCGATGAGCGCACCGGCAGGATGAAGTCGATCGGCACGAAGCGCGTGCCCTGGTGCAGCAGCTGGTAGAAGGAATGCTGCGCGTTCGAGCCCGCCTCGCCCCAGATCAACTGGCCGGTCTTCACCCGGACCGGCTTGCCGTCGAGTTTGACGCCCTTGCCGTTCGACTCCATCTGCAGCTGCTGCAGGTAGGCCGGGAAGCGCTCGAGGCGGTTGTCGTAGGGCAGGATCGCGTGCGACTCTGCCCCGTAGAAGTTGTTGTACCAGGCCGCGAGCAGCGCCAGCAGCACCGGCATGTTCTCATCGAGCGGCGCCTGCCTGAAATGCTGGTCCAGCTGCCGGCCGCCGGCGAGCAGCGCCTGGAAGTTGTCGAAGCCGATGACCAGCGCGAGCGACAGCCCGACCGCCGACCAGATCGAGTAGCGGCCGCCGACCCAGTCCCAGAAGCCGAAGCGGTAGTCCGGGTGGATGCCGAACTCGTCCATCGCGGCGTGGTTGGTCGAGGCGGCGACGAAGTGCGCGCGCACGGCGTCCTCGCCGAGGCGATCGCGCACCCAGTCGCGCGCGGCGTTCGCGTTCGTCATCGTCTCGAGCGTCGTGAAGGTCTTCGAGCAGACGACGAACAGCGTGCGCTCGGGATCGAGTTCCTGCGCCAGGTCCGCAAGCTGCGTGCCGTCGACGTTCGACGCGCTGTGGAAGCGCATGCCGTCCTGCCAGTGGTGCCTGAGCGCCCGCGTCGCCATCACCGCGCCGAGATCGGAACCGCCGATGCCGATGTTGACGATCTCGGTGAGCCGCCTGCCGCTGTGCCCGCGAATCTCCCCGCCCTGCACGGCCGCGACGAAGCGTTCCATCCGGTCCAGCACTTCCCAGACCTCGCGCACGCCCGGCTCCTCGAGCGCGACCCTGTCGGACAGCTTCGAGCGCAGCGCCGCGTGCAGCGCCGCGCGGTCCTCGGTGTTGTTGATGTGCTCGCCCGCGAACATCGACTCGATCGCGGCCGGCACGCCGGCCTCTTTCGCCAGCTTCACCAGCAGGCGCCGGGTCGTCGCTGTCAGGTAGTTCTTCGAGTAGTCGAGGTACAGGTCACCCGCCTCGAGCGAGAACTTCGCCGGGCGCTCCGGCTGGCCGCGGAACAGGTCGCGCAGGCTCCTGCCCTTCAGCGCGTCGCGGCTGTGGTCTTTCAGCGCCTGCCAGGCCGGCAGGTCGACGGGATGACGCGGGCTGAGCTTGCGATCAGGCACTCTGTTTCAGGTCGACCTGGTAGTAGTCGACGTACCAGTCGACGAAGTTGCGCACGCCGGTCTCGATCGGCGTGTCCGGGCGGTAGTCGACGTCGTCGGCCAGGTCGGCAGTGTCCGCCCAGGTATCCGGCACGTCGCCCGGCTGCATCGGCAGCAGGTTCTTCTCCGCCTTGCGGCCGACGCAGTCCTCGATGATCTCGATATAGCGCATCAGCTCGACCGGCTGCTGGTTGCCGATGTTGTAGATGCGGTACGGGGCGCGGCTGGTGCCCGGGTCCGGCGTGGCGGAGTCCCAGTCCTCGTTCGGCCGCGCCGTGTGGTCCATCGTGCGGATGACGCCCTCGACGATGTCGTCGATGTAGGTGAAGTCGCGCCGGTGCTTGCCGTAGTTGAAGACGTCGATCGGCTTGCCTTCGATGATGTTGCGCGTGAACTTGAACAGCGCCATGTCCGGCCGGCCCCACGGGCCGTAGACCGTGAAGAAGCGCAGCCCCGTCGTCGGCAGCTGGTACAGGTTCGAATAGGTATGCGCCATCAGCTCGTTGGCCTTCTTGGTCGCGCCGTACAGCGCGAGCGGATGGTCGACGTTCTGGTGGATCGAGAACGGCATCGTCGTGTTCGCGCCGTAGACGCTGCTCGACGAGGCGTAGACCAGGTGCTCGACCTCGTGGTGCCGGCAGCCCTCCAGCACGTGCAGCGTGCCGGTGATGTTGCTCTCGATGTAGGTGTGCGGGTTCTCGATCGAGTAGCGCACGCCGGCCTGCGCCGCCAGGTGCACGACCTTGTCGAAGCGCTCCGCGGCGAACAGCTTCTCCATCTGCTCGCGGTCGGCGAGGTCGATGCGCCGCATGCTGAAGTTGTCGAAGCCGTCCAGAATCGCGGCCCGCGAGTTCTTCAGCACGACGTCGTAGTAGTCGTTGAAATTGTCCAGCCCGACGACCGTGTCGCCGCGCTCGAGCAGCTGCTTCGCGGTGTGGAAGCCGATGAAGCCGGCCGCGCCGGTAACCAGTATTTTCAATGGCTTGCTCGCGTTCCTGAGATCAGAGCCGGTCGTCGCTGGCCGTCGCCGGCAGCAGGTATTTCACATCGTATACCAGCGCGCCGGGCTTGCCGAACGCGCGGATGCCCTCCGCGCCGAGCGCCCGGAACTCGTCGTGGGCCACGGCGATGACCACCACGTCGTACTCGCCCCGGCCCGGCTCGGCAACCAGGTCGATGGCGTACTCGCTCTTCGCCTCGTGCGGGTCCACCCAGGGATCGTGCACGTCGACCTGCGCGCCGTAGGATTCAAGCTCGCGCACGATGTCGATCGCCTTCGTGTTGCGCACGTCCGGGCAGTTCTCCTTGAAGGTCAGCCCGAGCACGAGGATGCGCGAGTTCAGCGGCTGGATGTCGCGCGCGATCATGTTCTTGATGATGCGCGAGGACACGTACAGGCCCATGTTGTCGTTGATGCGCCGGCCCGCGAGGATCATCTGCGGGTGGTAGCCGAGCTGCTGGGCCTTGTAGGTGAGGTAGTAGGGATCGACGCCGATGCAGTGGCCGCCGACGAGGCCCGGCCGGAACGGCAGGAAATTCCACTTCGTGCCGGCGGCGAGCAGCACCTCCTCGGTGTCGATGTCCATGCGTTCGAAGATCATCGCAAGTTCGTTGACCAGCGCGATGTTGACGTCGCGCTGCGTGTTCTCGATGACCTTCGCTGCTTCGGCGACCTTGATGCTCGACGCCTTGTGCGTACCGGCCGTGATGATCGAGGCATAGACACGGTCGATGAAGTCGGCCGCCTCCGGCGTCGAGCCCGAGGTGACCTTGAGTATCGTCGGCAGGCGGTGCTGCTTGTCACCCGGGTTGATGCGCTCCGGGCTGTAGCCCGCGTAGAAATCCTTGTTGAGCCGCAGGCCGGAACCCTGCTCGACGATGGGAATGCAGAATTCCTCGGTCGCGCCGGGGAACACCGTCGACTCGTAGACGATGATGTCGCCCTTGCCGACGACCTTCGCCAGCGTCTCGCTGGCGAACCGGAGCGGCTGCAACAGCGGCCGGGTGTCGTTGCTGACCGGCGTCGGCACCGTCACGACGTAGAAATTGCAGTTGGCCAGCCCTTCGACGTCGGTCGCGAATTCGAGCTGCTCGGCCGCCGCGAGCTCGTCGGCCGTGACTTCGCGGGTCGCATCCACGCCCTCACGAAGTTCGTCCACCCGGCTCTGCTTGACGTCGAAGCCGACGGTCGGGAAACGGCGGCCGAACTCGACGGCGAGCGGCAGCCCGACATAGCCGAGGCCGATGACGCCAATGCGCAGCTTGTCCAGGGAAAATGTCATGTAGGCATGCTGTTGTTGTTGTCCGCGGTCGTGGCGGCGGGCGTTTCCGGCACCGCCGCGCCTTCAACCGCGCTTTCTAGCACATTCCGGCGACCGGCAGGCGGGCGCCGTTCACAGTCCCCGCGTCGACCGCGGGGACCGGACCCGGGCCCGCCCGGCCCGACTCAGGTCAGGTACCACAGCGCAAGGATGCCGGCGGTGCTCATCGTGATCGTGTACGGCAGCGCCTTGTACACCATCCGGCCGTACGACAGCCGGATCAGCGGCGCCAGCGCCGAGGTGAGCAGGAACAGGAACGCGGCCTGGCCGTTCGGCGTCGCGACGCTCGGGATGTTGGTGCCGGTATTGATCGCCCGCGCCAGCGCGTCGAACTGCTCGCGCGTGATCGCGCCGTTGTTGAACAACTCCTCGACCTCGGTGATGTAGACCGTGGCCACGAAGACGTTGTCGCTGATCATGGACAGGATGCCGTTGGCGCCGTAGAACAGCGCCGCCTGGGTCTTGCCCTCGTAGGTCATGACCCAGTCGATGACCGGGCCGAACAGCCGCTGGTGGTCGATGACCGCGACGATCGCGAAGAACACGACCAGCAGCGCCGTGAACGGCAGCGCTTCCTCGAACGCGTGGCCGATCCGGTGCTCCTCGGTCACGCCGTTCAACGCGGTCGCCAGCACGATCACCATCAGGCCCACCACGCCCGGCTCGGCGAGGTGCAGGCCGAGCGCGACGCACAGGATCAGCGCGACGACCGCCTGCATGATGATCGTCATCCACTCCTGGCGGCTGCGCTTCTCGGTCATCTGCCGGTCGTACTCGGTCAGCACCTCGCGCACCCGGTCGGAGAGCTGCGTGCCGTAGCCGAAGGTCTTGGTCACCTCCAGCATCATGCAGGTCAGCAGGCCGACGACGAACACCGGCAGCGAGATCGGCGCCATCTGCAGGAAGAACGGGACGAACTCCCAGCCCATGATCTCGCCGATCAGCAGGTTCTGCGGCTCGCCGACCAGCGTCATGACGCCGCCGAGCGCGGTACCGACGGCCGCGTGCATCATCAGGTCGCGCAGGAAGCCCCGGAACTGCTCGAGGTCCGCGCGGTGCAGCTCGGTGACGTCCGTGTCCTGGCCCGCGTCGTGGCTGGTATCGAACGTCTTGCCAGAGGCCACCTTGTGGTAGACGCCGTAGAAACCGGCGGCGACGGTAATGACCACGGCGGTCACTGTCAGCGCGTCCAGGAACGCGGACAGCACGGCCGCCGAGGCCGAGAACATGACCGACAGCAGGATCTTCGAGCGCACGCCGAGCAGGATCTTCGTGAACGTGAACAGGAGCATCTCGCGCAGGAAGTAGATGCCGGCCACCATGAACATCAGCAGCATGATGACGGGGAAGTTCACCTCGGCCTCGTGAAAAACCATCTCGGGCGTGGCGAGGCCGATCACTATCGCCTCGATCGCGATCAGGCCGCCCGGCTGCAGCGGGTAGCACTTGAGCGCCATCGCCAGCGTGAAGATGAACTCGAGCACGATGACCCAGCCGGTGATGAACGGCCCGGCGGTCGCGAGCAGGATCGGGTTCAGGATCAGGAAGCCGACGATCGTCAGCTTGTACCAGACCGGCGACTGGCCGAGGAAATTCTTGCGGAAGGCGTCCGCCATCGTGTGAGTCATAGCGTTCCCATGGTGTCGGGCCGGCGCCACCGGCCGATTGTTCTTATCCGGCCGCGCCCCCCGCGCGACCTGTAAGGGTCACGATTCTAGCGGCTTCGGCCCTGATTTGTCAGTGATTTGCGGTGCGCGGCCGGCTAGTCGAGCCCGAGCTTGCGCCACAGGCAGCCGTCGCCGGCCTGCATGCGCGCGAGCAGCGCGGCGTGGGCTGCGGCCTCCGCTGCGTTCGCGCGGCGGACGACGAGCTCGACGCCGTCGCGGCAGAGCGGCCCGCCCGCTTCCTCGCCGGACTCGCCCGCGGACTCGTCGTCCGCGTCCGCGAACAGGGCGGCCTGGCCGCCGGTCATCGCGAGGTAGACGCGCGCCAGCAGCTCGGCGTCGATCAGCGCGCCGTGCACGTCGCGCCCGGAGGCATCGACTTCGTAGCGCTTGCACAGCGCGTCGAGGCTGTTGCGCTGGCCCGGGTGCAGCTCGCGCGCGAGCCCGAGCGTGTCCAGCACCGCGGCATGCTCGCGGACGCGCGGGCGCTCGTGCCGCATCAGCCCGAGCTCGTAGTCGAGGAAGCCGACGTCGAATTCCGCATTGTGGATAACGAGCTCGCTGCCCGCGATGAAGTCGAGAAACTCGGCGGCAATCTCGGCGAAGCGCGGCTTGTCCTCGAGATCCGCGCGGCTGATGCCGTGGACGCGCTCGGCACCCTCGTCGATGTCGCGCTCGGGATTGATGAAGCGGTGAAAATCGCGGCCCGTCAGCCGGCGGTTGACGAGCTCGACGCAGCCGATCTCGATGATGCGGTGGCCCTCGGCGGTCGACAGGCCGGTGGTCTCGGTGTCGAGAACGATCTGGCGTTTCTGCATGGGGCGGGATGGTAGCAGAAGTCGCCGGCCGCTAGCCGAGCTCGTCGATGCCCTGGTTGGCCAGCCGGTCGGCCTCCTCGTTGCCGGGGTTGCCGGTGTGCCCGCGCACCCAGTGCCACTCGATGTCGTGGCGCGCCGCGGCCTCGTCGAGCGCCTGCCACAGGTCCTGGTTCTTGACCGGCTTCTTCGCGGCGGTCTTCCAGCCGCGCCGCTTCCAGTTCGGCAGCCACTCGCGGATGCCGTTCATGACGTACTCCGAGTCCGTGTACAGCCGCACGCGGCGCCGGCCACGCAGCGCCTCGAGCGCGCGGATCGCGGCCATGAGCTCCATGCGGTTGTTGGTCGTGCCGGTCTCGCCGCCGTACAGCCGCTTCTCGCGGGAACCCGCGATCAGCAGCGCGCCCCAGCCGCCCGGCCCGGGATTCCCGCGGCAGGCGCCGTCGGTGTAGATGTCGATCGTGACGGGCAAGGAACTCAGTCGTGGCTCGCGCGAGTCGTCGGCTTGACCAGGCCGCCGGCGACGACCTTGGGCTTCGCGCGCCACGGTCGGCGCACGGTCGTCAGCGGCACGACGCGCTTCTGCGCGGCGAGCATGTAGCAGGCGGCGAGCTCGGGCCACCAGCGGCGGCCGCGCTGTTCCCAGGCCTGGCTGTCGCTGACCCGCTGCCGCGGCAGCGGCCAGCGGAAGAAGTACTTCGTGCTGCCGAGCAGGTACAGGTCGAGCAACTGCAGCCAGTCGGTCAGCTGGCCTTCCGAGATCAGCGTGTCGGTGGCAGGCGGCATGCCGGCGCCCGGGATCAGCCGCCTGAGCCCCCAGAGCCCGCCCGGCTTGAAGCCGAGCACGATCAGGTGGCCGTCGGCCCGCAGCACCCGGTGCACCTCGCGCAGGATCGCGTGCGGCCGGCTCGAGAACTCGAGCGAGTGCGGCAGGATCACGACGTCCATCGTGTCGCTGGCGAGCGGCAGCCGCCAGGGCCGCCCGATCGCGGACGGCGCCGGGTCGGCGAGCGGTCCCTCGCCGTCCGACAGGCACAGGCTGCGCTGGGTGCGGGCGTTGCGCAGGAAGGCCCGCGGCTCGCCCCAGCGGCCGAGCTGCAGCGCGTACTCGCCGAAGACGCCGTCGAGCAGGTCGCCGACCAGGCGCGCCTCCTGCGCCAGCAGGGCCTGCCCGAGCGGGCTGTCGAGCCAGCGCGCCAGGGCGTCGTCAGGGGTTTTCTTGGTTTCGCTCATCGCCTGCCTGCCGGCCGGGCCGGCACCTGTGAACTCCGTGCTTGCACGGACCCTTGCCGCGGGTAGGATAGCGCGATGCGCCATACGAATCAGACCCCTGGCCGGGTTTTCCCGGTCGCGGCCATGCTGGCCGCGCTCGTCTTCGCCCTGCCGGCCGCGGCCGCCGACCTGCCGGACGCCGCGGCTGCGGACGACGGACCCGCGCCGGCGGCCGACTTCCTGCCCGGCGCCGCGGCTGCGGACGACGGGCCCGCGGCGGCGGTCGACACCCTGCCGGACGCCGCCGCGCCGACCGGGGTCCTGTTCCTCGAACTCGACGGCTTCGTCGCGGACGCCCCGCCCCCGGCGCCGGCCTGGAACGACTTGCTGGCCGGCCTGCGGGCCGGCTTCTCGCTGCCGCCGGTCGCGAACGCGCGCATCGACGCCGAGCGCGCCTGGTTCGTCCGCCACCCCGACTACCTCGCACGCGTGTTCACGCGGGCGCAGCGCTACATGCCGTGGATCGTCGAGCAGCTCGAGGCGCGGGGGCTGCCGCTCGAACTCGCACTGCTGCCGATCGTCGAGAGCGCCTACGACCCGTTCGCCTACTCGCACGGGCGCGCGTCCGGCCTCTGGCAGATCGTGCCGGGCACCGGCCGGCGCTTCGGCATCCGCCAGAACTGGTGGTACGACGGCCGCCGCGACGCCGTCGACGCGACCAACGGGGCGCTCGACTACCTCGCCTACCTGCACGAGCTGATGGACGGCGACTGGCTGCTCGCGGTCGCGTCCTACAATTCCGGCGAAGGCAACGTGCTGCGCGCGAAGCGCCGCAATGCCAGGCAGGGCAAGCCGACCGACTTCTGGAACCTCGACCTGCCGCGCGAGACCGAGGCTTACGTGCCGCGGCTGCTCGCGCTGGTCGACCTCGTGCGCGACCCGGCGGCGCACGGGCTCACGTTGCCGACGCTCGAAGACGCGCCGCACTTCGCCGTCGCCGACATCGGCAGCCAGCTCGACCTCGCGCTGGCCGCCGACCTCGCCGGCCTCGACCTCGACACGCTGTACTCGTGGAACGCGGGCTTCAACCGCTGGGCCACCGACCCGGACGGGCCTCACCGGCTGCTTCTGCCGATCGAGGCCGCGCCGCGCTTCGCCGCGGCGCTGGCCGCGCTGCCCGACGACGAGCGGGTCCGCTGGCAGCGGCATCGCATCAATGCCGGCGACACGCTGTCGACGATCGCGGGCCGCTATCACACGACAATCGCCGCGATCCGCCAGGCCAACAACCTGCGCGGCAACACGATCCGCGCCGGCCAGTACCTGATGATCCCGGTCGCGGCGAAGCCGCTGACCGACTACAGCCTGAGCGCCGGCGAGCGGCGTGCCGCGACCCAGGCCGTCGCCCGCTCCGGCACCCGCGTCGAGCACACGGTCGCGGCGGGCGAGAGTTTCTGGAGCATCAGCCGGCGCTACGGCGTCGGCCTGCGCGAGCTCGCCAAGTGGAACGGGCTCGCGCCGCGCGACACGCTGTCGATCGGCCAGAGGCTCGTCGTCTGGACCGAGCAGGCACAGGCGGCGCCGCCGACCGGCGTCGCGGCGAGCGGCATCGCGACCACGCGCAAGCTCAACTACACGGTGCGCCGCGGCGACTCCCTGTACCTGATTGCGAAGCGCTTCCGGATCACGGTCAGCGACCTGCTGCGCTGGAACGGGCTCGATGCCGACAAGGTCCTGAGGCCCGGCCAGCGGCTGACGATGTACGTGGACGTCACGTCGCAGTCGAGCTAGGGCAAGCCCCGGAAAGCCCTGCGCGAGCCGCGCTGCCCACGGCGGCACGCCGGCCGCCGGCGGCGCGGCCGGTTTGCTAGAATCCCCGGCTCTGCACACCGACACCGGGGACACCTGATGGGATTCATGGCCGGCAAGCGAGCACTGATCGTCGGGCTCGCCAGCAATCGCTCGATCGCCTGGGGCATAGCGCAGGCGTTCCGCCGCGAGGGCGCCGAACTCGCGTTCACCTACCAGAACGACAAGCTCAAGCCGCGCGTCGAGAAGATGGCCGCGGAGCTCGGCTCCGAGCTCGTGTTCCCGCTGGACGTCGCCTACGACGAGCAGATCGACGGGCTCATGGACGCGATCGGCGAACACTGGGACGGCATGGAGGTCCTCGTGCACTCGGTCGGCTTCGCGCCGCGTGACCAGCTCGCCGGCAACTTCGTCGAGAGCGTCACCCGCGAAGGCTTCCAGATCGCCCACGACATCTCGAGCTATTCGCTCGCCGCGCTCGCCAAGGCCGCGATGCCGATGATGCGCGAGCGCAGCTCCGCGATCCTGACGCTGTCCTACCTGGGCGCCGTGCGCGCCGTGCCGAACTACAACGTGATGGGTCTCGCGAAGGCCAGTCTCGAGGCCAACGTGCGCTTCCTGAACGCCGACCTCGCGCCGCTCGGCATCCGCGTCAACGGCATCTCGGCCGGCGCGATCAAGACGCTGGCGGCCGCCGGCATCTCGGGCTTCCGCAAGATGCTGACGCACATGGAGCAGGTCTCGCCGATCCGCCGCAACGTGACGCCGGAGGACGTCGGCAACGCCGCGGCGTTCCTGTGCTCCGACCTCGCTGCCGGCGTCGCCGGCGAGATCCTCTACGTGGACGGCGGCTACAGCACGATCGGCATGTACCTCGAGGACGAAGACGGCGGCGACTGAGTCCGGCGCCTCTTGCCGCGCTCCTTAGCGCGCAGCTCTACGCGCGGGCCGCGCGTCCAGCAGCTCGCGGTAGATCGCCTCGTAGCGCTCCGCCATCGCCGCGGGGCTGTAGACCCGCGCCCGGGCGAGTCCCGCCTCGCGCAGGGCCGCGTAGTCGTCCGGGTCCGCGAGGCAGGACCGGATCGCCGCGAGCAGCGCGTCCGGCTCCTCCGGCGCGACCAGGCGCCCGTTGACGCCGTCCTCGACGATGTCCGGGATCCCGCCGACCCGGGTCGCGACGACCGGCAGGCCGAAACTCATCGCGTCGAGCAGCGACGAGCCGAGGCCTTCGTGCAGCGACGGGTAGACGAACAGGTCGAACACCCCGTACCAGGCGCCGACGTCCTCGACGTAGCCGGCGAACGTGAGATTGTCGAGACCCGCGGCGGCCTCCCGGAACGCCGCCTCGTCACGGCCGTCGCCAACCAGCACGAAATGCAGCGCCGGGTCCGTGCTCGCGGCCTTGCTCGCCGCCGCGATGATCGTGCCCTGCCCCTTGTGCGAATGGTCGAGCGCGCCGACGTGGCCGATCACGGTCTTGCCGGCGAAGCGCGCGCCGAGCGCCGGGGCCGGCTCCGCGTCCCGCGCGAGGTCGGCGTGCGCGTCGGCGACGACGTCGCAACGGCGGCCCGGGTAGCGGGCCAGGACGAGATCGCGGATCGCGCTCGACACCGCGACCCGCCGGTCCGCGGCCCGGTAGGCACGGTCGCGGACGGGCGAGGTCCCGAACGCGTTGTCGACCCGCCGGGTCAGCAGCCAGGGACGGCGGGACAGCCCGCCGGCCAGCCAGCAGGCATAGACCGCGCGGGCCTCGTGCGCGTGCAGCAGGTCGCTGCCGCGCGCCGCCCAGGCGGCCGCGAGCGGCTGCGAGCGGCACTCGACGATCTCGAGCTCCGGAATGCCGGCG
>CALALV010000055.1 GCA_937925605.1 uncultured Woeseia sp.
ATCGCCAGTGTCGACAGCAGCCTTTGTGCCGCGCTGAAGGCGCGCGGGCGAGCAGGATCGGCGGCCGCTACGGTTTCTGCGCAGGCGGCTGCGGCACGAGTGTCCGCCGGCCGGCGCGCCTCGCCCGGGCGCGGGCCACCACATGAACTGGCGCCGCCTCGCCCGGGTCGCCGGCCTCGGCGCGGCCGGGCTGCTGTTCGTCGTCGCGGCGCTGCTCGGCTGGCTGTACCTCGACGCGCAGCGCGACCGGGTCGACTGGTTCCACGAACGCCACGGCAGCCTCGCCGCGGTCGAGCGCGAGGTGCTGGATGCCGCGCCGGCGCTGACCGCCGAGCGTGTGCGCCTGCAATCGACCTCCGGCCTCGCCGTCACGCTGCGCGTGCTGCGGCCGCGCGCTCAAGAAGAACCGCTGCCGGTGCTGATGCTGCTCGGCGGCCACCGGACCGGCGCGGACGCGGTCGAGCTGTTCGAGTCGGTGGACCAGCGCATCGTCGTCGCGCTCGACTACCCCTACGACGGGCCGCTCAAGACCCGCACGCTGCTGACGACGCTCGGCGCCGTGCCGGCGATCCGGCGGGCCTTCCTCGACGCGGCGCCCGCGATCTGGCTCGCGACGGACTGGCTGGCCGCGCAGGACTGGGCGGATGCCGAGCGCATCGCGCTCGCGGGCGTCAGCCTCGGCGTGCCGTTCGCGGCGACGGCGGCCGCGCACGACGAGCGCATCGCGGCCCTGCTGCTGGTGCACGGCGCGGCCGACAACCGCGCCTGGGTCGAGCACAACATCGCCCGCCGCAACGACCTGGGAACGCTGCTGGGCCCGGCGGCGACGCTCGGCAACTGGCTGGTCTACGGCGACCTGCACGACACGGACCGGCACGTCGCAATGCTGAGCCCGCGGCCGGTCGTGATCGTCGGCGCGAGCGCGGACGAGCGCGTGCCGCCGGGCCAGGCGGAAATGCTGTACGCCGCCGCCGGCGAGCCGAAGTCGCTGCGCTGGACTGACGGCCGGCACGTGCAGACCGGCCGGCGCGAGGTCGTCGACGAGCTGATGGCGCTCGCGGACGAGGAACTGGGCCGGCTGGTGGCCCCGGCGGCCCGCTGACCGCGCCGGCCCGGGCCGGCCGGGCCGGGCCTTGCAATAGCGGGGGTCGCGCGCGCAGGCCGCGCGGGTGGCGATCGTAGCCGGGCCACGTAAAATACCCGGTTTCCCTCCCACCCGACCGCGAGGCGCGCCGTGAGCGATTTCGACAAGCAGAAAGAAAAATTCAGGACCCAGGACGGCTTCATCGCCGCGCTCGACCAAAGCGGCGGCAGCACGCCGAAGGCGCTGAAACTCTACGGCATCGGCGAGGACGCCTGGTCCGGCGAGGACGAGATGTTCGCCCTCGTGCACGAGATGCGCACGCGCATCATCACGAGCCCGGCCTTCAACGGCAAGCGCATCCTGGCCGCGATCCTGTTCGAGAACACGATGGACCGCGACATCGAGGGCCGGCCGACCGCGGACTACCTGTGGAACGTCAAGCAGGTCGTGCCGATCCTGAAGGTGGACAAGGGCCTCGCCGAGGAGAAGGACGGCGTGCAGCTGATGAAGCCGATGCCGCAGCTCGACGCGCTGCTGAAGAAGGCGAAGAGCAAGGGCATTTTCGGCACGAAGATGCGCTCGGTCGTCAAGCAGGCGAACGCGAAGGGCATCGCCGCGATCGTCGAACAGCAGTTCGAGGTCGGCAAGCAGATCGTCAAGGCGGGCCTCGTGCCGATCATCGAGCCGGAGGTGGACATCCACTGCCCGGACAAGGCGAAGGCCGAGGACCTGCTGCACGCGGAGATCATGAAACAGCTGAACGCGCTCGGTAAGGACCAGCTCGTCATGCTGAAGCTGACGCTGCCCGAGAAGGACAACCTGTACGCGGACTGCATCGCGCACCCGAACGTGCTCAAGGTGGTCGCGCTCTCGGGCGGCTACGAGCGCGCGGAAGCGAACGAGCGCCTCGCGCGGCAGAAGGGCATGGTCGCGAGCTTCTCGCGGGCGCTGAGCGAGGGCCTGAGCGCCCAGCAGTCGGACGACGAGTTCAACGCGATGCTGGACGAGTCGATCCAGAGCATTTTCGACGCGTCGAAGACCTGACGCGAAGGCGACCGATGGTCCGGACGGCAGCGTCCGGACCACTTCGCTCCGCTACCTTTCACCACTCGAGAAGAAGCCAACGTTTTGGAACTGACAGGAAAGATCGTCCAGGTGCTGCCGGAGAAATCCGGCACGTCCGCCCGCGGACCCTGGCGCAAGCAGGAATACGTCATCGAGACCCCGGGCGACTACCCGAAGAAGGTCTGTTTCATGGTCTGGGGCGACAAGATCGACGAGCTCGGGATCAGCGAGGGCCAGGAACTCACCGTGCACTTCGACCTGGAGAGCCGCGAGTACAACGGCCGCTGGTACACCGACGTCAAGGCGTGGCGGGTGGAGCGTTCCGGGCAGGAGGGCGATGACGCCCCGCCGATGCGCGATGAGCCGCCGCCGCCGACGGATGACGATATTCCGTTCTGATCGTCGCGTGCCCGCAATGAGTTCGCGCGCGTCACGCACCGCCGCAGCCGCGTCGCGATCGATACGATTCGTTACCGTGCGGAAGCAGCGGGCGAATCTATAATCTCGGGCTTGAATTTCACCGCACGACTGCAACAGGAGACAACCGCATGGACTCCATCGACCCCCTCTTCACCGCCACCGCCACCGCCACCGGCGGACGCAACGGTCACACGAAAGCCTCCGACGGCTCCGTCGCCGCGGACCTGTCGGTGCCGAAGGCCATGGGCGGCCCGGGCAAAGACGGCACGACGACGCCCGAGCACCTGTTCGCGGCCGGCTATGCGGCCTGCTTCGGCGGCGCGCTGGATTTCGTCGCCTCGAAGGCGAAGCAGGACGCGAAGAAGGCGAAGATCACCTGCAAGGTCAGCATCGGCCCGCGCGAGAAAGGCGGCTTCGGCCTCGCAGTGAAGCTCCACGTGGAGGACCCGTCGATCCCGCAGGCCGATCTCGAGGGCCTGGTGAAGAAGGCGCACGAGGAGATCTGCCCGTACTCGCACGCGACGCGCAACAACGTCGACGTGCAGTTCGAGGTCGCCGGCGGTTAGGCGCGGTCCGACATGCCGACGGGATTCGTCCGTGAATCCCGGCCGCGAGGGCAGACCTCGCGGCGCGCCGGTGCGTTGCCGGCGCCCGGTCGTGCCACTCAGGGCGCGGTAATCTCGACCGCCTCGTTGAAGAACAGGTAGACGGCCGACTCGTCGTCGTCATCCAGCGCAGCCTCGCGCGTGACGGCGGCGAAGTGATACTCGTGGCCGGCCTGCAGCACGAGGTTGTCGAAGTTCGTCGTTTCGACGTTGCTGGTGGCGTACTGCACGAGGATGTCGCCGGTCGTCTTGTCGACCAGGCGCGCGGCCGCGTAGCCCGCCGTCCCCTTGACGATAACCTGAACGCTCACGGTCACCTGCTGGCTGACGTTGAAACGCCAGCGCAAGGTCGACGATGCCTGCGCGGTCGGTGTGACCAGCGAGTCCCACGCCAGCCCGTCGGCGCCGAGGAAGACGTCGAAACCCTGCTCCGCCTGGCTCCAGACCTCTATACCGAATCCGGCCGACGTCGCGAGATCGAATCTCGACGTGGCCCAGAGCGCGTGGTCGTCACCGGCCGTGTCTTCGCCGAAGGACAGGAGTGGCTCCAGCTCGAAGAACGGACCGACGGGAATCGACGGTCCCTTGTAACCGTACAGTTGCTGCAGGTGACCGCCTCCTACGAGCGGCAGCGAGATCTTGGACGACAGCTCGGCCTCGTCGCTGGTCACGGTCACGACCGGCATCGCGACGGCGGCGGAGCCGAGGCCGAGTCCGATCAGCAGGAACAGGCTTGGAATCTTTTTCATTTTGGTCTCCAGGCTGCCCGGGGGATGGCAGCGTTGCTCGTTGCGGGAACGCTCGCGGATCGTCCGCGACGCGCGGTACCTCCACGCTGTCCGCGGGACAGCGCTTTATTGGCAGCCGGTGTTCAGCAAGAGCCGTGCCGGAACGAGCCGTTGCCAGCAGGATCAACAGCATCCGGATTTTCGGCGGCACGGCGCCATGTGCAGAAACTCAAAGCCCGCGCAGCGCGTGTAATGAACTTCGACATAATCCGTGACCGTTGCTGGCACCTGCGGCGCGGGCGGCGAGCCGGCGCATTGCCGACTGCAATAACGAATTTCCTATCGGCGACGGATTGCCGCGCATGCCGCGCAGCTGCGCGCACCCGTTGCACGCGTACCGGGACGGTGCCGCAGGCTGCGGGATGCAGGTTTCGCCGCTTGCGCTGCCTCGAGCAGCGCCGCGATCAACTCAGAGGAAGTTGTTCGGCCAGATGATGCTGCGCCACATGTGCGCGACCGGGCTGCCGTCAAACCCTAAGCCTTCCTTCGGCTGCCGGAAGTTGCGGCCGATGATGTCGACGAACTCGTCGACCTCGACGTGCACGTCGTCCTCGAAGGAGTAGAGGTCGTTGATCGTGATCTCGCGCGAGGTCATGTACCACTTGTGATTCTTCGCGCGCTCGTACTCCTCGACGATGTACGGCTCCGGCCGGTAATCCTCGCCGAAGAAGCGGATGTAGGCCTTCGGGTACTCGTAGCCGACCGACTCGTCCGGGAAGAAGCGCAGCGCCTGGTGCTTCTCGATCGCCCAGGCGACCTCCTCGTCGACGTAGGGCCGGACCATCTGCGCGGCCCAGTAGCCGTGGTCGGTGCGCACCAGGTTCATGACCGAGATGTCGTGCAGCAGGCAGGCCATGACGACCTTCTCGCTGCTGCCGTTCTTCAGCGCGAGGCGTGCGCTCTGCAGCACGTGCTGCGCCGGCGCGAAGCGCAACCGGAAGAAGTCGAGCAGCGTCGGCGCCTCCGGCATCGCCGGCAGGCGCGGCTCGTGGTGCATCAGCCAGGGGCCGGAGTCCGGGCCCTCGCCGCCCAGGTTGCAGGCCCAGGGGGTGGCGACGCGGCGGTCGAGCCGCTCGCTCATCGCGTGCTCGAGCGCGTCGGCTTTCTCGCTGAGCGTCGCGGCGGCCGCGATCGACGCGGTCGCGGTCGCGCCCAGGCTGGTCAGGAACTTGCGGCGGTCCATGGCGTACCCCCGGTGCGTTTACGGCAGGCGGACGATTGTAGCACCGCGCCGGGCGCGTACCCGCCGGGTTTCAGCTCGTGATCCAGTGCCTTACGTGGTCGACCATCGCGTCGCGCGCGGCTGCGGCGTCGCCGGATTCGATCAGCCGGAACAGTTCGCGGTGCACGTCGAGCATATGCTGCGCCTGCTCGTGGTCCGGCCAACGCGCGGGCGGGTGCAGCACCTCGCGCATCGCGCGCAGCTGCGCGACCAGCACCTCGTTGCCGGTCGCCTTGGCGATCGCCATGTGGAACTCCTCGCCGAGCAGCGCCGAGCGCTCCGGGTCGTCGAGGCAGCCGGCCGCCTCGTCGAGCAGCGCGCGGATGCGCCCGAGCTCGTCCTTGCCGGCGTGCATCGCGGCCATCGCGACGGTCATGCTCTCGATGCCGGCGCGCGCCTGCAGCACGTCCTCGCGGGTCACACCGATCAGCTTCAGCTGAATCGCCAGCGCGTCGGCGAAGCGGTCGCCGCTGCCTTCGGCGATCGCGGCGCCGCCCTTCGCGCCCATCTTGATGTCGACGATGCCCAGCGCCTCGAGGCTGCGCAGCGCGTCGCGCACGCTCATGCGGCTGACGCCGAAGCGCTTGGCCAGCTCGCCCTCGGAGCCGAGCACGTCGCCGGGCTTCAGCTGCCCGGCGAACAGCGCGTCGCGGATCTGCTTGACGATCTGGCTCGACAGCGTCATGCCGCGAGAGGGTCGGAAGGCGCCGATGTTCGCTGCCACGTGCCTGCTCCAGAGTGAGGGCCGATGGCGGCTTTTCCGTTGCAATTGATACGGTTAGCCCACCGGCGGGCGTCCGCATGGTAGCAACCGGATTTATGTATCATCAATAATAGATATGTAACGATTGAAAGCGTTTCTGCCCGCCGGGGGCGTATCCTCGGCCCACGCCCGCACCCGCCCGGGAACCGTTGAGGCCCCGTCGAGGTACCGCCGATGAACCTGCCCCGCCGCACCTTCCTGCAGTCCGCCGCCGGCCTCGCGCTTGCCGCCCCGCTCGGCGCCTGGCGCGAGGTCGCCGCCGCCGTCGCCTCCGACGCGCCGGACACGGCCTTCGGCTTCGCCGACGACCGCGTGCCGATGAACGCGGCCAACCTGTGCCCGATGCCGTCGGCGATCAGCCGCGCGGTCGCGCGCTACGCAGCGGCGCTGGACCGCGACCTGAGCAGCGCGCACCGGCGCGAAGTGGAAGCGAAGAAGGAGACGGCGCGCGCCGGAATCGCGGCGCAGCTCGGCGTCGCCGCCGACGAGATCGCGATCCCGCGCAACACCTCGGAAGCGAACGCGACCGTCGTCAACGGCCTCGCGCTGAAGCCGGGCGACGAGGTGCTGCTGTGGGACCAGAACCACCCGTCGAACGCGCTCGCCTGGGACGTGCGCGCCGCGCGCGAGGGCTTCCGCGTGCGACGCTTTTCCGTGCCCATGGACGCGGGCTCGATCGACGAGGTCGTCGAGCACGTGGCCGCGCAGCCGGGGCCGGCGACGCGGGTCGTCACGTTCACGCACATCTCGAACGTCAGCGGCTTCCGGCTGCCCGCCGCGGAGATCTGCGCGGCGCTCAGGCGCCGCGACCCGGAGGTCTTCATCCACGTCGACGGCGCGCAGACCTGGGGCATCGCCGACGTGAACCTCGCCGCGATGGGCTGCGACAGCTTCAGCGGCAGCGCGCACAAGTGGTTCATGGGGCCGCGCGAGACCGGGCTCCTGTACGTCCGCTCGGCGCGCCAGGACGAGCTGGCCCCGCGGGTCGTCAGCATGCCCTGGGGCAGCGAGGTCGAGCCGTCGGTCGCCGGCGCGCGGCGCTACGAGGCGCTCGGCCAGCGCGACGACGCGGC
>CALALV010000056.1 GCA_937925605.1 uncultured Woeseia sp.
TCGCGGTGACAGGATCCGTCACTTTTCGACGGCGTATTCGGCGATCGGCGACAGCCGTTTTACATAGTCGCGAAAGCCCTTATGCCCAAATGTTCGCTCGGGCCGGCAGCCTGTCGCGTTAACCTGTTTCAATGACCCCGGGACATCGCGTGACGATGCTGATCTATCCCGAGGCCCAGATGCTCGACATCACCGGGCCGCTGGAAGTGTTCGCGCGCACGGCGCGCTGGCTCGACGAGCACCGCTACGGCACGCCCGGCGCCTACCGGATCGAACTCGTTGCCCGGCGGCCCGGCCCGGTTCGCTGCTCGTCCGGCCTGGAGATCGTCGCGACGCGTCCGTTCGCAGACGTCGGTGCGACGGACACCCTGCTGGTGACCGGCGGTCTCGGCTACGCGCAGGCCGCAGCCGACGAGGAACTGCTGGCATGGCTGCGCGAAGTTGCCGCGCGCACGCCGCGGGTTGCGTCTATCTGCACGGGCGCCCTGCTGCTCGCCCGCGCCGGCCTGCTCGACCACCGGCGCGCGACGACTCACTGGGCCTACTGCGACGAACTCGCCCGCGCCGGCGACGGCGTCCGGGTCGACGCCGACGCGATCTACGTGCGCGACGGCAACCTGATGACCTCGGCCGGGGTCACGTCCGGCATCGACATGGCGCTGGCCATGGTGGAAGAGGACTGGGGGCAGCCGGTGGCCGTCGCCATCGCGCGGCAGCTCGTCATGTACCTGAAGCGCCCGGGCGGGCAATCGCAGTTCAGCGAGCAGCTGCGCGCACAGTCGACGGACTCCGGCCGCATCCAGCGCCTGCAGCTCTGGATCCTGCAACACCTCGGCGAGGACCTGTCGGTTCCGGCGCTGGCCCGCCGGGTATCGATGAGCGAGCGCTCGTTCTCGCGGCGCTTCCACGCCGCGACCGGCACGTCGCCGGCCAAGTACGTCGAACGCTGCCGGGTCAGTGCCGCGCGTCGCAAGCTGGAGCAGACCGCCCACCAGCTCGAGCGGATCGCGACCGCCTGCGGTTTCCGTTCAGGCGAAATCCTGCGGCGGGCGTTCATGCGCGAACTCGGGGTCTCTCCGTCGGCCTATCGCGAGCGTTTTCGCAGCGCACGCTAGACCGCCGCGGCCGGCCGCGGGCCGGTAGAATCGGCGCATGCCTTTCCTCGTTCTCGGCATCTTGATCGTCGCGCTCGTTTTCGGCCCCGGGATCTGGGTCCGGCGGGTCATGGCGCGCTATGCGAAGCCCGCGGACCGCTACCCGGGCACCGGCGGCGAGCTAGCGCGACAGCTGCTGGACGGTGCCGGGCTGGCCGGGGTCGGGGTCGAGGAGACGACGGCCGGCGACCACTACGACCCCCGCGACCGGGTCGTGCGGCTGTCTTCCGACAACTACGGCGGCCGCTCGCTGACCGCGGTCACGGTGGCGGCCCACGAGGTCGGCCACGCGCTGCAGGACGCCGACGGCTACCGCCCGCTGCGCTACCGGACGCGCCTCGTGAGCATGGCTCAGGGTGCCGAGAAGCTGGGCGCGGGTATCCTGCTGGCCGCGCCGTTCCTGGGCCTGCTGAGCCGCGCGCCCTCGCTCGGCGCGCTCATGTTCCTCGGCGGACTCCTCACGCTCGGCACCAGCGTGCTGGTGCACGCGCTGACCCTGCCGACCGAGATCGACGCCAGTTTCCGCCGTGCGCTGCCGCTGCTCGATCGCGAACGGGTCCTGAAGCCGGTCGACCGGCCACACGCCCGGCGGCTGCTCACAGCGGCGGCGCTCACCTACGTCGCCGCTTCGCTAATGAGCCTCCTGAACGTCGCCCGTTGGATCGCGATCCTGAGACGCTAGGCGGCCCGGGGCTTGATAATCGGCAAAATTGATCCATTTTCAGGTGGTTTGGCGGGGAATCCGCTGCTATGATCCGCGCCCGACGGCCGATATGCCTCGCCAGTTTGACAGCCGGGTTTGGCGGTTCGCCTTCCTTTCGGCGCCGAACGTATTGAGCCCGTGGCGGCAACCAGGATACCGACAAGCGTGCCGTGCAGCGTGATTTCACCCTGTGCGGCTGTGCCTGTTCCGCGCCCGGGCACCCAAGTTTCTGACGAAGTGACCTACTGACATGAGAGACCTGAACATCTACCGCAACATCGGCATCTTCGCCCACGTGGATGCCGGCAAGACCACGACGACCGAGCGCATCCTCAAGCTCACCGGCAAGATCCACAAGATCGGCGAGGTGCACGACGGTGCCGCGACGACCGACTTCATGGAGCAGGAGCAGGAACGCGGGATCACGATCCAGTCCGCCGCGACCAGCTGCGAATGGAACGGTCATCGCCTGAACATCATCGACACGCCGGGACACGTGGACTTCACGATCGAGGTCTATCGCAGCCTGAAAGTGCTGGACGGCGGCGTGGGCGTATTCTGTGGTTCGGGCGGCGTCGAGCCACAGTCGGAGACGAACTGGCGCTACGCCAACGACTCCGAGGTCGCGCGCATCATCTTCGTCAACAAGCTGGACCGGGTGGGCGCGGATTTCTACCGGGTCGTCAAGCAGATCAAGGACGTGCTCGGCGCGCACCCGCTGGTCATGGTCCTGCCGATCGGCGTCGAGGACAATTTCCGGGGCATCGTCGACCTGCTGACGCGCAAGGCCTGGGTCTGGGACGATTCGGGCGACCCGACCGCCTACACCGAGCAGGACGTGCCGGCCGACATGGTCGACAAGGTCGAGGAATACCGCGAGAAGCTGATCGAGACTGCGCTCGAGCAGGACGACGCGCTGCTGGAGAAGTACCTCGAGGGCGAGGAGCCGTCGGTCGAGGACCTCAAGCGCTGCATCCGCAAGGGCACGATCAACCTCGACTTCTTCCCGACCTACTGCGGTTCTGCGTTCAAGAACAAGGGCGTACAGAACGTTCTTAATGCAGTGGTTGACTACCTGCCGAACCCGACCGAGGTCAAGCCGCAACCGGAAATCGACCTCGAGGGCAACGAGACCGGCGGCTTCGCACACGTCGATCCGAAGAAGCCGCTGCGCGCCCTCGCCTTCAAGATCATGGACGACCGCTACGGCGCGCTGACCTTCACGCGCGTCTACTCCGGCGTCATGAAGAAGGGCGACACGGTGCTGAACACCTTCACCGGCAAGACCGAGCGCATCGGCCGCATCGTCGAGATGCACGCGAACTCGCGCACGGAACTCGACCAGGCGCAGGCCGGTGACATCGTCGCGCTGCTCGGCATGAAGAACACCCAGACCGGCCACACGCTCGCCGACGTCAACAAGCCGGCGACGCTCGAGCCGATGGTGTTCCCGGACCCCGTCATCTCGATCGCCATCGCGCCGAAGGACAAGGCCGGCAACGAGAAGCTGTCGATCGCGCTGAACAAGATGGTCCAGGAGGACCCGTCGTTCCGCATCATGACCGACGAGGACTCCGGCGAGACGATCATGATGGGCATGGGCGAACTGCATCTCGATATCAAGGTCGACATTCTGCGTCGTACCCACAAGGTCGAGGTCGAGGTGGGCAAGCCGCAGGTCGCCTACCGGGAGACGATCACGCAGACGATCGAGGACTCCTACACCCACAAGAAGCAGACGGGTGGCTCGGGACAGTTCGCGAAGATCGACTACCGCATCGAGCCGGGCGAGACGAACTCCGGCTATACCTTCGAATCACTCGTCACGGGCGGCAACGTGCCGCGCGAGTACTGGGGCGCGATCGAGAAGGCCTTCAGGGGCTCGCTGGACGAAGGCGTGCTCGCCGGCTACCCGGTGCTGGACGTCAAGTTCGCGCTGCTCGACGGTGCATTCCACGCGGTCGACTCGTCCGCGCTGGCCTTCGAGATCGCGACCCGCGCGGCCTACCGCAAGTCCTTGCCGAAAGCCGGCCCGCAGCTGCTCGAGCCGATCATGAAGGTGGACGTGTTCACGCCGGAGGAGCACGTCGGCGACGTGATCGGCGATCTGAACCGCCGCCGCGGCATGATCAAGTCGCAGGAGTCGGGCCCGACCGGCACCCGCGTCAAGGCGGAGGCGCCGCTGGCCGACATGTTCGGCTACATCGGCCACCTGCGCACGATGACCTCGGGCCGCGGCCAGTTCTCGATGGAGTTCTCGCACTACGCGCCCTGCCCGCAGAACGTCGCGGAAGCGGTCATCAAGGAGACGCAGGAGCGCAAGGCGAAGAAGTAGGCGCCTGCCCTGCCGCCGCACGAAAAACGCCCGCGAACGCGGGCGTTTTTTTTGTTGCCGCCCGCGGCCCGGACCGGCAGCGGGCCCTGCCCCTACTCCGCCTGCCGCGCGAGCCGGGAGCGCTGCAGGGCGGCGTCGAGCATCTGCACGAGGGCTTCGCGGTCGTAGCTGTGCGCATGGTCTTCGTTGAGCTGGACCAGCTCCTCGATCGCCTTCGTTATCGTGATCTCGGCCTCGCGCTGGGTCGGCGTCACCATGTAACGGCGCTTCGGTCGCTCGTCGAACAGCGCGTGCTCGACGGCCTCGGCGACCGCGTCGGGTTCCGGGTAACGGCTGCGGTCGGCCATGCCGACCTGCATCGCGCGCAGCCGGTCCCCGTAGCGTTCGCTCTCGAGGTCCACGTTGCCTTCTTCCAGGCGTTTCTCGATCGTCTCGCCGATCCGCGAATTGAAGTTGCCGGGTTCGATGGCAATGACCTCGACGCCGAACGGCGCGAGCTCGGCGGCGAGCGCATCGGTGTAGGCCTCGATTGCGTGCTTGCTCATGCTGTAGATGCCAAGGCCGCCGCCGCTCAGGATGCCGGAGATCGAGCTGATGTTGACGACCCGGCCGCCGGACTCGAGCAGCAGCGGCGCGAAGGCCTGGGTGACCCTGTAGGGACCGTAGACGTTGACGTCGAACAGCCACTCGAGCTCGGCGATGTCGGTCTCGATCAGCGGCCCGATGCTGGCGACGCCCGCGTTGTTGACGAGCCCGTGCAGGCCGCGCCCGGCCGCGGTGATTTTCCGGACGGCCGCCTCGATGTCCTCCGGGTACGTCACGTCGAGGCGCACGGCCTCGACGTTGGGCATGGCATCCAGGCGTGCCAGGTCCTCGGCCTTGCGCGCGCCCGCAAAGACATGGAACCCGTTGGAGGACAGGCGTTCGGTGATCTTGAGGCCGATGCCCGAGGAGGCCCCCGTGACCAGCACGGCCGGCGAATGTTCGTCTGCGACCGCTCCGCGGGCGAGCAGCAGCGCAAACAGCAGAACGGCGTGCAGTGTTCGATTCATGGACATCTCCGTGTCGCGCCCGGCGGACGCATCAGTTCATCAGGGCGTAGGGTCCGCCCTTCTCCAGCGCAGCCTGGTAGGCCGGGCGCGCGTGTATCGTGTCGAGAAAGCGCCGCAGCTCCGGCCAGCCGCTGTCGATGCCGACCCGCACCGACGCAGCCTCGACCGGGAAGCTCATCTGGATATCGGCCGCCGTCATCTCGCGGCCGGCGAACCACGGCTGCTTTGTGAGCGTGCTCTCCATCCAGTCGAGTGCACGTCGCGTGTTCGGGTCGATGAAATTGCCGCGGACCTTGCCGGCGATGCCGCGCGCGATCGGCTTGACGAAAAACGGCATCGGCGCATTCTCGATGCGGTTGAAGATCAGCGACATCACCATCAGCGGCATGAAACTGCCCTCGGCATAGTGCATCCAGTAGCGGTACTGCTCGTAGTCGGGCGTGCCGGCCGGCGGCACGAGGCGTCCGTTCCCGTAGTGCTCGAGGACGTATTCGATGATCGCGCCCGACTCGGCGATCGTGCGCTCGCCGTCCGTGATGACCGGTGCCTTGCCGAGGGGATGGACCGCGATCAGCTCGGGTGGCGCGAGGCTCGTCTCCGGGTCGCGTGCGTAGCGGCGGATCTCGTAATCGAGGTCCAGCTCCTCGAGCAGCCAGAGTATCCGCTGCGAGCGCGAATTTTCGAGGTGGTGAACCGTGATCATTCGCCGTCCTGCACCGGCATCCGGCCGCCGGCGAGGAAATCCGCCTTGCCGATCTCGAGACCGTTGTGCCGCAGCAGGTTGTAGGCGGTCGTTACGTGAAAATAGAAGTTCGGCAGCACGAATCCCAGCACGTAGTCGCGGCCGCTGAAGCGGAGCGTGCCGACGCGCAGCTTCAGGGTGATTTCCCGGTCCTCGGCGCCGTCGAAATCCCCCGGGCTGAAGGTCGCGAAATACTCGAGGGCCTTGCGAATGCGTTCCCGGACCTCGGCGAAGGTACGCTCGTTGTCTTCCCAGGAGGGCGGTTCCCTGCCGCTCAGGCGTGCGGCCGCGCCTTTGCCGACGTCCGTTGCGATGCGCACCTGGTGGACGAAGGTCAACATGTCCGGGTACAGGCGGGCCTGCAGCAATGCGTCAGGATCGATCTCGCGCTCCTCGGCCCAGCGCGCGGCCATGCCGACGATGCGATCGAGGTGCGTCAGCATGCGGGTCATGACGCCGATGGTCTGGTCGAAAACGCTGATGCTCATGATTGCTCCGGGCTACAGGTCCAGTTCGTTGCGGCGCCGGTACTGCCAGGTCAGCCAGGCCAGCAGCAGCGTGACGACGACGGCGACCGGCTCGAAGGCATCGCCGAGCAGCCGCCTCGGCGTCTGCGCGTGGAAGATCGCGAAGAAGCCGTGGCAGGTCAGCAGGACGCCGATCCAGAATGCGCTGTACTTCGCCCACGGCCGGTCGCGGTAACCGTGCCGGGCGATATTGCCGGTCAGGAGCGGGAACACCAGCAGCACGGTCGGAATGATGTAGTGCTTGCCGACGATGAACTGGTACAGCACCGCGGCCAGGCCCGCGGCCGTCACGACGACCAGCAGGGTTTCGAGCCCGTACTTGAGCGTGAAGGCCTTGCGCAGCGGGTGCCAGGTCACGGTGCAGGCTCCGCGAACTCGATGTCGAGCTGCCGGCAGTCGTGCACCACGGTCGGCGGCTCGCCGCCGTGCATCATGCCGGGCTCCCAGACGACGTCGCCGGGGGAGTAGGACTGCATGCGGCGTTCGCCGTCCCCGGTCGTCTCCAGCCAGGCGCAGGCGCTCAGGTAGACGACGAGCCGGTCGGGGTGCGTGTGCAGCGGCGCCATTTCCCCGTTGCGCACGGTGACGTCGAGCACTCGCACGCGCTCGTTCTCGAACGCCACCTCGTAGATATGCGGCGCGACCCGGACGGGGTCGAGCGCGTCGTTGATGCCGGCGCCGGTCGCGAGCCCGGCGGCGAACAGGCCGGCGCCCACGAGCAGCGCGGCGGGCCGGGATACCTTCACTGGCAGCCTCCTGCGTTCCGCGATCGCCGGACAGTGTACACGGGGCCGCGGCGACGCGTGCAGGTTGTCTCGGCGTCGCCCGGCGGTATCATCGGCGCTTTGCCGTCACCGGGACCGGTCTTGCTCGATTTACTCCTGCTCATCGTCGGCCTCGCGCTGCTCATCAAGAGCGCGGACTGGCTGGTCGTCGGCGGCTCCGACATCGCCGGGCGCCTCGGCATTTCCCCGCTGGTCATTGGCCTGACGATCATCTCGTTCGGCACCTCGATGCCGGAAATGCTGGTCACGGTCATCTCCGGCCTGCAGCACCGGCCCGATCTCGCGATCGCCAACGTCATCGGCAGCAATATCTGCAACGTACTGCTGGTGCTCGGCGTCGCGGCGATCGTCCGCCCGCTGCCGGTCAAGGATTCCACCGTGGTCTCCGAGATACCGTTCTCGGTCACGGCGGCGCTGCTGGTCGGATTCCTCGCCAATGCCGCGCTGTTCACGGCCAGCGACACGCTCAGCATCAGCCGCGTCGACGGGCTGATCCTGCTCACCTTCTTCGTGCTGTTCCTGCTCTACGTATGGAAGATGTCGCGCGATACGAACTATTTCGGCGACCACGAGATCCGCAAGCTCGGCACCGCCCGCGCCGTCGGCTACCTCGCCCTCGGCATCGTCGGCTTGTACATCGGCGGTGACTGGGTTGTCGACGGTGCCGTCGGGCTCGCCAGCCGACTCGGTATCGACGATGCGCTGATCGGCCTGACCATCGTCGCAATCGGCACCTCGAGTCCCGAACTCGTGGCCTCGGTCGTCGCAGCCGTGAAGGGCGAAACCGACATAGCGGTCGGCAACGTAGTCGGCTCGAACATCTTCAACCTGCTGTGGATCCTGGGTTTCACGGCAACGCTGATCGAGTTGCCGTTCGAGATCGTCAGCAACACCGACCTGATCATGGTCATCGGCGCCAGCGTGATGATCATCGTCGCGCTGGTCACGAGCCGTCGCGGCGCGATACTGCGCAGTCACGGAATACTGTTCGTGCTGCTGTACCTCGCCTACCTCGGCCACGTGGTCACGCGCGCCTGACGGCCGGCTATACTCGCGGCATCGGCCGTCGTTCCGGAGAATCGCCATGAAGCATTTCGCCCTGTCCGCCTGCGGGCTGTTGCTCGCGCTGCCGCTGGCCGCTGCCGCCGACAGCTATCGCTGCGAGAGCGGCGAACTCGTGCGGCGCATCGAGATCGTCTACGAACCGGGGCGCGCCGTGCCCTGCGAGGTGCACTACCACAAGGACAGCGAGTCGCCGGGCGCGCCGCAAGTGCTGTGGACCGCGCAGAACGAGGCCGGCTACTGCGAGGCGCGCGCGGCGGAGCTGGCAGAGACGCTGCGCGGCCACGGCTGGTCCTGCACGGCGGCTACGACCGACGACGCGGGCGAGCCGGAGGAGGACGACACCGACGCGCTCGCGCCCGCCGCGGACGTCGGCTGAGGCCCTTCACGCCGCAGCCCGGCGTCGCGGTCCGGGCTCTCTCAGGGTGGCGGCACCGGCACGCGGCTGCGC
The DNA here is from genome assembly GCA_937925605.1 of uncultured Woeseia sp. GTDB lineage: Bacteria > Pseudomonadota > Gammaproteobacteria > Steroidobacterales > Woeseiaceae > Woeseia. The sequence goes on from CALALV010000056.1 coordinate 8,812, forward strand.
CGCCAGGCGTCGTAGCTGAACGACAGGACGCCCGCCCAGATGCAGCCGAAGCAGATGGCGTGCGCGAGCGTCAGGCGCTCGCCGTAGGCCAGCCCGACGAGGAACTGCAGCGTCGGCGCGATGAACTGCATGAAGCCGATCGTCGACAGCGCGACGCGCCGGGCCGCGAGCGCGAAGCACAGGAGCGGCAGCACCGTGATCGGGCCGGCGAGTGCGAGCGCGAGATCCAGCGACACCGATTCCGCGGCGAACACTGCCTGTCCCTGCTGCGTCAGCCAGGCGAGCCAGCCGAATGCGAACGGCGACAGGATCAGCGTTTCGATGAACAGGCCGGGCATCGCCCCGACCTCGGCCTGCTTGCGGATGACGCCGTATATCGTGAATGACACGGCCAGGGTCATCGCGATGGCCGGGAACTGTCCGCCGCTGATCGTGAGCACGGCGACGCCCAGCGTCGCCGAGATGACTGCTGCCGTCTGCAGCGGCCGCAGGCGTTCGCCGAACAGCAGCACGCCGATCAGGACGTACAGCAGCGGGTTGATGTAGTAACCGAGGCTGGCCTGGAAGATCTGCGCGTGCTGCACCGCCCAGACGTACACGAGCCAGTTGATCGCGATGAACAGCGCGGCGAGCGCGAGCAGGCCGGCAGTTCGCGGCGTGACCAGCGCGCGGCGCACGGCCGGCCACTGGTGGCGCGCGGCGATGATCAGGGCGCCGAAGGGAACGGCCCACAGGATGCGGTGCGCGAGAATCTCGCTGGCCGCCACCTCGCCCAGCAGCTTGAAGTAGATCGGCAGGAAGCCCCACATGCCGAATGCGAGCAGCCCGGCGATGACGCCGTTGCGCTGGCGCGCTTCTGGCGTTTCCATGATCGGGGTGGCAGGTGGCTGCATCGCTGTAGGCTGCGGGCGCGGCGGGTCCGGCAGTGTGCCAGTTGACCCGCCGGGCCGCGAGCGCCCTGCCGGCGGCAGCGGCCGTTCGGGCCGCTGCCGGCGGGGTCAGCCGCCGCCCGCGGCCGTGCCGCCGCCGAAACCCTCGGGCAGCCGCATACCCAGGTTCTCGACCAGGAAGGCCCAACGGTCCGCGTAGGCCTCGATCGCCTTGTCGGTCGGGGTCCCCGCGCCGTGGCCCGCGCGCGTCTCGATGCGGATCAGGACCGGGGCGTCGCCGCCCTGCGCCGCCTGCAGCGCGGCCGCGTACTTGAAGCTGTGCCCGGGCACGACGCGGTCGTCGGT
>CALALV010000057.1 GCA_937925605.1 uncultured Woeseia sp.
GCGTCTGCCACACCGAGCTGGACGAGATCGAGGGCCGCACGCCGCCGCCGCGGCTGCCGGTCGTGCCCGGCCACGAGATCGTCGGCCGGGTCGTCGCGCGCGGCAAGGGTGCGTCGCGGCACGCGGAGGGCACGCGGGTCGGCATCGGCTGGATCCACGACTCCGACGGCAGTGAACTGGAGAACCTGAGCCCGCGTTTTCGCGCGACCGGCCGCGACGTCAACGGCGGCTACGCGGAATACGTGACCGTGCCCGAACGCTGCGCCTGCCCGGTGCCGGGGACCTGGTCCGACGTCGAGGCCGCGCCGCTCCTGTGCGCCGGCGCGGTCGGCTACCGCGCGCTCTGCCGCGCCGGGATTGCCGATGGCGACGTGCTCGGCCTGACCGGTTTCGGCGGTTCCGCGCACATCGTGCTGCAGCTCGCCCGCCACCTGTACCCGGCGAGCCCGGTGTACGTGTTCGCGCGCGGCGAGGACGCGCAGGCCTTCGCACTCGAGCAGGGCGCCGACTGGAGCGGCGCCACCGACGAAGCGCCGCCGCAGGCGCCGCGCGCGATCATCGACACGACGCCGGCGTGGCGGCCGGTGCTCGCCGCGCTGGCGGCGCTGCGGCCGGGCGGTCGCCTGGTGATCAACGCGATTCGCAAGGAGGCAGTCGACCGTGAGCTACTCGCGGGCATCGACTACGCGCGCCACCTGTGGCTGGAGAAGGAGCTGACGACCGTTGCGAACGTCACCGCCGCCGACATCGCGGCGTTCCTGCCGCTGGCCGCCGAGGCGGGGATCCGGCCGCGCGTCGAGGTCTATCCGCTCGCCGAGGCGAACCGCGCGCTCGTCGACCTCAAGACTGGCAATGTGCGCGGGGCCAAGGTCCTCAGGGTCCGCGCCTGAGGCACTGCGCTATACTGGCGCCGCCCTGGCTCCAGCCCCCGATCGAATGACTGCCGCACGCTCCGCGCCCAGCCGCCCGATGCCGGCATGACCGGCCCGACGCCGACCCGGCGCTTCGCGTTCCCGGCCGCGCTCGCGCTCGTCCTGCTGCTGGGCTGGTTGCTCTACCTGCCCGCGACCGGCGGCGGCTTCGCGCTCGACGATCGTTCGAACCTGTCCGGGCTCGCGGCGGTCGAGGACCTGCGCTCGGCCCTGCGTTTCACGTTCGGCGGCACCGCCGGCCCGCTGGGCCGACCGCTCGCGCTCGCGAGTTTCCTGCCGCAGGCGGAGGCCTACCGCGAGGGCGCCGACGCGCTCCTGCGCGTCAACGTGCTGATCCACCTGCTGAACGCGGCCCTGCTCGCCGCGTTCCTGTTGCGCCTCGGCCGCCTAGCCGGCCTCGGCGGGCGCGCGCGGCGGTTCGCCGCGTTTGCCGCGACCGCGGCCTGGCTGCTGATGCCGCTCCTCGCACCGGCTTCGCTGATGGTCGTGCAGCGCATGGCGACTCTGTCCGCGAGTTTCGTCCTGCTGGCGCTCGTCGCCTATCTCGCGGCGCGCGAGCGGCTGGACGAGCGGCCGCGCGCCGCGCTCGCCGGCATGACGGCCGCGGCCGGGCTCGGCACGCTGTTCGCCGTGTTCACGAAGGAGTCCGGCGCACTGCTGCCGGTGCTGCTGCTGGTCATCGAGGCGACCCTCGGCAGCGCGGCCGGCGCCGCGCCCCGTAGCCTGCGCAATTTCCGGCTCGTCGTGCTGGTGCTGCCGACCCTCGCGATCCTCGCCTATCTCGCGCTACGCGTGCCCTATGCCGAGGCAACTGTCGCGTGGCGGGACTACACGGCCTGGGAGCGGCTGCTGAGCGAAGCGCGCATACTCTGGCTCTATCTCGCGCGCGCGTTCCTGCCGTTGCCGGGTTCGATCACGCCGGTCAACGACGTCTACGCGGTCAGCCGCTCGCTGTTCGAGCCGCTGACCTTCGTGGCTGTCGCCGCCTGGCTGGCCGCGCTGGCCGCAGCGCTGGCCTGGCGCCGCCGCTACCCGCTCGCCGCGTTCGCCGTGCTCTGGTACACAGGGGGCCACCTGCTCGAATCCACGGTGATCCCGCTCGAGCTGTACTTCGATCACCGCAACTACCTGCCCGTTGCGGGACCGCTGTTCGCCGGGGCCGTCCTGCTCACGCGCCTGCCGCGGCAGCCGGCGGTGCGAACCGGCGTCGCGCTGTACCTGGCGTTCCTGGCCTTCTCGCTGTACCAGCTGACCTCGCTCTGGGGGCGCCCGGAGGTCGCGACCGCGACCTGGTACCGGCAGTACCCGGACTCGGTCCGCGCCGCGATGCGCTACGCGGAACGGCAGCTGGCGACCGAGGGCGTGGGCCCGGCGCTGGTGACGGTCAACGAGTTCGTCGCGCGCCAGCCGCAGCACGCCTACCTGCTGATCCAGGACCTGAACGTGCGTTGTCGCCTGGACCCGGCCGGCGACTACGCCGCGCGCGTTGCTGCGCTGGAGTCCGCGCTCGGCCGGGTCGCCGCCACGCACACCGCCGGCACGATGCTGTCCGAGCTCGTGAACGTCGCCGCGCGCAGCGACTGCCGCGACCTCGATCCGCCGCGGCTGCGTGCGCTGGCCCACGCGTTGCGCGACAATCCGCGCTACCGCGGGAACCCGGTCTATGCCAGCCTGCACGAGCAACTCGTCGCGCTGACCTACCGCTACGAGGGCGACATCGACCGGGCGCTCGAACACCTGGAAGCGGCGAGCCGCACTGCGCGCGGCAAGGACGCGACGATGCTCAGGATAATGACGATGGCAGGAGACGGACGTTTCGCCGCGGCGCGCGCCGCGATCGCCGAGGCGCGCGCCGACGCGCCGGCGCACCCGGTGCGGCGCTGGCTCTGGCAGGGCGATCTCGACCGGCTCGAATCCCGGGTCGAGTCCGCCGAGGCGGCGGCGGAGGCCGGGCGATGAGCGAAGCCGGCCCCGGACTGAGCGTCGTCATCCCGGCGCGCAACGAGGAGCGGGCGATCGGCGAGGTCGTCGAGAAGGTGCGCAGCACCTGCCCGGACGCGGAGATCCTGGTCGTCGACGACGGTTCCGAGGACGCGACGGGCGAGCGCGCCCGCGCGGCCGGCGCGCGCGTGCTGCGCCACCCGGTCGCGCTCGGCAACGGCGCGGCGGTCAAGGCCGGGGCTCGCGCCGCCCGCGGCGACATTCTCGTGCTGCTCGACGCCGACGGTCAGCACGAC
>CALALV010000058.1 GCA_937925605.1 uncultured Woeseia sp.
CGAGGCGCGGGCTGGTGTTTCATGAGACGGCCGCCCGCGACATCTCCACTGCCGCCCGCCCCGCCGCGCTTCCGGTCGTCGGGCGCCGCCGGCTCGACAGCAGCCGCTACTATGCCGTCGCGCGAGAGTTAGGTGCACTCGTCGGCCGCTCGGGGCACGGGCCCGACGATTGTCGGCTGACGCTGATGACCGGCGGCGGACCCGGCATCATGGAAGCGGCCAATCGCGGCGCCAGCGACGTCGGAGCCCGGTCGATCGGCCTGAACATCACTCTGCCGTTCGAGCAGTTTCCCAACCCGTACATCAGTCCGGAACTGTGCTTCGCCGTACACTATTTCGCGATTCGCAAGCTGCACTTCCTGCTGCGAGCAAGGGCGCTGGTCGTCTTCCCGGGTGGCTTCGGCACGCTGGACGAGCTGTTCGAGACACTGAACCTGGTGCAGACGCGAAAGATCGCACCGCTGCCCGTCGTGCTCGTCGGTCACGCATTCTGGGAGAGCATCATCGACGTCGATGCGCTGGTTGCGGAGGGGGTCATCGATGCCGAAGATCGTCAGCTCTTCTGGTACGCAGAGAGCGCGGCCGAGATCTGGCAGGGCATCTGTGAATGGCACGCGAAAGCCGGGGTAGCGCTGGGTTGCGAGACGAGCTGAAGCCGGCGTCCGCGCCGTGGAGCAGCTCCGCGGCCGACGTGCTGGAGGCTCTCGCCGTGGACCCCCGGCGCGGCCTGTCCGGCGCCGAGGCCGATGCCCGGCGACACGCCCACGGCCCGAACGTGCTGCAGGCCGTAGCGCGCCGTGGCGCGCTCAGGATCCTGGCGGAGCAGTTCGACAGCATCGTCGTGCTGTTGCTCGTGGCCGCGGCCGGCCTGGCCTTCCTGCTCGGCGACGCGCCCGAGGGAGCGGCGATACTCGCGGTCGTCGTAATAAACGCCGCGATCGGCTTCCTGACCGAATGGCGCGCAACGCGCTCGATGGAGGCGCTGCGGCGCATGGGCCGCGTCGAGACGCTGGTGCTGCGCGACGGCCGCGAGCAGCGCGTGCCCGCCGAATCGCTGGTGCCGGGCGACATCGTGCGCCGCGAGGCGGGCGATATCGTGACCGCGGACCTGCGAATCGTCGAGGCCGCGAAGCTCGCGGTCAACGAGGCCGCGCTGACCGGCGAGGCGATGCCCGTGCGCAAGGGGGCCGAGGCGGTCGCCGCCGATGCCGCGCTGCCGGATCGCGTCTCCATGCTCTACAAGGGCACGGCGGTCACGCGCGGTACCGCGACCGGCGTCGTCGTCGCGACCGGCAGGGCGACGGAACTCGGTCGCATCGCCGACCTCGTCGCGGCGGCCGAGCCCGAGGAAACGCCGCTCGAGAAACGCCTCGACGCGCTCGGCGCGCGGCTGGCCAAGCTCGTCGCCGTCGTCGCGGTGCTGGTCGCGGGGATCGGCGTCCTGTCGGGCCGCGACCTGCTGCTTGCCGTAGAAGTCGCGGTCGCGCTGGCGGTGGCCGCCATCCCGGAAGGCCTGCCGGTCGTAGCGACCATCGCGCTTGCGCGCGGCATGTGGCGCATGGCGCGCCGCAACGCGCTGATCGCGCGCCTGTCAGCGGTCGAGACGCTCGGTACTACGACCGTCATCGTAACCGACAAGACCGGCACCCTGACCGAAAACCGCATGACCGCAACGGAAATGGTCCTGGGCGGTGCGCGCCTCGCACTCGCGGATGCCGCCGACGACGCTGCCGACCTGCCGGACGACCTCCGCAGCCAGTTCGACGAAGCCCTGACCGTCGGCGTGCTGTGCAGCACCGCCGTGCTCGTCGACGGCGACGAGCCGCGCGCCGACGGTGACCCGACGGAAGCCGCGCTGCTGCTCGCCGCGCTGCGCTGCGGCGTCCCGCAGCAAGCGGCGCGCGAACGTTTCCCGCTGCTCCGCGAATTGCCGTTCGATCCCGATACGAAACTGATGGCCACGCTGCACCGTGACGGCGAGCAGGTGCTCGCCGCTGTCAAAGGCGCGCCCGAGGCGGTCATCGCGCGCATCGCAACGATTCGCGACGGTGCTGCTCGGCGCGCTGCGGACAGTACGGCACGCAACGAGGCTCTCGCCGCCACCTCGGCACTGGCCGGCTCCGGCCTGCGCACGCTGGCGCTGGCCTCGCGCCGGCTCGACGATCCCGGCGACGACCCTTTCGAGGACCTCGAACTTCTCGGCATAGTCGGCCTCGAGGATCCTGCGCGACCGGGCGTGGCCGAGGCGATCGCACGTTGCCGCGCGGCCGGCATTCGCGTCGTAATGCTGACCGGCGATCATGCGACCACCGCTCGCGAGATTGCCCGCGATGTCGGCATCGTCGACGATGCGACGTCTGGCGACAGCATTATCGAGGGAGCGGCGCTGGATGCGCTGCTGGCTCGGCTTGCACCCACCGAACGGCTCGCAGTGAGTGTCGTCGCGCGTGCGACCCCCGAACAGAAGCTCGCGCTCGTCGAACACCTGCAGCAGCGCGGCGACATCGTGGCAATGACCGGTGACGGCGTCAACGACGCGCCTGCGCTGCGCAAGGCGGACATTGGCGTCGCGATGGGAATTCGCGGCACGCCGGTGGCGCGCGAGGCCTCGGCGATGGTGCTCGGCGACGACGATTTCGGTTCGATCGTCGAGGCGGTCGCTCAGGGCCGCGCGATCTACGAGAACATCCGCAAGTTCGTCGTGTACCTGCTGTCCTGCAATATCAGCGAGGTGCTGATCGTCGCGCTGGCGACGCTTGCCGGCGGGCCGCTGCCGCTGCTGCCGCTGCAGATCCTGTTTCTGAACCTGGTGACCGACGTGTTTCCGGCGCTGGCGCTCGGGGTCGGGGAGGGGGCACCGGCGCTGATGCGCGACGCGCCCCGGCCATCCGGCGAGCGGCTGCTGACGCGGCGCCACTGGTTCGTCATCGGGGCCCACGGGCTGACCATCTCGGCAGCCACGCTCGCCGCGATGGCGACGGCCATCCTGCTGCTCGACCGAAGTCCCGGCGAGGCCGTGACGGTGTCGTTCTGCACGCTGGCGCTCGCACAGCTATGGCACGTCTTCAACATGCGGGACACGGATTCCGGGGCGTTGGTCAACGAGATCAGCCGCAATCGCTGGGTCTGGTGCGCGCTGGTCCTGTGCCTGGGCCTGATCCTGGTCGCCGTCTATCAGCCGGGAGTCGCGCGCATCCTGTCACTGTCGAACCCCGGCGCAGACGGCTGGCTGGTCATCGCGATCTTCAGCCTGGTCCCGCTGGTTGCAGGGACCCCGCTGCGGCTGCTCGCGCGGCGGCTGGCGGCAGCCTGAGCGGCGGGCAGTGCCTACGGACTTGCGGAAAACACGCATAGGTTGAAGTCCGGCGCAGTCCTACGCTGTCCCTGTCAGGGACAGCACGGAGAACGGCTGATGCGCATCATCATGGTGCCCGTGGCGGATCGCCCGGAATGCGGTATTGCGCTCGACAGCGCCTTTGCGCTCGCCGAGCGCCTGCAGGCGAACATCCAGGCCTGCCACTTCCGGCCCCACCGGTATTCGCGCGTCGCATTGCCGGCCGAGGCGAGCTACATGCTGCCTCGCGAAACACTGCCCGAGCTGTCGGCGGCCGATCGCAAGTCGGCCGCGGCCGCGAGCCGTGCGGCGCGCGCGCTGGTCGAGAAACTGGCGCTGGCGCGCGGTTTCACGATGAAAAAAGCGTTCAACGGCCGCTCGCTGCGGGAACTGGTCTGGAAGGAGGAGGTCGGTCACGTCGGCAACCTGATGCCCGTGATCGGCCCGTTCGCCGACCTGATCGTCGTCACCCGGCCGAGGAAAGCCTCGAGCCGCGTTGCGCGACTGTTTCTCGAGGAAGCGCTGCTCGGGTCGGGGCGGCCGGTGCTGGTGCTGCCGCCACAGCGGCGGGTGCCGGTGGGCAGTCGCGTCGTGATCGGCTGGGACCAGACACGGAATGCCATGCGTGCAGTCGTCGCCGCCCTGCCGATCCTCAAGACCGCGGAGTCGGTGAGCATCGTCACGAGCGGTCTCGGCAAGCCACACGGCGCGAAGGCGGGCGCGCTGGTCAAGTACCTGAAGGCCTGGGGCATCAAGGCACCGGTGACCCGCATTCCCTCTGCGCGGGCCAACGAGGTGGCCGATATCGATGCGGAGCTGAAGGAGCGCCGTGCCGACCTGCTCGTGATCGGTTCCTACAGCCGCAGCCGGTTTCGCGAGCGGCTGTTCGGCGGGGTGACCCGGCATTATCTATACGACAGCACGGCGAGCGTGCTGACGATGCACGCCTGAGCGACCCGCGGCGGGTGGCGAGGAGGCGCATGTGAAGGCCCCGCGACGCATCCTGGCCATCCTCGATGCGGACGGCGACAACCAGCAGCTCATCGAGCGTGCCGCGCGCCTGGCCCGCTGCTATCGAGCCAGGTTGTCGCTGTTCACTTCCTGCTACAGCTCGTACCTGGCCGATGCGGGCGCAGAACTCGCGGCCGCGGCGCGCGCCGTCGGCGACGCGGCAACCGGGGCTGCGCAGCAGGCGCTGGAGGCCGAGGCCGGGCGACTGCGCAATTCCGGCCTGCGGGTCGACGGCCGTGCCGTGTGGGACCGGTCGCGCCACGGCAGCGCTCTCGCCGAGGCGGCGCGGACGCAGGCCGATCTGCTCGTCAAGGGAACGCGCTACCACAGCGCGCGCGCCCGCGCGTCGATCACGCACGCGGACTGGAACCTCGTCCGGGAGACGCGCGTTCCGTTGTGGCTGGTCAAGGCCGGCGAACTGCCCGTGGAGCGCGCACGCATCGTGGCGAGCGTCGACCTGGCGGCGGACGGCGCGGCCGACGAGCGAATCGTGCGGACCGCCAAGGAGATCGCCCGCGCGCTGCACGCGGTCCTGTACGTCTTCCATGCCTTCGATCCTCTGCCGGCGATCGGCGATGCCGCAATCCGGGCGATCAAGTCGCAACGCTTGCCGATCGAGGCGATCCGCGAGAACCTTCGCGCCGTGCGTGCGGAGGCGCTGGCGGCGCTGGCAGGCCGGCACGGAGTCGAACCGCCGCAACGCTTGCTGAAGAGCGGCCCGGTCGCCGAGCTGTTGCCGGGAATCGCGACCGAACTCGGCGCGTCGCTCGTCGTCTGCGGCGTAAACGGCGGTCGCGACGGGCGCGGCGGCGGCATAGGCAGCACGGTCGAGGCCGTGCTGGATCACGTGCCCTGCGATATGCTCGTCGTGCCAACGGCAGGTGACGGCGACGGCCCATGAGCGACACCGGCCCCGATCTGAGGGCGACGCACACGCCGGAGGCGATCCGGCGGCGACTCGCGCAGCCGCCGCGGCCGAGCTACCTGGCCGACGCCGTGCTCGGCGGCATCGACGGTTGCGTAACGACGCTCGCGATCGTCGCCGGCTCGGTCGGCGCCGGCCTCGCGCCCGGCGTAGCCATCGTCCTCGGCGCGGCCAACCTGCTGGCCGACGGCTTCAGCATGGCGATCAGCAACTTCGAGAGCGCACGCACGCGGCTTGCGTTCCTCGAGCAGGCGCGGGCGGAGGAACTCGAACATGTCCGCGAGTTGCCGGACGGCGAACGCGAGGAGATACGGCAAATCTTCGCGCGCAAGGGCTTCGAGGGGCAGGACCTCGAGCGGGCCGTCGCGGTGATCACCGCGGACCGCGAGCGCTGGATCGAGACGATGCTGGTCGAGGAGCACGGTCTCTCGCTGCATCCGCCGCGCCCGTGGCGCTCGGGCCTCAGCACCTTCGCCGCGTTCGTGGCGGTAGGCTCGTTGCCGCTCTTGCCGCTGGTGTCGGGCGCGCTCGCGGGCGAGGCGCGCTTCCTCGCGAGTTTCGCGGTCAGCGTCCTCGCGTTCTTCGGCATCGGTGCTCTGAAGGGCGCCGTCGCCGGGGGTGGCCCGCTCAGACAGGGACTCGCGACCGCGCTGTCCGGGAGCAGCGCGGCCATGCTGGCCTACGCCGTCGGCGCCGTGCTGCGGGACGTCGCCGGCGCGGGCTGAGCCGCAATACGCGTCGATGCGGCGGCAAGTCCGCATTGGCCGAACGGGCCTCCGTAGTTTCCAGTATCCGCTCGATCGCGCCGTGGCGTGACAATCCAGGCTGCGCGAAATGCCAGGCCGCCGGGCATGCCGGCGAGGAACCCCGATGAAGGAATTCAGGAAGCTGCTCTGCGTCGTCGACGAGCGCAATCCGCGGTCCCAGGCCCTGCAGCGGGCCGCCTGGTTCGCCAAGGCGAGCGGCGCCGAACTGGAACTGCTGGCCGTCCACTACAACGACTACATGCTGGGTCATCCGCTGTACGACAAGAGCCGGCTGGAGGCCTCCCGCACGCGCGCGGTGGCGAACGTCAAACAGGATCTCGGCGAGCTCGCGCGCGAGCTGGCCGACGAACACGGGATCACGGTGTCGGCCACGGCTGTCTGGGACCACCCCGAACACGCCGGGGTCGTGCGCCATGCCGTCGCGAGCGGGGCGGACATCGTGTTCAAGGACGCGGAGCACCACTCGGCGCTGCAGCTCGCGATCCTGTCCAACGAGGACTGGCAGCTCATTCGCCGCTGCCCGATGCCGCTCTGGATCGCGAAGCGCGAACTCCTGCCCGACGAACACCGTTTCGTCGCGGCCGTCGATCCGTTCCACAAACACGACAAGCCGGCGCAGCTCGATGACGCGATCCTCGAGCTCGGCAGTCGCATCGCGGCGACGGTCAAGGGGGAAGTCCACGCCTTCCATGCCTTCGACCCGCGCATTGCGTCGTCCGCGGCCGAGAACAATGCCTACATCCCCGTGTCGCTGCCCTTGTCCGATATCGAGGAGGAAATGCGCGAGCAGCACGCCGAGCGCTTCAGGGCGGTCGTCGAGCCCCACGGGATTCCCGGGGAACGCGTTCACCTCGTCACCGGCATGGCGGACGAGGAACTGCCGCGCATCGCCGAAAAGCTGGCCGCAACGGCCGTGATCATGGGCGCCGTGGCCCGCAACGCCGTCAAGCAGCTGTTCATCGGCTCGACCGCCGAACGCGCGCTGAACCGGCTCGACGCCGACCTGGTCGTGGTCAAGCCGGACTGAGTCGAGTCCACGCTCGCGGCACACGCCGGGAGCCGGACGGCGGTTGCGGAAGTCGCCGCGTTCTGAGCGCGCGCAGGATCAGTCCGGCAGCGCGAAGGCGATGACGTAGTCGCCCGGCGTCGTGCCGACGTTCGGGTGCCCGCCCGCCGCGATGACGACGTACTGCCTGCCGGTCTCCTCGAGGAAATAGGTCATCGGTGTCGCCTGCCCGCCGGCGGGCAGCCGGCCCTCCCAGAGCTCCTCGCCGGTCTGCAGGTCGAAGGCCCGCAGGCTGTCGTCCATGACCGCCGCCATGAACACGAGCCCGCTGGCCGTGACGATCGGCCCGCCCGCGCCGGGCGTGCCGAGCTCGAGATTCGGCACCGGGGCAGGGGCCACGTCGCGGATCGTGCCGACCTTGCGCTGCCAGGCGATCCTGCCCGTGCGCATGTCGACGGCGGTCAGCTCGCCCCAGGGCGGGCGGACGCAGGGCAGGTCGAGCGCGCTCAGGAAGGCGCGCCGGCGCATGCCGTAGGGAGTGCCGCGCTGGCGCGCAAACTCGAAGTCGTCGTAGTCGCCGGACTCGTAAACGCGCATCAGCTCGTCGCGCGGGATCAGCGCGACCTCGGTCGGCAGGTTCATGGTCAGCGCCACGGCGTAGTGCGTGCGCGGCTCGAACGCGACGCCGCCCCAGTTGATGCCGCCGGCGTAGCCCGGCTGCATCAGCGTGCCCTCGAGCGACGGCGGCGTGAAGATGCCTTCCGAGCGCAGTGCGCGTATGCGCTTGCGGCAGCCGCGCGTGTCGAACCACACGAGGCCCCACGCGTCGTCTTCCGTGACCGGCTCGTGGCGCACGAGCGGCGGCGGCGCGACCGGGAACGGCTGCGTCGGTGACAGCTGTTCGCCCGGCACCGCGCCCTGCGGCACCGGCCGTTCCTCGATCGCGAACAGCGGCGTCCCGTCGCGGCGATCGAAAGTGAAGATCAGGCCGGTCTTCGTCCCCTGCAGCACGGCGGGCACGACGGACCCGCCGTGCTCGAGCTCCACGAGCGTCGGCTGCGCGGCCAGGTCGTAATCCCAGACGTCGTGGTGCACGAGCTGGTAGTGCCAGCGCAGTTCGCCGGACGCCGCGTCGAGCGCGACCAGCGAGTTCGCGTAGCGGTTGTCGCCCACGCGCTCGCCGCCGTAGAAGTCCGGGCTCGCCGAGCCGGTCGGCACGTAGACGAGGCCGAGCGCGGGGTCGGCGGCCAGCGGCCCCCACGCATTCGCCGAACCGGTGCGCCGGGCGGATTCGGGATCCCAGCCGGCGTGCGCAGGATCGGCGGCATCGCGCGGAACCGGATCCCAGCGCCAGCGCTCGCGGCCGCTGCGCGCATCGAGGCCGCGCACGATGCCCAGCTCCGATTCGGCGGCGCGGTTGTCGCCGATCGCGGAACCGACGACCAGCACGTCGCCGACGACGACCGGCGGCGAGGTCACGGTGTAGTGATAGTCATCCTCGATCGGCGCGACGCGCATGCCGGTGTCGAGCCGCAGCGTGCCGCCGTCGCCGAAGTCCGCGCAGGGCCTGCCGCTGCCGCCGTCCAGCGCGACCAGCCGTGCATCGAGGGTGCCGACGAAAATTCGGTGCCGACAGGCGCTGCCGGGCGGCGCCTCCGCGTCGACCCAGGACGTGACGCCGCGGTTCGCCTTCTCGTCGTAGTACTTGTCCTTCGGCAGGCCGACGTCGTGGCGCCAGAGAATCTCGCCCGTCGCCGGGTCCGCGGCGAACACGACCGCGTTGCCGGTCGGGAAATAGAGCCGGCCCTCGGCGAGTATCGGGTTCGCGGAGAACGCGAAGCGCGCGCGGTAGCCGGCCGACGGTTCGCCGGTACGCAGGCGCCAGGCTTCCTCGAGGTCGGCGACGTTGTCGGCCGTGATCTGCGTCAGCGCGGAATACTGCCGGCCGTGCAGGCCCCCGCCGAAATGCGGCCAGTCGTCGGCGACGGCGAACGGCGCGCTGAGCGCGCAGAGCAGCAGCAGGTATCTTGCGTGGACCATGCGGACCCGGCTCCGGGCGGGGCAAGCGCGTATTGGGCCACAGCCCGCTGCGGGCGGCAACGCGCCGCTCAGTCGGTCGCCGGCTTCAGTTCGATCGGCCCCATGTTGGCCGGCTTCGCGGCGCCGCAGCCGGCGTAGAACTCGCGGATGCGGTCCATCGTCGGCTCGAGGCCGTCCCCGGTGTCGAGCTGCGGCCCGATGCCGAGCCGCTTCCCGTCGTAGTCGATGAAGGCGAGGATCAGCGGCACGCGCGCGGCCGTCGCGATGCGCCAGAAACCGCTGCGCCAGTAGGGCCGCCAGCGGCGCGTGCCCTCCGGCGCCAGCGCGAGCAGCAGCTCGTCGCTTTCGCCGAACAGGCGCACGAGCTTGTCGACGTTGGCGCCGCTCCTGCTGCGCTCGACCGGGATCGCGCCCATTGCGGACAGGAGCGGACCGAGCGGCCACCAGAACAGCGTGTGCTTGGCAAAGAAGCGCAGGCGCACGCCGAGCGCGATCTTGGCGACGATCAGGTAGAAGCCGTCCCAGTTGGACGTGTGCGGCGCCGCGATGATGACGGCTTTCCGCTCGCGCGGCGCGGCGCCGACCAGCGTCCAGCCGGTCGCCTTCAGAATCAGCCTGGCGAGAGGTTTCAGCATGCGCGTCCGTGATCGCTTGCGGCCCAGTGTAACCGCCGCATGATCGGCTTGTACGCGCAATATTACCGGGCGCAGGTTTCGGTTTCGGCATGAGCGCGCGGCGCCGCGCGCTAGTTGTCGTGGCCGGCCGGCGCGTAGGCGATCATCTCTATCTCGACGATGCCGCGCGGACTGAACAGTCCCGTCGTGCCGACCGCCGTCCACGCCGAGTACGGCTCGACGACGTAGCGGTCGCGGACCCCGGCGATGACGAGCGCCTGCTGATCGATGCCGAGCGAGCTGGCGCGACCGTCGAGCACGTGAAACGTGTTGATCTTGACGACGTCGGCCAGGCTCGCGTCGGCCGTCGCGAGGAAGCGTTCGATCGTCGCGAACACGCGCTCGGTCTCCTCCCGGAAGCGCTCGGTCGACAGCGGCAGGCTGTCGTCCGGGCCGGCGCCGATGATGACGCCCGAGATGTACACGAAGTCCCCGGCCCGCACCGCGTGGGCGTAGTGCCAGGCGCTGTCGTAGCCCGTGTGTTCGCGCGGGACGTCCTCGCTGAAGGTGACGCTGCGCCCGCCGCTTTCTATGGTAGTAGCCTCGCCGATCGCGGCCAGGGGCAGGGCCAGCAGTGCACTGAATGCCAACCCGGGCAGGCCGTGTCGTCGCGCAATGCCGGCTGCTCCGGCCTTGTTTCGCGCAGCCACGGTCAGCGCGCGCCCCGCGTGCGCACCTTGACCCAGGCTGCGACCGCCGGGTCGTCGGCGCTGTGCATGACTTCCACGTAGTCGCCAACCTCGCAGTCGCTGTAGCTGCCGTCGGTGTTGCTCAGGCGCCAGCGCGTCCGGTCGAGCCAGACGTGGGTGTCCGCGGTGACCCGGTACTCGCGCGCGCCGCCGTCGCCGGCGACCGTCAGCGTTCGCGCTGCCCGGTCGACGGCCGTGATCTCGCCCATCGTGCTTTCCTTGCCGGAGATTCCGGGCGACTCGCCGATCGGGACGTAGCGCTCGGTCATAAGCTGTGCGCCGCCCGGCGGCGCGACGAGCAGCAGCAGGAAGGCGAGGCCGGTCAATGGCAGGATCTTCATGGCATTCACCTCGATACGATCAGTGCGCGTACGGCCCGCTGCCTGTCCAGGGCCTGCCGCGCGTACTCGCGCCGGCGCGCGTCGCCGGCGTCCAGCGCGCTGGCCAGCAAGGCGTCGGCCTCCTGCAGCACCGGCAGGGCCTCCGCGTGCAGGCCGCCGCCGAACAGCACCTGCAGCGCGTCCTCGTTCTCGGCCCGCGCCCGCTCGAGCAGCACGGCGCCGCGCTCGCGAGACGTGCGCCGGTCTTGCACGGTGCCCAGCAATTCCTCGGCTTGCCGCAGGTTTTCGAGCACGTTGATGACGCGCAGGAACGCGGCCACGGCGACGACCTGGGTCGCGTCGAGATTGATCCCGCTGCCCGTTGCGCCGCGGATGAGCTGGCCGGCCGGCGAGTTGTTGAACGCGTCGCCGTTGTAGAACGCGACCGCGCCCTCGATCGTCTCGACCGAGTTGTTGTGGAAAAAAGGCCCGGTGTCCGCCGCTTCGACCAGCGGCGGCGTGTTGAACTCGCCGTTGCCCGGAACCCCGAAGCCGTCGTCGGGCGGGACCTTTTCGCCGGTCAGTTTCGCCGGCTGGTCGGGCAGCGCCTCGACCCCGGTGTCGAAGTTACGATTGTCGTTCGCGAGACCGAAGATGCGCGGATCGGCGTTCGCGCCGGCATTGAAGTGGCAGGCGTTGCACTTGCCGCTGGTGTTGTCCATGAACAGCGCCTGGCCGCGCGCCGCGACGACGCTCGCAAGCGGAAGCGGCAGCGCGATATCCTGCTGCCGGCCCAGCGAGAGCTGGAATGCCTCGAGCGCGTCGAGTTCGGCGGGCGTCGGCAGCCGGAAGTCGACGCCCGCGACGCGGTTCGTCGTCTTCGTGAAATGCTGGATCACGGCGCCGGTCGCGAACGCGCGCAGCGAGCCGTCGCCGGGCGCGCCGTCGCCGGACCAGCCCGTGCGCGGGCCGTTCGCGCTCGCGATCGAGACGGACAGGCCGAGCGTGTGCGGGATGCCACGCATGTTGAAATCGTTCTCGAGATCGCCGAAACCGTCCTGGTTCTCTAAGATCAGCGCGAACTCGCGCATGAGCCGCGGGTTCTCGAAATTCCTGCCGAGTTCCGGTACGCGCTCCGCGACGAACAGCGGATCGTCGTCGGGCAGCGTCGCGATGAACGCGGGCGTAAGCCCGAAGTTGTCGGTCGGCCGGTGACAGCTGCCGCAGGTGCGGCCGTTGCCCTCGAAGGTCTCGAACAGGAAGAGCTGCTCACCCCGCGCGACCAGGTCCGCGGGAGTCGTCGGTGGATTACTGACGCAGGAGCCGAGCAGCGTGCACAGCACGACGGGAGCGAGGTGACGCATCGTACGAACCCCTCGCAGGTCGCGCTACGGATCGGCAACGGGCGAACCGTCGACGGCCTGCTTGCCCAGGTGGCGCGATTATCGAACCCGCACCCGCGGGGCGCAAGCGCCACCGGGTTCATTGCCTGCCGGTCGGGAAAGATGCACCCGATTCCGGGTACTTGCGGACGCGCGCGCTGTCGCCCCGTTGCGACAGCGCGCGATGCCGAGTGCAGCGCCGCGCACTGGCTAGAGCGGCCAGTGCTCGCTCTTGCAGCGCGCCGGCGTGAACACGGCGAACAGTCCCATCATCGTCAGCGCGAAGCGGCCGCCGGCGGTCGGCCGGCCTGTCTCGACGATTGCTTTCAGGTTCTCGGTGATGAACGTGCCGCCCTGCGTCATGTACTTCTCGGTCTTCGTGCCGGCCGGGACGTTCTCGTTGATCAGCGTGAACTCGGTGCCGCCGTCGACTTCTTTCAGCCGGTAGTGCACGACGCACTCCGGGTCGTCGAACTGCGTGAAGCGAAAGCTGTGCGAGTAACGGTGAGGCGGCTCGAACTCGAGGACCTCGCCGACGACGGACGTGTACTTGCCGTCCTTCGAGCGCATGCGAACCGGCGCGCCGCGGCCGAGTTCGGTCGTATGACAGACCGCGTTGAAAAAGAACGGCAGCACGGCGTCCGTGCGCGTCAGTTCGGCCCACACCTTGTCGATCGGTGCGCGGATCACGACGCGATAGACGGACTTGCCGGCCTGCCCGACGTCGCCTTCGGGCAGTTCGGCCGCGGGACCGGCCGTCGAGGTCTCGTTCATGGTCATTCCCCCGTATCAGGGCCGCCTCAGGCGGCGTCGTAGGCGGCTTTCAGCCACTTCTTCACTTCAGCGTCCACGTCGGCCTTGCTCTCGAGCCGCACCCGGTGCGTCACCATCGCGTTGAAGCTGCCCGACGCCTCGAGGCGTCCCGACGGTTTCACGCCCTTGAGATTGATGCCGAGATCGACGCGCGTCTTGGTCGACGGCTGGATCAGTGCGAATTGCTTCGAGCGCCGGTAGGACACGCAGGTCTTCTTCGGCGCTATCTCCACGTCCTTGCCGAGGGCCGACACGACCTTCGTCACCGCGTCGTAGATCGGTTTCAGTTCGGCTTTCGGCCCGGCATACTGCGCCGCGACGAGATCGTCGCCGCCCGCGTCCTTGCCACCCGACAGGTGCTGGTGCGCGATCAGGTTCGCGTAGCCGTGGCCGACGCCGTGCTCCTTCTTCAGCAGCGCCACGATCTGCCCGTGCTTGTCGAGCTTCGCCGCCTTCACCACCTTCAGCCACTCGGGCAGGGATTTGCCGGTCTTTTCCGGCAGGTTGTCGATCATGGACTGCACCATCTTGTCGGGCGAACTGGCCATCGTCGTCTCCTGTCAGTTTCCGGACGCTTCTTCGAGCCGGTACTTGAGGGCCGTCAGCTTGCCGGCCCATAGCGCGCTGTACTCCGTGGTCCAGCGCTCGTGGATCATCTGGATAGGCACCGTGTTCACGTACAGGCAGCGGCGCCGGCCCTTTCTTTCCGACACCAGCAGGCCGGCCTCCTCGAGCACGTTCAGGTGCTTCAGCACTGCCACGCGGCTGACGTCGAAGCGCTTCGCGACCTCGGTCACCGCGCAGCCGGGCCGGTCGCGCACGATGTCGAGGATCTCGCGGCGGACCGCCGAGGCCAGTGCCTGGAACACCTTGTCCATCGATTCGGGCTTCATATGTAACCAGATGGTTACCTATAGCATGCAGGCTGTCAAGCGCCGGCGCGCGGTTCTGCTAGAGTCGCTGGCGGTTGCAGAGACGAGGCGAGACCACGATGCGAATGCTGCTGAGCGGCGTGCTGCTGTTGCTTGCGGCCTGCGGCGCCGAGGCGCCGGCGCCGGGCGGTCAGGCGCCGGTTCAGGACGACGATGCGCGGGCACGGGCCGACAACGCGCAGGTGCAGAACCGCGGCGCCGGCAAGGACCGCTGGTGGGATGCGCTGCCGCGGCCCGAGTGGGCGGCGTTCGAGAAGATCCCGCAGGACCAGGACTGGTTCGAGGTCTACCGCGTCTCCGACGGCGTCCACGCGATCTACGAGCCGGGCCAGTTCGAGGAAGTCATCTCGTTCCTGGTCACCGGCGAGGAACGCGCGCTCCTGTTCGACAGCGGGCTCGGCATCGGCGACATGCGCCGCGTCGTCGACGGGCTCACCGAACTGCCGGTCATCGTCCTGAACTCGCACACGCACTACGATCACGTCGGCGGCAATCACCAGTTCGACACGGTCTGGGGCACCGCGACCGACTACACGCGCGAGCGCGCCGGGGGCAGCGAGCCGTCGGACGTCGCTGGATTCCTGAAGGAGGGCTGGGTCTGGAAGCCGCTGCCCGACGGCTTCGACCCGGCCACGTTCCGCAGCGAGCCTTTCGAAATCGCGAAGACCGTCGAGGACGGCGAAGTGATCGACCTCGGCGGGCGCCGGCTCGAAGTCGTGCTGGTACCGGGACACGCCCCCGACGCGCTGTGCCTGCTCGACCGCGAGAACCGGATCCTGTTTACCGGCGACACGTTCTACCTCGCGCCGCTGTACACGCACCTGGAGGGTTCCGACTTCGAGCTCTATGCCGGGAGCGCCGCGCGCCTCGCGGCCATGGCGGATGCCTACGACCATGCCTACACCGCGCACAACGTGCCGGTCGTCGACGGCCGCTACATCGTCGCGATGGCCGACGCGTTTCGTGCGATTCGCGACGGCACGGCCGGCGACTACACCGTGAGCGACGGCAACCGCGAGTACTTCTTCGACGGCTTCTCCGTCATCGTGCGCGGCGACCGCGCGGACTGAGCCTCAGGCGACGACGCCGGCATTGCGCAGCACGCCCTCGAGCGCATCGACGTCCGGGCAGTGCCGCGCGGCGAGGCCCGCGCGCCGCGCCGCGGCGACGTTGACCGGGCTGTCGTCGATGAACAGCACGGACGCCGGGGCCACACCGGTCGCGTCGATGACGTGCCGGAACGCGTCGAGGTCGGGCTTCAGGCAGCCCATCTCGTAGGACAGGAACAGGCGCCCGATGCGGCCGCCGAAATCGCCCGCGATGTCCTGGCGCTCCCAGTGCCGCGGGTTCGTATTCGACAGGATCGCGCAGTCGATCGACCCCGGCAGTGCGCGCACGAGCGCGCGGGTCGCCGCGCCGACCGTGCCCGGCCAGCGGTCGAAACGTTCGATGAACTCGGCCGGCCCGTAGGGCAGGCCGAACTCGGCGACCACGCGCCCTGCGAACTCTTCCGTCCCCGCCCGGCCGGTTTCGAACGCGCGCACGGCAGGCGAGGCCAGCCAGCGGCGGGCGAACCCGGCGTGGGTGCCGCCGACGCCGAACAGTTTCAGCGGGTCGTTGAGTCGCAGCAGCACGCCGCCGTAGTCGAACAGCAGCAGGTCGGGCATCGTGGGCACGGGCCGTCCTCCTCGTTTTTCACATCGCGGGCCGCCGGGCCGGTCAACCGATCGCGGCCGGCCGCGTTGATTCTGCAACAGCCAGCGAAAAACCGCGTTTTACAGGGAGTAAATCAATGAAAATCAGGACATTACGGAAAAGCCTGCTGATTGCCGCCGTCGGCCTCGCGAGCCTGCCGGCGCTGGCCGACGAGGGCGAGCGCATCGAGGACCGCCTCGACGCCCGCGGTGACCGCATCGAGAACCGGCTCGACCGCCGCGGGGACCGCATCGACGAACGCCTCGACCGGCGCGGCGACCGCGTCGACGAGCGCCTGGACCAGCGCGGCGACCGCGTGGACCAGCGCCTCGACGCGCGCGGCGATCGCATCGACCAGCGGCTGGACCGGCGCTCCGAGCGGGCCGAGGCGAACGGCTACGACCGGGCCGCGGAGCGCCTGGACCGCAAGGGCGACCGGATCGACAACCGCCTGGACCGGCGTGGCGACCGGATCGACGACCGCCTGGATCGCAGGGGCGACCGGATCGACAACCGCCTCGATCGTCGCGGCGACCGCATCGACAACCGCTTGGACCGCAAGGGCGAGCGGATCGACAACCGCCTCGACCGGCGCGGGGAGCGGATCAACCGCCGCCGCTGAGCTGATCGCAGGCAGAACGGCCGATCGTGTGGTCGATCGTACGGACGATCGAACCGCCGGCAGTCACTGACCGATCCGCGAGATGATCCCGCCGGGCCCGGGAGCCCGGCGGGATTTTTTTTGTCGCGCGCGGCGCGTGCCGGCTATTCGTCCTCGTCGTCCAGCGGGGCGAGCAGGTCTTCCCAGCGCTTCTCCAACTGCTCCGCCTTGTAACCCGGCACGCGGTACAGCCAGCCGTCGACGACGGCGTTGATCGCCGCGGCGCGCGCGG
>CALALV010000059.1 GCA_937925605.1 uncultured Woeseia sp.
CGCGGACCGCGGCGGGCCGCAGAAGCGGCGCGAAATCGTGATGTCGGGCATGCGATTTCCGGAACTTATCGACGGGGGCACAGACTACACGCAACGACGCCCGCCGGTCGCGCGACGCATCTCGCCGCGCCCCTGCCGGGGATGTACCATTCCCGTTTTTCGCAAGGATCGAGCCCGCCATGGACGACCGACCGACGACCCGCCCGCAGTTCCGGCAGCGCCTTTATCCCGCCCTGGTAGTCACGCTGGCGGCCGCCCTCGGCGCCTGCGGCGGCAGCAGCGGCGGCAACGGGAACGGCGGAGGCGGCGGCGGCGGCAGCGGCGGCAACTGGTCGCCCGGCGTGTTCCTCGACGCCAGCACCTTCGCCGCGCGCTGTGCCGCGCCGCGCAGCGGCACCGACCCGGCAACGAACCAGCCCTACCCGGACATCCAGGGCACGACGACGGACGAGAACAACTTCCTGCGTTCGTGGAGCAACGACACCTACCTCTGGTACGACGAGATCGTCGACCAGGACCCGGCGCTGTTCGATGATCCGCTGGTCTATTTCGATGAACTGCAGACCGACGAGCTGACCGCCTCCGGCGCGCCGAAGGACAAGTTCCACTTCACGATCCCCTCGGACGAGTGGTTCGAGCTGTCGCAGTCCGGGGCCAGCGCCGGCTACGGCGCGCAGTTCGCCCTGCTCGCCTCGGCTCCGCCGCGCGAGGTCCTCGTCGCCTACACCGACCCCAATACGCCGGCAACGGCCGCCGGGCTCGTGCGCGGTGCGGAGCTGCTCGAGATCGACGGCGTGGACGTCATCAATGGCAGCGACACCGACACGCTGAATGCAGGCCTGTTCCCGTCGGCTGCCGGCGAGACGCACAATTTCCGCGTGCGCGATCCCGACGGCACCGAGCGCGACATCTCGATGACCTCGGCCATCATCACCTCCGACCCGGTGCAGTTCGTGCAGTCGGTCTCGACGACGACCGGCAACGTCGGCTACCTGCTGTTCAACGACCACATCGCCACCGCGGAAGGCCAGCTGGCCGACGCGATCACCCAGCTCGCCGCCGACAACGTGACCGACCTGGTCGTCGACCTGCGCTACAACGGCGGCGGTTTCCTGTACATCGCGAGCGAGTTCGCCTACATGATTGCCGGCGCGCAGGCGACCGGCGGCCGCACCTTCGAGCTGCTGAGTTTCAACGACAAGTACCCGTCGACGAACCCGGTGACGGGCCAGCCGCTGGAGCCGATTCCGTTCTACAACACCGACACGAACGGCCAGTCGCTGCCGTCGCTCGACCTCGACCGCGTGTTCGTGCTGACCGGCCCGGGAACCTGCTCGGCCAGCGAGTCGATCATGAACGGCCTGCGCGGCGTCGACATCGAGGTGATCCAGGTCGGCTCGACGACCTGCGGCAAGCCCTACGGCTTCTACCCGACCGACAACTGCGGCACGACCTACTTCACGATCCAGTTCCGCGGCGAGAACGACAAGGGCTTCGGCGACTACGCCGACGGCTTCTCGCCGCAGAACGCGGCCGTGCAGACGACGCCGCTGCCGGGCTGCCAGGTCGCGGACGACTTCAGCCGCGCGCTCGGCGATCCGCTGGAGGCCCGTTTCGCGGCCGCGCTCGACTACCGCGACGGCCTCGGCTGCCCGGCGGCGACGACCGTGACCGTGCCGCGGCTCGGCAAGCCGGCCGCGAGCGGCGTGGCCGACGAGGAACTCGTGTTGCCGCGCAACCCGGCGCGCGAGATGCGGCTGCTGGGTCGCTGAGCTTGCGCGCGCGGGCCGGCCGGATGGCCTGCGGCGC
>CALALV010000060.1 GCA_937925605.1 uncultured Woeseia sp.
AGCCGGCGGCTGCCGCGGCCGGCGGGGGCGGCGCGCCGATCCCCGGTCCGCGTCCGCAGGCCGAGCCGCAGTCGCCGTTCGTGCGCGGCGAGCGCAAGGTCGGTCGCAACGAGCCCTGTCCCTGCGGGTCCGGCAAGAAATACAAGCAGTGCCACGGCCGGCTGAGCTGACCGGCAGGCGATGAGCCGCAAGCGGGTGGCCGTCGCCGCGGGCATCCTGCGCGCGCAGGACGGCCGCATCCTGCTCAGCGAGCGGCTCGGCGACTCGCCCTTCGCCGGCCTGTGGGAATTCCCCGGCGGCAAGCTGAAGCGCGGCGAATCGCCGCGCGCCGCGTTGCTCCGCGAGCTCGACGAAGAACTCGGCATCCGCGTGCTCGAGGCCTCGCACTTCCTGCGCCTGGAACACGACTACGAGCATCTCGACGTCGCGCTCGAGTTTTTCCTCGTGCATGCCTGGCGTGGGACGCCGGCGGGCCGCGACGGCCAGGCACTCGCCTGGCGACATCCGCACGCGATCGACGCCGCCGAGCTGCTGCCCGCGGACGGGCCGGTGCTCGACAGGCTGCGCGCGGAAGCGGGCGGGAAGCTCAGCCGATACTGAGGCGGAAGTCGACGTCGTGCCCGGTCTGCACGGCGCGTCGGTCGATCGTCGACCACTCGAGGAAGCGGATCGTAAAGCGGTGCTGGCTGCCGCTGATTTCCGGGAACAGCGGGCTGTCGCCCGGCAGCGAGACGCGCAGCATCTGGCAGTGCGCGTCCTTCTGCATCGTGTACTGGTACATGCCGTTGATCGCGACCTTGTCCTGCGGTACGGCGCTCTCGCGAATCAGCCACAGTAGTTCGACCACGGTGTCGCAGACCGGCCGCACGATCGAGAGCCAGGTCTCGAGATCCTGCTGGCGTCGCGCCCAGGGCTGGCGCAGCCAGTGGCTGTACTCCGGCAGGTCGAACTCGCAGGTCCCGCCCGGTATTGCGCTGCGGTGCTTGATCGAACTCAGGAATTCGCATTCCTTCAGCGGCTGCAGGAATGCGGCGCCGATCGCGCGTAGCGCGTCGCGCTGGCGGCTCAGGTTGCCGATCAGCGACGCGAGCCGCCGGCTGTCGACGCCCGGACGGGTCCGGAAGCGCTCCAGCGCCTCCAGCTGCCGGTCGACCTCCTTGTGCACGTCCGAACGGACGTCGCCGCGGCCGAGTATGGCCATGATCTCGAGCAGGCTCGACAGCGCGGCGCGGGTCGCCCAGTCGGCCTCCTGCTCGCTGTTGTAGAGGAGTTGCTGGTAGAGGAATTCCAGCCGCATGAAGGTGCGCATGCGCTCGTTCAGCGGTTGTTCGTAGTCGCTAATGGCGCGTTTCGTACCGGATTGTTCGACGCTGCTGGCGGCTCTGACCATCGCGCTATTCTGCGCCACGCCCGTAGAGACAGCAAATGACGCAAGATGGCGACGCCCGCGCGATTCAGCCAGCCCCGGCGAGGCCCCGGTAGCGACGGTCGATGCGCCGGACCTGTTCGCGGGTGGCCTCGATGCTGCCGGCGTTGTCGATGACGTCGTCGGCGAGCGCGAGGCGGCGTGCCCGGCTGGCCTGCGCATCGATCATGGCCCGGGCCTGGGCGGGTTCTCCGGCGTCGCGGGCGAGCAGGCGCTCGAGCTGCAGGGACTCGGGCACGTCGACCACGAGCACCCGGTCCATGCGCCGGCGTATCGGCGACTCGACCAGCAGCGGGACGACGATCAGCTGGTAAGGACCGCCGGCCGCGGCGGCGCGGGCGAAGGTCAGGTCACGGATTCGCGGGTGCAGGATCGCCTCGAGCCGGCGGCGCTCGGCCGGGTCGGCGAACACGCGGCGGCGCATCGCGGCCCGGTCCAGGTGGCCCCCGGCGTCGATGACCCCGGCGCCGAAGGTCCGGCGGATCTCGTCCAGGGCCGGTTGCCCCGGCTCGACGACTTCGCGCGCGATCAGGTCCGTGTCGATGACCGGCACGCCGAGTTCGGCGAAGGCGTCGGCCACGGTGCTCTTGCCGCTGGCGATGCCGCCCGTCAGGCCGATACGCAGCGGCTCGGTCGCGGCGCTCATGTCACGAGGCGCAACCACCAGTCACGCAATTCGGGACCGGCGATCATCGCGATCCAGCCGGCCGCCGCGAGGAACGGCCCGAACGGCATCGGCACGTTACGGTCGCGGCCGCGCAGCGCGATCAACGCGACGCCGACCACCGCGCCGACCAGCGCCGACAGGATGATGATCATCGGCAATTCCTGCCAGCCCAGCCAGGCGCCGAGCGCCGCCAGCAGCTTGAAGTCGCCGTAGCCCATGCCCTCCTTGCCGGTCGCGAGCCGGAACAGGTGATACACGCTCCACAGCGACAGGTAGCCGGCGAGCGCGCCGACGATGGCGGTCTTCGGCGCGACGAACAGCACCTCGGCGCCGGGCAGGGGATGGAACAGCGACAGGGCAAGCCCGGTCCAGACCAGCGGCAGCGACAGCGAGTCCGGGATCAGCTGGTGATCGAAGTCGATGAAGGTGATCGCGATCAGTGCCCAGGTCAGCAGGATGCCGGCGGCGGCCTCGGCGCCGAAGCCGAAGCGCCACGCGACGATGCCGGTCAGCAGCGCTGTCAGCGCCTCGACCGCGGGATAGCGCGGCGAGATGCGCGTGGCGCAGGCCGCGCAGCGCCCGCGCAGCACGAGGTAGCTGACGACCGGCACGTTCTGCAACGCGGTGATCTGCGTGCCGCAGGAGGGACAGCGCGAACGCGGCATGACCAGGTCGAAACGCCCTTCCGGCAGGTCCGGCGCCTCGTCGGCGAGCAAGTCGCTGCACTGCGCGCGCCAGTCGCGCTGCATCATCAGCGGCAGGCGATGGATGACGACGTTCAGGAAGCTGCCGACCAGCAGTGCGACGAGGACGGCGACGGAGAGAAACAGCGCGGGGTGGGCGGCCAGCAGTTCGATCATCGGCAGGGGACAGCGTTTCCTCGTGCGAAATGAAACGCGGCGCCGTCGAGGCGCCGCGCGTTACGTCCAGGCAGCGTCGCGTCCCTCAGACTACGGCGCCCATCTTGAAGATCGGCAGGTACATCGCGACGACGAGGCCGCCGACCAGGATGCCGAGGGTGGCCATGATCAGCGGCTCGAGCAGGCTCGACAGGTTGTCGACAGCGTTGTCGACGTCTTCCTCGTAGAAGTCCGCCACCTTCGCCGACATCTCGTCGAGCGAGCCGGATTCCTCGCCGACCGCGATCATCTGGATGACCATGTTGGGGAACAGGTCCGTGTTCTCCATCGACTGCTGCAGGCGCTGGCCGGTGGCTACCTCGTCCTTCATGCGCAGCACGCCTTCCTCGTAGACGATGTTGCCGGTGGCGCCGGCGACCGACTCGAGCGCCTCTACCAGCGGTACGCCGGCGGAGAACATCGTGGACAGCGTGCGCGCGTAGCGCGCGATCGCGGCCTTCTGCAGGATCGGGCCGATGATCGGCATCTTCAGCGCCATGCGGTCGAGGAACTGGCGCATCGCCCGCGAGCGTTTCTTGAAGTAGATGAATGCGGAAACGGCGGCGATGGCCCCGAGCGCGAGTATCCAGCCCTTCTCGCGCACGAAGACCGACAGGTCGATCACCATGCGGGTGAAGGCCGGCAGGTCGGCGCCGAAGCCCTGGAACAGGTCCTCGAAGGCCGGGATCACGAAGATCAGCAGGATGATCGTGACGACGAAGGCGACGACCAGGACCGCGGCCGGGTAGGTCAGCGCCTTCTTGATTTTCTTCTTGATCGCCTCGGTCTTTTCCTTGTACGTGGCGATTTTGTCGAGCAGCGTCTCGAGCGCACCGGCCTGCTCGCCGGCCTCGACCAGGTTCACGAACAGGTCGTCGAAGTACAGCGGGTGCTTGGCCAGCGCCTCGGCTAGCGCGCTGCCGCCCTCGACGTCGGCCTTGATCGCGAGGATCAGCTTCTGCATCGACGGGTTTTCGTGGCCGTTGCCGACGATCTCGAAGGACTGCACGAGCGGGATGCCGGCGGTCAGCATCGTCGACAGCTGGCGGCTGAAGATCGCTATGTCGCCGGTCGTGATCTTCTGGGCCGAGGCAAACAGGCCGGCGCTCTGCTTCTTGATCCGGCTCGGCACGACGCCCTGTCGGCGCAGGTCGGCACGGACGGCGGCTTCGCTCGCGGCCAGGGTCTTGCCCTTGACCTTGTTGCCCTTGCGGTCGGTGCCCTCCCACAGGAAGGGTGTGTTACTGGCTACTGCTGTTTCCGCCATGGTCGTTCTCTGAATAGTGAATGTGGCTCACGCCAGATCGAACGCGGCCGGCCCGCGTCAGTCGATCGTGACCCGGTTGATCTCTTCCAGGCTGGTAAGCCCGTCCCTGACCTTGTTCAGGCCGGCCTGGCGCAGGTCGATCACGCCCTCCTTGTCGGCCTGGTCGGCAATCTGCATCGCGTTGCCGCCTTCCATGATGATGCGTCCCATCGCCTCCGACACTTCCATGACCTGGAAGATACCGAGACGACCCTTGTAGCCGTCGTTGCAGCTCTTGCAGCCTTTCGGGCCGAAGATGACGAGGCCCGCCTCGATCTCCTCGGGGCTGAAACCTTCCTTTTGCAGCGCCTCGGCCGGGATCTCGCGCTGCTCCTTGCAGTTGTCGCAGAGCCGGCGCGCCAGCCGCTGGGCGATGATCAGGCTGACCGAGGTCGCGATCGCGTAGGGCTTCACGCCCATGTCCACGAGGCGGGTGAGCGTCTTCGGCGCGTCGTTCGTGTGCAGCGTGGACAGCACGAGGTGGCCGGTCTGCGCGGCCTTGATCGCGATCTCGGCGGTCTCGAGGTCACGGATCTCGCCGACCATGATGACGTCCGGATCCTGGCGCAGGAAGGCCTTCAGCGACGAGGCGAAGGTCAGCCCGACCTTCGGATTGACGTTGACCTGGTTGATGCCCGGCAGGTTGATTTCCGCCGGGTCCTCGGCCGTCGAGATGTTGCGATCCTCGGTGTTGAGGATGTTCAGGCCCGTGTACAGCGACACCGTCTTACCGGAGCCGGTGGGGCCGGTGACGAGGATCATGCCGTAGGGCTTGTTCAGGTGCTTCAGGTACAGCGACTTCTGCTTGTCCTCGTAGCCGAGCGCGTCGATGCCGAGCTTGGCGCTCGACGGGTCGAGGATACGCAGCACGATCTTTTCGCCGAACAGCGTCGGGCAGGTGTTGACGCGGAAGTCGATGGCACGGTTCTTCGACAGGCGCATCTTGATGCGGCCGTCCTGCGGCACGCGCCGCTCGGCGATGTCCATGCGCGACATGACCTTCAGGCGCGCGCAGACCTTGTTGGCCAGCGCGACCGGCGGCTGCGCCACTTCCGAGAGCACGCCGTCCAGGCGCGTGCGCACGCGGAAAATCTTCTCGTAGGGCTCGAAGTGAATGTCCGACGCGCCGCGCTTGATCGCGTCGAGCAGCACCTTGTTGACGAAGCGGACGACCGGGGCGTCGTCGACGTCGTCGCGGGTGATGCCGTCGTCGTCTTCTTCCTCGCCGCTCGAGACGTCGAGGTTCTCGAGATCGAAGTCGTCGTCCTCGAGCGAGGACATCGAGGTGTCGACCGCCTCGAGGGCCTTGGTGATGCGCTCCTCGAGCTTGGCCTGCTCGACGACGACCGGGTCGACCCGCAGCGTGGTCTGGAACTTGACGTCGTCGATCGCCTGCAGGTTGGTCGGGTCGGCGATGCCGAGGAACAGGCGCTGGCCGCGGCGCAGCAGCGGCAGCACGCGGTGCTTGTTCAGCAGTTTCTGGTCGACCGCGCGCAGGCAATCCAGGTCGATCTCGATCGCGTCGAGGTCGAGCAGCGGCACGCCGAATTCGTGCGACGCGGCGACCGCGGTGGCACGCGATTCGGCGAGCTCGTTGTTGACCAGGTAGGCAACCAGCGGCAGCTTTTCGCGCCGGGCGGCCTCGGTGGCTTCCGTGATCGTCTCCTCGGAGACGATACCGTCCTGCACCAGGCGCCGGGGAAGTCCCGAAAGCTGCGATTGAGAAGCCGTTGCTGCCATGCGCGCCTGTTTACCCGAAAGCCCCGAGCGTTATGTCGATTTCACAGTCTCACTGATCCGCATCCCCGGATCAACTGCATTTTGTGCGGCCGTTCACAGTTAGGAATTTTAATCAATACAAAGCCGTATCCGGTCCCGGGGGCGCTCCGGCCACGGCCCGCGCAGGGGCCCGCAACGGCACGAATCAGGGCCGGCAGGTCGACGGCAGGTAGCGCGCGTCGATCGTGCCGGGCTGGTAGGGCGCG
>CALALV010000061.1 GCA_937925605.1 uncultured Woeseia sp.
GCACCTCGTGGACGGGGACAGGGAAGAACTCCGACCACGACCAGGCAACAGGGGCAATTGAAACGATGGCTGCACAGGTAATCCAGGACTGGACCGAAAGCCAGGTGCTGCTGAAATTCGGCGACCACCGCGACGTCAAGTACAAGGTGTACCGGCACGGCGAGAAGCTCTACCAGGAGATCCGCGAACTCGACGATGCGCCGATCCACACGCTGGAACTGCCTCCGGGCCTGGCGTTGGAACGCTCGAGCTACGAGGTCCTGCTGCGCTACGTGCTGCTCGACGTCGTCCAGGCCTGACGGCCGCCGCCGACGGTACGTTTGAAGGCGCGCTGCGGGCGCGTTAGGGTGTTGAGCTTTCGGAGCTAACGGACCGGCGCATGTATTCGATCGGCGCGGCGCTGGACGCCTTCGCGTCATTCATGTGGGGAACGCCGCTCGTGGTGCTGCTGGTCGGCGGCGGGCTGTTTTTCGTCATTCATTCGCGGGCGTTGCCGTACCGGTATTTCGGGCACGGCTTCGAGATCCTGACCGGCAAGTACGACCAGGACCCGGGCAGCGAGGGCGACATCACCCATTTCAAGGCGCTGGCCACGGCGCTGTCCGGCACGCTCGGGCTCGGCAACATCACCGGGGTCGCCGTCGCGATCACGGTGGGCGGGCCGGGCGCGGTGTTCTGGATGTGGGTCACCGCGATCGTCGGCATCGCGACCAAGTTCTACACGGCAACGCTCGGCGTCATGTTCCGCGGCCCGGACGATTCCGGGCACATCCAGGGCGGCCCGATGTACGTGATCCGCGAGGGCCTGGGCAGGCGCTACCTGCCGCTCGCGTGGCTGTTCGCGGTGGCCGCCCTGTTCGGCACGCTGCCTATCTTCCAGATCAACCAGCTGGTGCAGGTGATCCGTGACGTGGTCGCAATCCCGGCCGGGATGACCAGCGCCGACGATCACTTCACCTTCGACCTGCTGCTCGGCATCCTGCTGAGCGGACTGGTGTTCGCGGTAGTCATCGGCCGGATCCAGAGAATCGCGAACGTCACGAGTCGCGTCGTGCCGTTCATGGTGCTGTTCTATTTCATCCTGACCGCGATACTGCTGCTCAAGAACCTGCCGGAAATTCCCGGCGCGCTCGCGCTGATCGTCAACGACGCCTTCCGCGGCGACTCGGTCGCCGGTGGCGCGCTCGGCACGGTAATCCTGATCGGCGTGCAGCGCGGCGCCTTTTCGAACGAGGCCGGCATTGGCACCGAGGTGCTGGCGCACGGCGCGGCGCGCACCCGCGAACCGGTGCGCGAGGGCCTGGTCGCCATGGTCGGGCCGTTCGTCGACACGCTGATCGTCTGTACCTGCACCGCGCTGGCGATCCTCGTGACCGGCGTGTGGCAGGGGGACGCGATCGGGGTGACACTGACCAGCGAGGCCTACGAGACCGCGTTCCCCGGCCTCGGCGGCTACCTGCTGGTCGTCATGGTCTTTTTCCTGAGCCTGAGCACGGTGCTGACCTTCAGCTACTACGGCGCGAAGTGCACCGGCTTCCTGTTCGGCACGCGCTACGAGACGGCCTACATCTGGTTCTACACGCTGCTTATCGTTGCGGGCGCCGTCGCGTCGCTGCGTGCCGTGATCGGACTGATCGACGGCATGTACGCGACGATGGCCATCCCGACGATGGTCTCGACGCTGCTGCTCGCGCCGAAAGTCCGCGCCGCCGCGCGCGACTATTTCGACCGGCTGCAGGCGGGACAGCGCTGAGCCCGGGCGCCGGGCGATGCGTTTACGGCGAGTGCGGCCGGCAGGCATGATTCACGTCCGGCAACCGATCCGGCGCGTGCCGACAGCGCGCCGGCGGGCCCGGCTTCCCGACCGGCAAGAGCACTGACATGAATGACGATACCGACGTCGCGACCCGCATCGCCCAGGGGCTGCACTACACCGATCCCGCGACCGGCGGCGTGATCCCGCCGATCCAGCCGTCGACGACCTTTGCGCGCGGCCCCGACTACGAACTGCTGGTACCGGGCCACAGCTACGGCCGCGACCAGAATCCCGGCTATGCCGCGGCGGAACGGATGCTCGTCGAACTCGAAGGCGGCCGCGATGCGCTGCTGTTTTCGTCCGGCATGGCCGCGGCCATGGCCGTCGTGCAGACGCTCGAACCCGGCCAGCACGTGGTCGCGCCGAGAGTCATGTACTGGGGCCTGCGCCACTGGCTGCGGAGCTTTTGCACGCAGTGGGGCATCGGGCTCGACCTGTACGACGGCGGCGATGCCGGGGCGATCCGCGCCGCCGTGGTGCCGGGACGCACGCGGCTCGTCTGGGTGGAGACGCCGTGCAACCCGACCTGGGACGTGATCGACATCGCAGCCGCAGCCGAGGTCGCGCGCGAGATCGGCGCAACGCTGGCCGTGGATTCGACCGTGCCCACGCCGGTGCTGACGCAGCCGCTCGCGCTTGGCGCCGACATCGTCATGCATTCCGCGACCAAGTACCTGAACGGGCACGGCGACGTCGTTGCCGGCGCGCTGGTGACCGCGCGCGAGGACGCGCGCTGGGAACGGGTTCGCGCCGTGCGCGCGGAGGGCGGGGCGATACTCGGGAGCTTCGAGGCCTGGCTGCTGCAGCGCGGCATGCGCACGCTGTTCCTGCGGGTGCGCGAAGCGAGCCGCAGCGCGCTTGCGATCGCGCAGCATTTCGACGGCCATCCGAAGCTCGCGGCCGTGCTCTACCCCGGACTGCCGTCGCACCCCGGCCACGAACTCGCGGCGCGACAGATGCGCGGCGGTTTCGGCGGCATGCTGTCGCTGCGCGTCGCGGGCGGCGCCGACGCGGCCCTTGAGGTCGCGAAGCGCTGCCGCGTGTTCGTCCGCGCGACCTCGCTCGGCGGCGTCGAGAGCCTGATCGAGCACCGCGCCTCGATCGAGGGGCCCGACAGCCCGATTCCCGCCGACCTGCTGCGCCTGTCGGTCGGTATCGAGCAGGTCGACGACCTGCTCGCGGACCTCGAGCGCGCGCTCGGCTGAAGCGCGCCGCCGCTAGCGCCGATACGCGGGCGGCACCGCGCTGCCGGCATCCAGGTAGCGGTCGCGCAGCAGGGTCTGGCGGCTCTGCATCGGCACCGCCTCGCCGCGGATCCACACCTGTTCCGGGTAACTCGTCAGCTCGAGCGGGTCGTCGGGCCACAGCACCAGGTCGGCGTCCTTGCCGGCCGCGATGCTGCCGGTCGTGGCCGCCACCCCGAACAGCTCCGCCGGGGTCAGCGTTATCGACCGCAGCCCGGCCTCCCAGGTCATGCCGTTCGCAACCGCGATCCCTGCGGCCTGCGTGATGTTGCGCGCATTGTGATCCTGCATGTTGCGATTCATGCCGAAGCTCACGCGCACGCCGGCCGTCTCGAGCAGCACCGGCGCATCGAGGCGCGCATTGAGCTCGTCGAAGGAGCCGGGCAGGTTGTTGACCGAGGACAGGACCACGCCGGCGTTGGCGGCGGCCAGCTCGTCCGCGAGCAGCCAGGCCTCGGCCCCGCCGGCGACGATCAGCGGCAGTTCATAGTCGCCGGCCAGCGCGAGCAGCACGCGGATATCGCTGGCGCGGTCCGCGTACGCGAGCAGCGGCACGCGCCTGTCGAACACGTCGGCCAGCGCCTCCAGGTCGGGAAGGCTCAGCGAGTAGTCGCGGCGGTTGCCGCTGGCGTAGTCGTCGCGGTGGGCCGCGTAGTCGATCGCGTCGTCGAACGCGTTGCGCAGGCTGAGCAGCGCCGCGGCGCGCGAACCGCCCGCGAGCCGGCCGCCGCTCTCGCCGAGGTTCACGACCAGCACGGCCCGGCGCCGCGTGACGGCGTCGATGCCCGCGAGCCTGACGACCGCGCCGAGCCCCGAGATCACGTTGCTGGTGTTACCGAGTTCGTCGGGCCGGCCGGAACTCGCCGGCAGGATGGCGGCCCGGGTGACACCTTCGATGCGATTGATCGGGATCAGCGTCGAGCGCGGATTGTACGCATCGGCGACGTCGAAGCTGGCCGTGAAGTCATCGCCGCGCTGGACGTAGTCGACCGTGCCGTCCACCGCGTTGACCTCGGTGACGCCGAGATTGCCGATCGCAGAGAACAGGCCGGGCGTGACGATCTTGCCGCTGCCGTCGATCTGCCGCGCCCCGGCCGGGACGTCGACGTCGCGGCCGACCGCGACGATGCGCCCGTCCTCGACGACGACC
Source organism: uncultured Woeseia sp. (assembly GCA_937925605.1). Taxonomy (GTDB): domain Bacteria; phylum Pseudomonadota; class Gammaproteobacteria; order Steroidobacterales; family Woeseiaceae; genus Woeseia. The sequence goes on from CALALV010000061.1 coordinate 4,211, forward strand.
GTCGCGTCATCGAGCGTTCCCTGCGGGCCTACCGTGTGCACGCGGGCGCCGGTAATGGCGAAGCTGTCTGCGAGTCCCATGGCGGGCAGCGCGAGCAGCGTCGCGACGGCGAACCGGCGGATCATGGTGCACCCCCGGCGGTGGTCGTGCCGAGGCTGAAGTCGGTCACCGGGTTGCCGTCCGGATCGAGCCGGTCCCAGGCCAGCGCGCCGTCGATGTAGACGCGCTCGACCATCGTGTAGACGCTGAACGGGTTGCCGCTCCAGACGGTGACGTCGGCCATCTTGCCCTCCTCGAGCGTGCCGGTTTCGTCGAGAATCCCGAGCGCCCGCGCCGCGTTCGCCGTGGTCCAGCGGATCGCGCGCTCCGGCGGGATGTCGATGCCCGCGGTCGCCGCGGCGCCGATGATCTTCGCGGTTTCCTGGTTGAGGCGCTGGATGCCGAAGCGGTCGTCCGAGTGCACGATCGCGCACGCGCCCGCCGCGTCGAGCAGCGCCGCGTTCTCGCGGATGCCGTCGAAGGCCTCCATCTTGAAGCCCCACCAGTCTGCCCAGACGGCCGCGCAGACGTCGTGCTCGGCGAGCAGGTCGGCGATCTTGTAGGCCTCGACGGCGTGGTGAAACGCGGTGATGCGATAACCGAACTCCTCGGCCACGTCGAGCATGACGGCCATCTCGTCGGCCCGGTAGCAGTGGTTGTGCACGAGTATCTCGTCGTCCAGCACGCCGGCCAGCGTGTCGAGCTGCAGGTCGCGATCCGGCGCGTCGCCTTCGCCGGCCTCAGCACGTTCCCGCTTTTCGCGGTAGTTGCTCGCCGCCGTCCAGGCCTTGCGGTAACCGGCAACGTTGCCCATTCGCGTCGCCGGCGACTGGCCGCGGCTTCCGTAGACCCGCTTCGGGTTTTCGCCGCAGGCCATCTTCAGGCCGTGCGGCGCCCCCGGGAACTTCATGTCCATGACGCTGCGGCCCGGCACGTTCTTGATGGTCACGCTGCGGCCGCCGAACAGGTTCGCCGAGCCCGGCAGGATCTGCAGCGTCGTGATCCCGCCGGCGAGCGCCGTCACGAAGCCCGGGTCCTGCGGCCAGACGCTGTGCTCCGCCCAGACCTCGGCGGTATTCGGCGCGGTCGCCTCGTTGCCGTCGGAATGCGCGTCCACACCGGGGCTCGCGTACACGCCCAGGTGCGAGTGGACGTCGATCAGGCCCGGCGTGATCCAGAGGCCGCCGGCATCGATGCGTTCCGCGTCGCGGGCCTCGAGATCGCGGCCGATGGCAGCGATGCGGCCGTCGCGCAGCAGCAGGTCGGCGTCGTCGAGGCGCTCACCGGTGCCGGTCAGGATCGTCGCGCCGCTCAACAGCAGCGGCTGCGACGGCATCGCCGCGTAGCGGCTCGCAAAGGGCTCGGTATCGCCGGCGCCGCCGGGTGCGGCGCCATCGCCGCAGGCGGAGAGCAGCAGCGCAATGGCGACAGGGGTCCACAGCATGAATCTCATTCGGGTCTCCGTGATGCGAGGCGGTCCGCTGCCGCGGCTTCCGCCGGGCGCCGTGCTTGCCTAGAATGCCGGCAGGCGGGGCGCAAGGCGGCTCAGGCTAACAAAACGACCCGGCGCGGAACAGTTGCCGTGCCGATCGGGGGGGATATGAGCGACGACCACGGCCGCGACGACGCGGCGGGCAACGGCCTGCTGCACCGTCGCCTGTTCCTGAAGGCAGGCGCTGCCGCGGCCGGCCTGCTGTGCGCGACCGCGCGCGGCGAGACCCGCGAGCCCTGGATGCGCGCGCCCGGCGCCGGCATGGCCGCCGCCGGCGCGCCGTCCCCGCACGTCACGCTCGAACGAGTCGGGGTCAGTTCACGGCCCGGCACGACCGGCTCGGGCGTCTCGCGCACGCCGCTCGAGCAGCTGGACGGCATCATCACGCCGAGCCGCCTGCACTTCGAACGGCACCACAGCGGCATCCCGGACATCGACCCGGCACGTCACCGGCTCGTCCTGAGCGGCCTCGTCGACCGGCCGCTCGCGTTCAGCCTCGACGAGTTGTGGCGCTATCCGCAGGTCTCGCGCATCCAGTTCCTGGAGTGCTCGGGCAACAGCGGCGCCATGATCGCGCCGACGCCGCCGTCCGGCAGCTGCGGCGAGATTCACGGGCTCGTGTCCGCGAGCGAGTGGGGCGGCGTGCCGCTCGGCGTATTGCTGGAAGAGGCGGGATTGAAACCGGGGGCGCGCTGGGTCATCGCGGACGGTGCCGACGCGGCCGTGATGAGCCGCAGCGTGCCGCTGGAGAAGATGCTGGACGACGCGATCGTCGCGCTGAGCCAGAACGGCGAACCGCTGCGGCCCGGCCAGGGTTACCCGATGCGCCTGTTCCTGCCGGGCTGGGAAGGCAACATGTGCGTCAAGTGGCTGCGCTCGCTGCGAGTCACCGATCGCCCGGCGCTGACGCGCGACGAGACGTCGAAGTACTCGGACCTCGGCGCGGACGGACGCGCAACGCTGTTCACGTTCCCGATGGGCGTCAAGTCGCTGCTGACCAGCCCGTCGGCGGGGCTGACGCTCGGCCCGCGCGGCGTTTACCAGCTCAGCGGCATCGCCTGGTCAGGTGCGGGCCGCATCCGGCGGGTCGAGGTCTCCGCCGACGGCGGCCGGAGCTGGGCCGATGCGCAGCTCGATGCGCACGTGCTGCCGAAGTGCCTGACGCGTTTCCGCGCCGCCTGGCGCTGGGACGGCGGTCCCGCGGTGCTGCTGAGCCGGGCGACCGACGAGACCGGCGCGGTGCAACCGGCGCGTGCGCAGGTGCTGGCCGGCAGAGCCAGCAATTCCTTCTATCACTATAACGGCATCCAGGCCTGGGCCGTGGACGATCGTGGTCAGGTCAGCAATGTCTATGTTTAGGGAGACCCTGTGCGAATGAACGCAACCAGTGCGACGCGAATGAATCGGCGTTTACCCTGGACGACGGCGCTCGCGCTGCTCGCGACCGCGGCGGGGCAGGCCGGAGAAAGCCCGGGACTCGGCGAGCCGCTCGCGCCGGACGAGGTCGCCGCGCTCGATTTCACGGTGCTGCCGGACGGCCGCGGGCTGCCGGCGGGCGAGGGCAGCGTCGGCGAGGGTGCTCGGCTGTACGCGGCCCGCTGCCTCGCCTGCCACGGCGAGGAAGGCCGCGGCGGCATCAACGACGAACTGGCCGGCGGCGCCGGCTCGCTGGCCGGGCCGGCACCGGTCAAGACCGTGGGCAGCTACTGGCCGAGCGCGACGACCGTGTTCGACTACCTGCGGCGGGCCATGCCCTACGAAGCGCCGGGCTCGCTGACCGCCGATGATTACTACGCGCTGACTGCCTACCTGCTGTACCTGAACGGAATCGTCGACGCTGACGCCCGCCTCGATGCACGGAGCCTGCCCGCGGTGCGCATGCCGAACCGGGACAATTTCGACCACGGCTGGCCGCCGGACGCCGCGGAAGGCGGTTGAAGCGCGCGCGCCGAGCGCCGAAATGAGACCCATTTCCCCTTTCGAATCCGTCGGTTCTGTTACATTTTCCCGAGCATTGCTGCGGCCGGAGACCGCGGAACGAGCATGAAATCCGAAATCATCATCACCGAGAACGAGCTGCCGCCCGAGGTCATCGAGGCGATCAAGCAGGGCCGCAAGGTCGTTGCGATCCAGATGCTGCGGGACGCGACCGGCATCGGCATGGCGAATGCCAAGGTGCTCGTCGATCGCGCCGCCACGCGCATCGCGCCGCGGCCGCCGCGGCAGGTCTTCATGCGCGACTACCGGCCCACCAATACCCGGCTCCTGACCATGGTGCTCCTGCTCGCCGCCGCCTTCGCGGCCTGGAACTACCTGGGCCCCGCCTGATACGCCGGCTCCGGGCAACGCTTGCAGCGCCTGCCCCAGCGATTACACTGCTCCCGTCTGCACCGCCAGCACGGGAGTAAGCATGGAAAACGTCGACACCACCGAAACCGGCCGCGATCCGTCGCGCCTCGAGCAGAACGTGAAGTCGCGGTCCAGCTGGATGCGACTCCTGTACATGCTGATCTTCAGCCTGCTGTACGCCGTGTCGCGCGTCGTGGTGTTCGCTATCGTGATCTTGCAGGCGCTGTGGCTGCTGTTCACGGGCGAGCCGAACCCGCGGCTGACCGCCGCCGGGCAGTCCCTGGCGACCTACACCTACCAGCTCGTCTGCTACCTCAGTTTCGCGAGCGACACGCGGCCGTTCCCGATCGACGACGACTGGCCGTCGACCTCGCCGCTCTGAGGCCTACTGCGGTGGCGGCCGGTTGTCCGGCCAGCCGCGCCAGCCGGGCCCGCGCACGACCTGGCCCGGGGTCGCGCCCGTGTGCTCGCCGTCCGCCAGCACCTGCACGCCGTTGACGAACACGTGCGCGACTCCGGTTGCATACTGGTGCGGGTTCTCGAAGGTCGCGTGGTCGATGACCGCGTCAGGATCGAAGACCACGACGTCCGCGTGGAAGTCCGGTGCGAGCCGTCCGCGTCCGCGCAGCCCGGCGTTGTAGGCAGGTAGCGAGGTCATGCGGCGGACGGCCTCGGCGAGCGACATCAGGTTCTCTTCGCGCACGTACCGGCCGATCACGCGAGCGAAGGTACCGTAGGCTCGCGGGTGCGGGCTCGAATTCAGGAAGACGCCTTCCGCGGCGGGCGCGGCCGCATCGGAACCGAAACTGACCCACGGCTTCGCCGCCTTGGCGTGTACGTTGTACTCGGACATCAGCACGAAGGCGGCATCGACCCGGCTGTCGTCCGCGATCACGAGGTCGATCGCGGTCTCGGCCGGATCCTGGCCGCGCTCGTCGGCCACTTCCTGCAAGGTCTTGCCGATCAGCGGGCGCAGCTCGGGATTGCGGAAGCCGAGCAGCCGGATGTTCTCAGGGCCCGCCTGCACGTAGAAATTCTCCCACTCGTTGCTGTCCGCGTGCATCTCCTCGACGACCCGTGCGCGCACGGCCGGGTCGCGCAGTCGCTCGACCCAGGCATCGTGTCCGCCTTCTTGCACCCACAACGGCATCGTCGCGTCGAGGCCGGTCGCGCCGGCGGTGTAGCTGTACATGTCGGCGGAGATGCGCAGGCCGGCCGCGCGTGCCGCCTCGACCAGGTCGAAGACCTTGGCGAGCTTGTGCCAGTTCGAACGCCCGGCGGCCTTCAGGTGGTAGATCTCGGCGGGCGCGCCGCTCAGCGAGGAGATCTTGATCAGTTCCTGCACCGCTTCTTCGAGCCGGTTGCCCTCGCTGCGAATGTGCGAGATGTAGGCACCGCCGAATTCCGCGGCGGCGCTGGCGAGGGCGGTCAGTTCGTCAGTGTCGGCAAAGTTGTGCGGTGCGTAGATCAGCGAGGAACCCACGCCCAGTGCGCCGTCGCGCATTGCGTCGCGCACCAGTTCCCGCATGGCCTCGAGTTCCGCCGGCGACGGCGGGCGGTTCTCGTAGCCGAGTTCGTGTATCCGCACGGTCCCGGCGCCGACGTAGGAAGCGACGTTGACGGACACCCCCCGCTCGACGAGGTGCTCGAGGTACTCGCCGAGCGTCGTCCATGCGACGTCGTAACGTATGTCGCCCTGGCGCTCGGCGAGTTCGGCCTTCATTGCCGCGTTCAACGGGCCCATCGACGTGCCTTCGCCCATGATTTCCAGCGTCACGCCCTGCCTGACGTCGCTCATGGCCCGGCCGTCGGCGAGCAGCGATTCGGTAGCCCAGGACAGCATGTTGATGAAGCCGGGCGCGACGGCCATGCCGTCGGCGTCGATGTCGACGGTGCCGCGGACTTCGCCGAGTTCGCCGACCGCGACTATGTACTCGCCGTCGATCGCAACGCCACCCGGGTAGGGCGGCTCGCCGCTGCCGTCGTAGATCATCGCGTTGCGAATGACGACGTCATGGTCGCCCGCCGGAGGCTCGCCGCCGCAGGCGCCGACGATCAGCGCAGCGGCCAGCGCCAGGAATTGTCTGAACATGGTCTCCCCCTCGCGCCGCCTGGCGCTCAGTTGCCGGCCGCCGCTTCGACTTCCGACCAGACGCGCAGCAGGTTGCCGCCCAGGATCTTGACGATGTCATCCTCGTCGTAGCCGCGCTCGAGCAGGCCCGCAACGAGATTCGGGTAGGTCGACACGTCTTTCAGCCCGACCGGCAGGGAATCGCCGACGCCGTCGTAGTCCGAGCCGATGCCGACGTAGTCCACGCTGCCGGTCAGCTCGACGACGTGGTCGAAGTGGTCGAGTACCTGTGCCAGCGTGGCATAGGGATACGGCCCGTTTTCGGCGGCGTACAGGGCGTAGAACTCGTCACGCAGCGCATCGCTGTCCTCGTCGCCGCGCTCCTCGAGCCAGGCGTCGAAGGCGTCGCCGCGCGCGCTGCCGTACGCGCGCGCTTCCTCGGAGATGAATGCGCTACCGTAATTGATCATGATCAGTCCGCCGTTCCCGGCCAGCCGCACGATCATCTCGTCACTCATGTTTCGTTCCCAGCCCGGCGTGAAATGGCGTGCCGAGGAGTGTGAGGCGATGACCGGTGCGGTCGTCAGCTCCATGACGTCATAAAACGCCGCATCCGACAGGTGGCTGACGTCGATCATCATGCCCAGCCGGTTCATCTCGCGGACGACTTCCTCGCCGAACGGGCTGAGCCCGTCCCAGCGCTTGTTGTCGTCGTAGCTGGAATCGGACAGGTGGTTGGAGCGGCTGTGCGCGAGCGTGACGTAGCGGATGCCGCGCTCGTAGAAATGCCGCAGCGTGTCGAGGTCGCCCTCGATAGGTGACCCGTTCTCCATGCCGAGCGGGAGCGAGATCAGCCCGGCCTCGTATTGCCGGCGCACGTCGGCGGGCGACCGCGCGATTGCGAATTTGTCCGGGGACTCGGCAACGATGCGCTCGACGAGGTCGATGAGCCCCTCGGCGACTGCGCGGGAACGTCCCTCGGCCTCGAGCGAGGCGGGCGTGTAGATGGACATGAACGGCGCATTGAGGCCGCCGGCGACGGCGCGCGGATAGTCGAAATCACCGCTCGCCGTCGCTTCGCTGACGTCCTGCCATTCCTCCTCGAGCCGGTAGGGCACGTCGATGTGCGTGTCGACGACGATGTGCTCGAGCGCGAGCGCGCGGGCACGCTCCTCGAGCGACGGCGCCGGCTCCGGCTCGGGCTGGTTTGCCGTCGGGGGCGAGCAGGCGGCGAGGGCGGCGAGGGCGAGGGCAGGCAGAGCGAAACGGAACTTCATGCGGACTCCAGGCGGCAGGTCGCGGACAGGGAGGGCAGAATATAGGAAAAACCGGCGCGGGAAAAAAAGAGCCCCGCCGAAGCGGGGCTCCAGGAGCGCACTCATCGGGGAAAGCACGCTCAAACAGGAAGCGGCGGCCTTAGGGTCTTCGGGGGGGAAGGCCTGGATCGGGGGAGTGGCCGTGCCGCTTGCCTGACGCGAATATTGGGCCGTCGCGGGCGAGCAAGGGTCTCCGCGACGTAACGGAGTGTTTCAGATCGTTTCCGGGGCGGTTATTTGCGCGCCGGCCTGTCCGCGAGGGAGTATTATCCACGCATGACAGACATCCTCCTTATCGACGACGACGAGCGGCACTCGAAGCTGCTCAAAGACTATCTCGGGCGGTTCTCGATACGGCTAGACTGTGCGGGCGAGGCGAAGTCCGGGCTGCAGAAGCTGGGTTCGCACGACTACGACCTGCTGCTGCTGGACGTAATGCTGCCGGGGCGGGACGGATTCGATATCTGCCGGGAGGTGCGCAAGAAGAATTCGATACCGATCATCATGCTGACCGCCCGTGGCGACGTGATCGACCGGGTCTCAGGTCTCGAGCTCGGCGCCGACGATTACATCGCCAAGCCCTTCGAGCCGCGCGAGCTGGTCGCCCGCATCCAGACAATCCTTCGACGCGTCGAACCGCATCCGGAGGAGCAGCGCGTACTGCGCTTCGACGGCATCGTGATCGACCGCGACGCGCGCACCGTGAAGGTGGACGGCGAGCCGGTCGACCTGACGTCCATGGAGTACGAGCTGCTGACGATGCTCGCGAGCAACGCCGGCAAGCAGCTGAGCCGCGACCAGATACTGTCGGAACTGCGCGGCATCGACGCCGCGATCCTGACACGGTCGGTCGACATCATGATTTCCCGGCTGCGGGCCAAGCTCGGCGACCCTGGCAAGCCGGCACGTTTCATCCAGACGGTCTGGGGCCGCGGCTACCTGTTTGTCGGCCGCCCGGCCCAGCATGCTTAGGCGCCTGTCACGATCACTGTCGTTCCGACTGCTGGTCATCTTCCTGGCCCTCGCGGCGTCCTTCGTCTGGTTCTCGATCGCCGCCCTGCGCTGGGTCTACGATACCGACGACCTGCGTGAGCTCGTATCCGGGCACCTGTCGCTGCATATCGACTACGTGCTGGACGATATCGGCGACCCGCCGCGCATTGCGCGCGCGATCGCCATCACCCGCCGGGTGCCGGTCGACATCCGGATCACGGGACCGGCCATAGACTGGGCCTCGGACAGCGAGTTTCCCGAAGTCGAGGAGCTGCAGTTCTCGTCCGCCGACGTGCTGAGCGACGCCGCCCGGCCGTGGCTCGGACGCATCAGGGACGCGGAGTTTGCCGAACTCGACAATCACCGCTTTCTGCGCATAGGCCGCGGGCAGCATTCGATCATCGTGTCCTCGCCGAAGATTGCCGACACGCCGCAACAGCGGCAGCTCGTGCCGATCATCGTCAGTGTCGGGCTGTCGCTCGTGCTCCTGGCCTACCTCGCGGTGCGCTGGCTGTTCAAGCCGATCCGCGCAATCCGGCTCGGGGCCGCGCGCATCGGCCAGGGACGTTTCGACGAACGCATCACCGTCGTCCGCGAGGACCAGCTCGGAGACCTCGCGCGCGACATCAACAACATGGCCGATGACGTGCAGAACATGCTGGATGCGAAACGCCAGCTGCTGCTCGGCATCAGCCACGAGCTGCGCACCCCGCTGTCGCGCATGCGGCTTGCCATAGAGATGCTCGGGGACGCCGACGAGGAGGGCAGCGACGCCGCCGGCATGCGCGAGGACGTCGAGGAAATGGACCGGATCATCGCGACCCTGCTCGAGGCCGAGCGGCTGAACACGCGCCACGCCGCGCTGCATCTCGAGGACTGCGACATCAAGGCATTGATCGACGGCCTGGTCCGCGACTTCTTCAGGCGCGACGCCGGGCGCATCCGGGTTTCCGTGTTCGGCGAGTCACGCCGCGTGCGCGTCGACGAGGCGCGCGTGCTGCTGCTGGTCAAGAACCTGCTCAGCAACGCGCTGCGCTACTCGGCTGCCGACGACGGTCCCGTGGAAGTGCTGGTCGAAGTGCGCGCGAACGACCTGCTGCTGCGGGTCGAGGACCGCGGCCCCGGCATCCCGGAGTCGCAGCAGCAGCGGATCGGCGAACCGTTTTTCCGGGCCGACCCGTCGCGCACGCGGCACACGGGCGGCAGCGGGCTCGGCCTGTACCTCGCCACGCTGGTCGCGCGCGCGCACGGCGGCGAACTGCGGCTCGACACCAGCCATCGCGACGGCGCGGCCTTCGAGATACGCCTGCCGGCGTAGGCGGCTAGCGGCCGAGCAGTTCGCGCCCGATGGCCACCGTGGCTTCGGCGAGCGCGGCGAAATCCTCCCGGCGGCTGCGATGGTTGCAGTTCGCGACGCGGATCGAGAAGCGGCCGCCGAGCACCGTCGACGAGGGCGTCGCGATCCCCCGCTCGTGCAGGCGCATCAGTATCTCCGCGTTCAGTTCGTCCAGCGCGGCGTCGTCGAGGCCCGCGTCGTAGTAGCGGAAGTTCACGATGTTCAGCGCCGTCGGCGCGAGACGCTGCAGCTCCGGGTGCCGGTCGACGAGCCCGCTCAGGAAGGCCGCCTGCTCGATGTTCTGTTCGATCTGTGCCCGGTAGCGCTCCGCACCGGCGCTCTTCAGCGCGAGCCAGGCCCTGAGCGCGACGAACGAGCGCGACAGCTGTACGCCGTACTCGGAGAAGTTCAGCGGACCCGAGGCCAGGCCGCGATCCAGCTTGCGCAGGTAGGAGGGCACGACCGAAAAGGTCTGGCGGTGCGTCTCCCGGTCGCGCACGAACACGCCGCCACAGCTGTACTGCACGTACAGCCACTTGTGCAGGTCGAACGCGACCGAGTCCGCGCGCTCGAGGCCGGCCAGCCGTTCCGCGTGCCGCGGCGCGAGGCGCGCGAACGCGCCGAAGGCGCCGTCGACGTGCAGCCACAGGTCCTCCGCGGCCGCCAGCCCGGCCAGCGCCGGCAGCGGGTCGACGGCGCCCGTGTTCACCGTGCCCGCATTCGCGATCAGGCATGCGGGCTGCCGGCCCGCGGCCCGGTCGCTCGCAATCGCGTCGCGCAACGCCGCGAGGTCGATCGTGAAGTCCTCCAGTACCGGCACGCGCACCAGTGAGCGCGAACCGAGCCCGAGCAATTCGACGGCCTTGACCAGCGACGAATGCATTTCGGTCGAACCGTAGAACATCAGGCGCGGGCGTTCGCGCAGGTCCACGCCGTCCGCGCGCAGGTCGTAGTCGGCGGCGTGCTGGCGCGCGACCGCGAGGCCCACCAGGTTGGCCATCGACCCGCCGCTGACCAGCAGCCCGCTGGCCGCGGTCGGGAATCCGAGCAGCGACTTCAGCCAGTCGAGGAGCTGCAGCTCGACGTGCGAGGAGGCGGCCTCGTCGAAGCCGAGGCTGCAGGAGTTCATCGTCGAGGCCGCCATGTCGGCGAGCAGCTGGGTCGGCGTGCCGGTGCCGCCGACCCAGCTCCAGAAACGCGGGTGCACGTTGCCGGTCGGGTAGGGCAGAACGTGCTCGCTGAGCTGCCGCCAGGCGGCCTCGTCGCCGATCCCCCTGCCCGGCAGGGGCTCGCGGAACAGGGCACGCGCAGCCTCCGGCAGAGGCTGCCAGGCCGGCCGCCGGGCAATGGTCTGCAGGTAATCGACGAGCTCGTCGAATGCGCGGTGACCGAGCGCGCGGAAGGCGTCCCAGTCGTCGGGATCGAGGGAATGCTCCGTTGCCCCGACGGCGGGGTCGGCGGGCTCTGCGCTCACGGGCGGCTCCTGTGCGGGCGGATACGGCGCAGTATGGCGGGCGCGGCGCCGGCCGCAATGCACAACCGCGGCGGCCGCGGGCCTGCACAGCCGCAGTCCGCTTGACGTCAGGGGTCGTATGGTATCAAATTGATATCATATTGATAACAACTTCCGGAGGGCAGGTCATGCACCGAGAAATTCCCCGCAAGGCGGTGTCCGGCTATCTCATGCTCGTCGTGCTGTTCCTGGCCCAGCTGGCCAGCGGCTACTTCGTCTACCTGGCCATCCGCGCCCAGAGCGTTCCCGGCCTGGTCGGCGCCGTGCTGCTGGTGTTGCTCGTTCTGCTCCTCTGGTTCGGGCTGTTCATGGTGCAGCCGAACGAGGCGAAGGTGCTGCAGCTGTTCGGCCGCTACGTCGGCACCGTGCGCGAGCCCGGCCTGAGCTGGGCCAACCCGTTCTACGCGAAGTCGAAGGTCTCGACCCGCGTGCGCAATTTCGAGAGCGGCAAGCTCAAGGTGAACGATTCACAGGGCAGTCCGATCGAGATCGCGGCGGTCGTGGTGTGGAAGGTCGTCGATACCGCGGAGGCGATGTTCGAAGTGGACGATTTCGAGCAGTTCGTGCACATCCAGAGCGAGTCGGCGCTGCGCAACCTGACGACGACCTACCCCTACGAGCCGCACGAGGGCGACGGGCTGGCGCTGCGCAGCGATCCGCTGGAAATTGCCGACGCGCTGCGCAAGGAAATCCAGGATCGCCTCGACACGGCCGGGGTCAGCGTCATCGAGGCGCGCATCAGCCATCTCGCCTACGCCCCCGAAATCGCCAACGCGATGCTGCGACGACAGCAGGCGGCCGCGATCATCGCCGCGCGCCAGCAGATAGTCGCCGGAGCGGTCGGCATGGTCGACATGGCGCTCGAAAAGCTCGCCGCCGACCGCATCGTCGAACTCGACGACGAGCGCAAGGCGGCGATGATCAGCAACCTGCTGGTCGTGCTGTGCAGCGAGGACCATGCGCGCCCCGTGGTCAACGCGGGCTCGCTCTACACCTGAGGATCGGGTCCCGGGAGCATGGCCAAACGCAAGGCATTCGCGCTGCGCGTCGACGAGAAGATCCTCGGGGCGATGCAGCGCTGGGCGAACGACGACCTGCGCAGCCTCAATGCGCAGATCGAGTTCGTGCTGCGCGAGGCCCTGCGCAGGAACGGTCGGCTGCCGAAGCCCGGCCGCGGGGAGGACTGAGCGCCGCCCGGTGCCCGGGTGTACCATCGGCGGCGATGAACCTCCTGTCGCTGATCATCATCTTCCTCGCCGTGGTCATCTGCGCGGCCATCGCGTTCATCGCCTGGGAACTCACCCGGGAAGCAGGCGCCGAAAAACCGGTCAACGAGTCGCCGGTCAACAAGTCGCCGGCCGCCGAAGCGCCGGCTGGCAACGATCCGGAAGCGCCCGGGGACAGTCAGCGCTGACGCTGCCGCCGCTCGCGGCTGCCACCACCCTCCGACCGCGACCGTGTGCCACCCGCCGACGGGCGGCTGGGCGCCGCGCGAGCCGGCGCACGACTCGGAGCCGGGCGGCTCGCAGGGCGACTCGGCGTCGC
>CALALV010000062.1 GCA_937925605.1 uncultured Woeseia sp.
CCGACGCCCTCGTCGACGACGCGCCGGCCCGCGGACTCGCCCGTGAAGCGACCTTCCAGCCCGGCGTCGCGACGCCGGCCGTCGTGCGGCCGGCCGCTGACCAGTCGACGGTGCGCGACATCGATACGAATCGCGCGGACCCGGCGCCGGCGGCCGCGGCGATGCCCGATGCGCAGGACGGCAGCCGTGGCGACGCTCCGCCGCCTGCCGGCGCAACGGCGTCGTCACCGGCGCCGCCGCGCGGTCCGACGGCGGCCACGGCGGCGGCCATTCCGCCCACGCTGACCGAGCTGCGGGCGAACGGAACGCTCGCGCTGCCGGACCTGCATCTCGACATCCACGTCTGGAGCCCGGAGCCGTCGCGCCGTTTCGTGTTCGTCAACATGAACAAGTACCGCGAGAGCGAACGCCTCGCGGAAGGCCCCGTCGTGCGCGAGATCAGCCCGGAAGGCGTCGTGCTCGAACAGCGCGGGACGGTGTTCCTGCTGCCGCGCGAGTAGCGCCCCCCGTGGCGCAGCCGTCCCCGCAGACGCTCGGCAGCGACCGCTTCGCGCAGGCGCTGCGCTCCGGCATCCACCGCGTCATCAGCGAACAGGAAACACTGAACAGCATCAACGTGTTCCCGGTCCCCGACGGCGATACGGGCACCAACCTCAGCCTGTCGCTCGGCGCGGCGCTCGGCACCCTGCAGCGCCCACCCGGCAAGCACCTCGGCACGCTGCTGACCCGCCTCGCGGACGTGCTGCTCGACAGCGCGCGCGGCAATTCGGGCGCGATCGTCGCGCAGTTCTTCCAGGGCGTTTCGGATGCCGGCGAGCAGCTCACGCGTTTCTCGACGCACACGTTCGCGCGCGCGGTGGCCCGCGGCAGCGAGTACGCGCGCGACGCGCTCGCCAGGCCGCGCGAGGGCACGATCCTGTCGGTCATCAACGCCTTCGCGGCGAGCCTCGAGCGCCAGGTGGCGACGGACGCGCCGCACGACTTCGCCACGCTCATGCAGGCGGCGTTGCCGGACTGCCGGCGGGCGCTGGCGAAAACCCGCGAGCAGCTCGAGGAACTGAAAAAGGCCGGCGTCGTCGATGCCGGTGCGAAGGGCTTCCTCGCGCTGCTCGAGGGCATCAGCGACTACCTGGTCGACGGCACGGTGACGGCGCTGCCGGAGCACGTCTCGCTCGAGGACGTCGCCGTCGAAATGCCGGCAGCGGACGAGGGTGACCCCGTCTATCGCTACTGCACCGAGTGCCTCGTGACCGGCACGGAGATCGATCGCCGCAAGCTGCGCGAGGCGCTGGCGGAGCTCGGCGATTCGCTCGTGCTCGCCGGGACGAAGCGCAAGGCCAAGATCCACATTCACGTCGACGAGCCGCAGCAGGTCTTCGAACTGGCGGCGCGCTTCGGCGTGCTGAGCGGCGAGAAGGCCGACGACATGCGCCGGCAACAGCACAGCTCGCACGAACGCCAGGCCAGGTTTGCCGTCATCACCGACTCGGCCGCCGACATCGACGATTCGGACATGGAGCGCCTCGACATCCACATGGTCCCGCTGCGCGTGCAGTTCGGCGACCGCGGCTTTCTCGACAAGGTGAGCATCTCGGCCGAGGAGTTCTTCGCCGAACTCCGGCGCAACCCGCTGCACCCAACGACCTCGCAGCCGTCGCCCGGCGATTTCCGCCGCCAGTTCCAGTTTCTCGCCAGCCACTTCCGCGACGTGCTGTCGATCAACGTCACCGGCCGGGTCAGCGGCACGCTGCAGGCGGCGCAGGCGGCGGCCGAGCGGGTCAGCGCCGGCGGCCGCGTGCACGTCGTGAACTCGCTCAACGCGTCGCTGGGGCAGGGGCTGATCGCGGTGTTCGCCGCCGAGTGCGCGGCCGCCGGCCTCGATATCGAGCGCACGCTGCGCGCGCTCGACGTCGTGATAGCGGAAACCCACACCTTCGGCGTGGTCAAGGACCTGCGCTATGGCGTGCGCGGCGGCCGCGTGCCCGCCTCGCGCAAGCTGCTCGCGGACCTGCTGCGGCTGACCCCGGTGCTGCGCACGGAACCCGACGGGCGCGTATCCGCCGGCGGCGTGCTGTTCGGTCGCAAGGGCGTCCTGCCGCGCTTCGCCCGCTACGTGGCTTCGCGGGTCGACCCGTCGCTCGAGTGGCGGCTGGCCGTGGCACACGCGATGAGTCCCGACGAAGCGCGCGAGTTCGAGCAGCTGCTGCGCGAGAGGCTGCCGTCAATCAGCCGCTCGATCGTCACGGAACTGGGTTCGGCCCTCGGCGCACACAGCGGTCCCGGCGCCATCGTGGTCGCGCTGCAGCGCGAGCGCTCGCCGGAAGAGTTCGCCTAGCGGCCCGTCGATAAATGCGGCCGCGCGGACGCTGGCGTGAGGCGCCGGCGTCGCTCCCGGGCTTGCAGCAGTGCGGAACCCGCGCCCGCTGCGAAGCACGCCTGCCGCGGCCTGACGACGAACCGGCCGCGGACGAGTTTGCGACGAGCCGCTAGCCCGCCGCCGCGTCGCCCAGCGTCGGGCCGTCGGCCTCTATCAGCTCCGCCCCCTCGTTGCGCGCGTTGTTCACCGTTTTTGCAACGGGCCAGGCCTGCAGCCGCGGCGCGTCGGTCGCTGCGGCAAGCGGCTCAGCCTGGTCCGGACCCAGCCAGCGGTCGGCTCCGGCCTCGCGCAACAGCACGGGCATCCGGTGGTGCAGGCGCCCCATGAATGCGTCGGCCTCGGTGGTCAGGATCGTCGCGGTCTGCAATGCGTCCCCGGACTCCTTGTCGGTCCAGCTCTCCCACAGCCCGGCGAAGGCGAAGGGCTCGCCGTCAGCGGCAGAAATGAAGTACGGAGTCTTGGCGTCGCCTTCCCTGTGCCACTCGTAGAAGCCGTCGGCGAGCACGAGGCAGCGGCGCTTGCGGTAGGCGGCGCGGAACGCGGGCTTCTCGGCGACGGTTTCAGCCCGCGCGTTGATCATGCGGTTGCCGATCGACGGCTCCTTTGCCCAGAACGGCACGAGACCCCAGCGCAGCATGACGAGCTCGCGGCCGTCATCGCCCTCGCGCACGCTCGCGACATACTGGGTCGGCGCGATGTTCCAGCGGGCTTCGACCGGCTGCGCATCCTCCACGCCGAACAACCGGGCCGCCGCCTCGGCAGGGGAATAAAAGGCGAAGCGGCCGCACATCGTCAGCCCCGAATGCCGACGCCGCGGTTCATCAGCAGCATGCAGGTGCTGAAAAGAATCGCGACGAACAGCAGCACGATGACGTAGGCATGCGTGATCGTGATGTCGGACGTGCCGAGTATCCCGTAGCGGAACGCGTTGACCATGTACAGGATCGGGTTCGCGAGCGACACTTTCTGCCAGAATTCGGGCAGCAGCGAGATCGAGTAGAACACCCCGCCCAGGTAGGTCAGCGGTGTCAGCACGAAAGTCGGGATAATTGAAATGTCGTCGAACTTCCTCGCGAACATCGCGTTGATGAAGCCGGCGAGCGCGAACACGGTGGACGACAGCAACACCATGGAGAAGGTGACCAGCGGGTGCTCGATCCGCAACTCGGTGAAGAACAGCGCGATCACCGTCACCAGCGCGCCGACCAGCAGGCCACGAATGACGCCGCCGGCGACGTGGCCGAGGATGATCGTGGCATTCGACATCGGCGATACCAGCATCTCCTCCACGTGCCGGGCGAACTTGGCGCCGAAGAACGACGAGACGACGTTGCCGTAGGAGTTCGTGATCACCGACATCATGATCAGGCCGGGTGCGATGTACTGCATGTAATCGTATCCGTCCATCGGACCGATGCGGCTGCCGATCAGGTTGCCGAATATGATGAAGTAGAGCGTCATCGTGATCGCCGGCGGCACGATCGTCTGCACCCAGATGCGCAGCACGCGGACGATCTCCTTGATGACGATCGTCCGCAGGCCGACCCAGTTCAGCGCGATGTTCATGCCGCGGCCCCGGGACGCGTGGCCTGCTTGCCCTCGACCAGGCCCATGAACATCTCTTCGAGCCGGTTCGCCTTGTTGCGCAGGCTGATCACCGAGATACCCTGGGCGGACAGTGCGGCGAACAGCCGGTTCAGGTCCTTGCCGGCGTCTATCGCCACCTCGAGCTCGCATTCGTCGATGCGCGTCACCTCGAAGCCGTCGAGCTGCGGCGCCTCGCTGACCGCGTCGCGCAGGCTCAGCACGAACACCTCGCGCTGCAGCTTGCGCAGCACGCTGCTCATGCTGGCGTTCTCGATGATCGTGCCCTCGTCGATGATCGCGACGTGCCGGCACAGGCTCTCGGCTTCCTCGAGGTAGTGCGTCGTCAGGATGATCGTCGTCCCGGCCCGGTTGATTTCGCGCATGAACTCCCACATCGACCGCCGGATCTCGATGTCGACGCCAGCTGTCGGCTCGTCGAGGATCAGCAGTTTCGGCTCGTGGATCAGCGCCCGCGCGATCATCAGCCGGCGCTTCATGCCACCGGACAGGTTGCGCGCCGGTTCGCTGCGCTTGTCCCAGAGCCTCAGCGCCGTCAGGTATTTCTCCGCGCGCTCGTGGGCCAGGCGACGCGGTATGCCGTAGTAGCCGGCCTGGTTGACGACGATGTTCAGCACCGTGTCGAACAGGTTCAGGTTGACCTCCTGGGGCACCAGGCCGAGGCAGGATTTCGCCGCCTCGAGTTCGCGGTCGATGCTGTGGCCGAAGATCTCGACACTGCCGGAAGACTTTTGCGTCAGCGAGCAGATGATGCCGATGGCCGTGGTCTTGCCGGCGCCGTTCGGTCCCAGCAGGGCGTAGAAATCGCCGGCGTCGACCGTGAAGTCGATGCCTTTCAGTGCTTCGACGCCGTTGGGATAGGTCTTGCGGAGGTCGCGTATCGAGAGAGCATGCATGGCGGCGTATTGTATACGCGCCCGCAGACGCCTTCAGCGCCCCGATTCGTCCGCAACCCGCAGCGTTCTGCCGTCCAGCCGGCGGGCGGCCCGCTTTAGCGGCAGCCCGGGCACGCTCGTCAGCACCCGCTGCAACGCCGCGATGCGGGCGGCCTCGCAGAGCGTCCGGTCCGGCGCCGTGCAGTCGGTGAGCAGTCGCTGCCAGAGGACCGGATCGTCCGCGCGGCGCAGCCCCGCGAGCCCGGCATCGGCGGCGACCGCGAGCACGCGGACCAGCGGCTGTTCGGCGACCAGTTCGCACCAGTGCAACGAGGCGCCGCAAAGCAGGCGCGCCGCGTAGGCGTTCGCACGCGCCAGCTGCCACGCGAAGCCGAGCGTCGCATCGAGCAACGGCGTCTCGCGCGCGTCCGGAGCGCTCGCGAACAGGTCCCGGTTGCGCCCGGCCGCCAGCAGGCCTTCCCAGCGCTCGGTGTCCGTTTCGCGAAACGTCAGCAGCAGGAACGGCGTGCCCGCCAGGCGTGCCCGGCGCGCGACGCCGAGGCGACGGCAGCGCTCGGCGAGCGGCCCGGGCAGGGGCGCCAGCCAGCGGTCCCCGGCCGTGCCCGCCGCCAGCAGGTCGAGCAGCGCGCGGTTGAGCGCACGGACGTTCTCGTAGTCGCTGTCCTGGGGTCCCCGGTACTCCATCAGCCTCTCCCCGGATGGCCGTTTCTGGCAGGAAGCGCCGGTAACGGCGTTTATTATTGCAATCCCATGTATGGATCGTATACCGTTTTATAGCACTGCATATGGGCTTAAACTAGCATAAAGAGAAGAAAATGCGCCTGACAGACGACCGCTACGCCGGGGAGCGGCAGCAGTTCGAACTGGCTTTGAGGATGATCGGGCACGAAGCCCGGACCCGCACGATCCGGGCCTGCACGGGGCTGAGCGACGACCGCATCCGCAAGCTGTACGCGACTTACTTCCGCGGCGGCGCCGGGCCGCGGGTTCGCCGGCGGCGCGGCAAGTCGCCGCAGCAGGTCGCGCGCTTCGTCAAGAACCCGCTGTACCAACTCGAGGCCACGACCCTGGTCGCGCTGTACGCGGCCAACCTGCTGCTGCGCATCGACCGCGACCTGAACGTGCATCCCTGCTGGCCGCGTCCGGACGTCGAGTACGGCCACCGCCTGTGCCGCGCGTTCGAAACCTACCGGCTGCTGCACCGGCAGCCGCGCCTGAGTTTCGAGTGGGCCTGGAACCTGCTGCAAAACATCTCGCAGAACGACGAACTGCGACTGTCGCGCTGCGCGGGTTGCCGCTCGCGCTTCGTTCGCGACAGCTATGCGCTCGACAGCGGTCACTGTCCCGGCTGCGCGCTCAATGCCGGCAGGACCAACGCCGCCGGCACGGCGACACTGTTGCGCTGAGCCGCGCGCGAATCCGGTACACTGCGGCCACCGCGCCGCCCACCGCGGGCGGTGCCGCACGCTTCCGGGTCTTCGAGCATGTCCGCACACAACGTTTTCGCCGGCGCCTTCGTCGATCGCTCGTCGCACCGGCGGCGCGATGCGGGCTGGCTCGAGCGCGCACTGGCGCGCCCCGACGCGGTGTTCGTCCCGATTCGCGGCGACCGCTGCCTCGCGACGCCGGAGCCGCACCGCGCGGTGCTGCTCGCCGGCGATGACCTCGCGGCGTTTACCGGCAGCGAGCCCGTGTTTCTCGGTCTCTACCAGGACCGCCCGGCGTTCGCGGTACCGGTCGACGCGGCCGGCGAGCCGCCGTTCTCCGACCGCGGCGACTTCCACGACCTGCGCTACCTCGGCAGCATCCTGCCGGCCGACGAGGCGAATCTCGTCGCGCACGCGCGCGCGCTCGTGCTCTGGCATGCTGCGCACCGCTACTGCGCGCGCTGCGGCGGCGCCGCGCGGCCGAGCGCGGGCGGCAATACCCGCCGCTGCGTGAACCCGGACTGCGGCGCGCAGCATTTCCCGCGCGTCGACCCGGCGATCATCGTGCTGGTTACAGACGGCGAAGACTGCCTGCTCGGCCGGCAGGCGAGTTGGCCGGAGGGCCGCTACTCGACGATCGCCGGCTTCGTCGAACCGGGCGAGAGCCTCGAGGACGCGGTCGCCCGCGAAGTCGGCGAGGAGACGGACGTGCGCGTCGACGCGGTCCGTTACCACAGCTCCCAGCCGTGGCCGTTTCCGTCCTCGCTGATGCTCGGCTTCACCGCGACCGCGGCGAGCCGCGACATCCACCTGAACGACGGCGAACTCGAGGACGCGCGCTGGTTTACGCGCAAGGAACTGCAGAGCGGTTTCCCGCGGCTGCCGCCGCGCCTGTCGATCGCTCGGCGGCTGGTCGAGGACTGGCTCGGGGAGAACGACTGAGCATGTGCCTCGTCGTCTTCGCCTGGCGCGCGCACCCCCGCTATCGCCTGGTCGTTGCGGCCAATCGTGACGAGCTGCACGCACGGCCCGCGGAGGCGATGCACTGGTGGCCCGACCAGCCCGGGCTGCTGGCCGGACGCGACCTGCAGGCGGGCGGCACCTGGCTCGCGCTGTCGCGCAGCGGGCGCTTCGCGACGGTCACCAACTACCGCGAGCGCTTTCGGACGGAGCCCGGCATGACGAGCCGCGGCCGGCTGGTCAGCGACTTCGTCAGCGGCGATACCGCGCCGCTCGCTTACGCGCGGTCGCTCGAAGGCAGCCATTACGCCGGCTTCAGCCTGCTGGCGGCGGATGCCGACAGCCTCTGTTACACGGGCAATCGCGAGGACGCGGCGCGATTGCTCGAGCCCGGCATATACGGGCTGTCGAACGCGACGCTGGATACGCCGTGGCCGAAGCTCGAGCGCTGCCGCGCCGGCCTGGCCGGCCTGCTCGAACGCGGCGACCCGTCGCCGACCGCGCTGATGCAGCTGCTCGCGGACACGACGCCGGCGCCGGTGCGCGAGCTGGACCGCGACCTGCCGATCGAGCTGGCGCGCGCCGTGTCGGCGCCGTTCATCAAGAACGAGCGCTACGGCACGCGCTGCACGACCGTGGTGCTGGTCGAGCAGGACGGCCGTACGCTGGTGGCGGAACGCAGCTTCGGCGCGGACGGTCGCCAGTCGGGCGAGCGCCAGTTCCGGCTGGACCCGCCTCAGGCAGGGGCGCTGTCGTAGACCCGGAGCAACCAGCTGCGGATGTCGCGAATCTCTTCCGGGCAGACCGCGTGCGCCATCGGGTAGGCGCGCCATTCGGGCCGGAAGCCGGCCTCTTCCAGCGCCGCGCGGGTCGCCTCGCCGAGCGCAATCGGCAGCATCGGGTCGAAGGTGCCGTGCGCGATGAATACCGGCAACTCGCGCGGCTGCGACCCGGGCTCGTCGATGACCTCGGCGCGGAACGCGTCCCCGAGCGGCAGCCAGGTCGACAGGGCCATCAGCCCGGCATAGCGCTCGGGCTGGCGCAGCGCCGTGTGCAAGGCGATGGCTCCACCCTGCGAAAAGCCGGCCAGCACGATGCGCTCGCGCGGCACGCCGCGCGCGAGCTCGCGCTCGACCAGCTCGTCAAGCTGCCGGGCGCTCTCGCGGATGCCGTCCTCGTCCTGCGGACCGCCGCGGTCGAGGCTGACGATGTCGTACCAGGCGCGCATCGCGATGCCGTTGTTGATCGTCACCTCGCGCACCGGCGCGTGCGGGAACAGGTAGCGCAGGTCGAGCTGCTTATCGAGCGCGAGCTCGGGCACGATCGGCTCGAAATCGTGGCCGTCGGCGCCGAGCCCGTGCAGCCAGATCACGCTGCCGTCCGCGCCGCTCCCCTTGCAGACCTCGACGGTCTCCAGCATCAGTCATCTACCCCGTGTATGGCGACGGGCGGATGGTAAAGACTGCCGGCGCCGCGGCCAAGCACCGCCGGCCTTGACCGACCTTCTGCATGCTGCTAGCTTTATGCGCATATTTATGCAGGCCAGCCAATGCCCGACCCGAACGGAACCACGACCGAGCGCCGCCGGGCGATCCGCGACCTGCTGCGCCGCGCGCCGGCCGCGACCCAGCAGGAGCTGGTCGCAGCGCTGACGGCGCGCGGGCTGATCGCGACCCAGTCGAGCGTGAGTCGCGACCTGCGCGAACTCGGTGCGCTGAAGACCCGGGACGGCTACGTGCTGCCGGAAACGGGCGCCGGCGAGGACGAGATCGCCGCGGTCGCGTCGCTGCTGCGACGGCTGCGCGCCGCGGGCCCCAACCTGCTCGTCATCCATACCGCGATCGGCGCCGCGCAGCGCGTCGCGCTCGCGCTGGACCGCTGCGGCTGGCCCGAGATCGTCGGCAACGTCGGCGGCGACGATACCGTCTTCACCGCGACGGCGAACGCCGCCGCCCAGCGCGCCGTGATCGCGCGCATCGAGCACGCCGTGCCGCGGCGACTGAGCAGCTGAACAACGGAGTCCCGCCGTGAGCAAAGACACGTCCCCGATCATCCTCGCCTTTTCCGGCGGCCTCGACACCTCGTTCTGTGTGCCGTGGCTGAAACAGGAATACGACCGCGAGGTCATCACGGTCACGGTCGACACCGGCGGCATCGACGACGCGGCCGCGCGCGACCTCGCCGCGCGTGCGCGCGCGCTCGGCGCCGTCGAGCACCTGCAGCTCGACTGCCGGCAGCGATTCTTCGACGAAGTGATCCGCTTCCTGATCGCGGGCAACGTGATGCGCGGCCATGCGTATCCGCTCTGCGTCGGCGCCGAGCGCGGCGTACAGGCCGCTGCGCTCCCGCACGTGTCCCGCGCGCGCGGCGCGACGCCGGTGGCGCACGGCTGCACCGCGGCCGGGAACGACCAGGTCCGCTTCGAGGTCGCGCTGCGCACGCTGAACCCGGGGCTCGAGGTGCTCGCGCCCGTGCGCGACAACAGCTGGGTGCGCGACGAGCAGCTCGCGTTCCTGCGCGAGCGCGACCTGCCGCTGCCGCCGCAGGGCTCGACCTATTCCGTTAACCGCGGGCTGTGGGGCATCACGATCGGCGGCCGCGAGACGCTCGGCTCCGAACTCGCGCTGCCGGAAGACGCGTGGGTATTGTCGGCCGGCGCGTTTGCCGAGCCGCTGCCGGAACGCGAGCTTGCAATCGGCTTCGAGCGCGGCGTGCCGGTGTCGATCGACGGCGAGGCATTCGAGCCGGTCGCGCTGATCGAACGCCTCGAGTCGATCGCCGGCGGCTACGGGATCGGCCGAGGCATCCATCTCGGCGACACCGTGCTCGGCACGAAGGGCCGCGTCGCCTTCGAGGCGCCCGCGGCCGTCACGCTGATCGTCGCGCACCGCGAGCTGGAGAAGCTCGTGCTGAGCGCGCACCAGTCACGCATCAAGGACGCCGTTGCGGCAACCTACGGCGACATGGTCCACGAGGGTCGCCAGCTCGACCTCGCGGCGCGCGACATCGAAGCCCTGCTCGCTTCGTCGCAGCGACGGGTCACCGGCGAGGTCATGCTGCGGCTGCGCCCCGGCAACCTGTTCGTGACAGGCACGCGCTCGCCGCACTCGCTGTTGGCCGCGACGCGCGGCGTCTACGGCGAGAGCGCGGGCGAGTGGACCCCGGCGGACGCGCTCGGCTACTCGCGCGTGCTGTCGCTGCCGGGCACGCTGCAGACGCGCGCCGGCGGAGCGGCCTGACGTGCGCAGCGTCCTGGTCGACAAGATCGCCTCGGTCGCGCAGCACAGCAACCTGGGCCCCGAACTGCGCCTCGCCGACGAGATTCCCTGCGAGGAAGGCGTGCTGATCGCCGCGCGGGTCCTGAACAACAAGTCGCGCTACAACCAGCTCGAACTGGTCAGCGGCCGCATGGCGACCGTGAACCGCGGCGACGTCGTCGTCGGCGCGCTCGGCCACCGCAAGGCGCTGCGCGGCTACTCCGGTCACCTGCCCGCCTCGCTGGCGGTCGGCGAGCAGGTCCAGCTGCTGAACATCGGCGGCGTCATGGGGATCTGCGATTCGGCCAATCCCGACGTCGGCGCGCCGTTCGACTGCGAGGTGCTCGGCACCGTCCTGCACTTCCCTTATCTCGGCGAGCGCATCGGCGTACCGGCCCGCGCCGGGCGCGCAGCCTACGACGCCGACGCGCCGCTCGACACCGGCGGCGTGCCGGTCGTCGCGCTCGCGGGCACCTGCATGGATTCGGGCAAGACGGTCGCGTCCTGCGCGATAGTCGCGGGCCTGCGGCACCACGGCCTGACCGTCGCGGCCTGCAAGGCCACCGGCGTCGCGCTGCGCCGCGACATCCTCGCGATGGAAGACGCGGGCGCCAGCGCGACGATGATCTTCTCCGACCTGGGCATCGTCACGACGACGGCGGCCAACGGCCCGGCCCTGACGCGCAGCCTGCTGACCGAACTGGCCGCGCGCGGGCCCGGCGCGATCGTCGTCGAGCTCGGCGACGGGCTGATCGGCGCCTACGGCGTCGACGCGATCCTGGCCGACCCCGCGATCCGTGCCGCGTTCAGCGTCGTCGTGCTGTGCGCCAACGACCCGGTCGGCGCCTGGGGCGGCGCGCGCATCCTCCGCGAGCAGTACGGCATCGAGCCCGCTGTCGTGACCGGGCCGGCGACCGACAACGACGTCGGCATCGACCAGATCCGCGAGCGCCTGAAGCTCCCGGCGATCAACGCGATGACGGCCGGCGCCGCGCTCGGCGACCACGTGGCCCGGGCGCTAGGCCTGGACGGGGCAAGGACATGAGCGAACGCATCCCCGTCGCGGTAGTCGGCGCCACCGGCTACGTCGGCGGCGAACTGCTGCGGCTGCTCGCCGCGCACCCGCGCTTCGTCCTCGACTCCGCCGTCTCCACCACGAGCGCGGGCGGCCTGCTGGCAGCCACGTTTCCGACGCTCGCCGCTGCCTTCCCCGACAGCAGGTTCATCTCGCCCGACGACGCGCTGGCGCGGCTCGCTGCGCTCGAGCGCCTCGCGCTGTTCTCGGCGGCGCCGCACGGCGCCTCCGCCGCGCTCGTGGCGCGCTTCATCGACGCCGCGGAGCAGCACGAAGTCGAGCTGCACGTCGTAGACGTCTCCGCAGACTTCCGCTACCACTCCGCGACCGCGTGGAGCGCAGTGTACGGGCAGCCGCACGGCGCGCCGGACCTGCTCGACCGCTTCCAACAAGGCCTGCCGGAGCACGTGGCGGAGACGACACGCGCGCACGTCGGTCACCCGGGCTGTTTCGCGACGGCCGCGCTGCTAGCGGCCGTGCCGCTGTGCAGGGCGCAACCCGGGCTCGACAGCCTGTTCGTCAGCGGCATCACGGGCAGTACCGGTTCCGGCCGCAGCGCCCAGCCCGGTACCCATCACCCGGAACGCCACGCGAACCTGTACGCGTACAAGCCGCTCGCGCACCGCCACGCGCCGGAAATAGAAAGCGGCGTCTCGGCGGCCGGCGGCAACGTCGTCACGATCAACTTCGTGCCGCATTCCGGGCCGTTCGCGCGCGGCATACACGTGACGCTCGCGGCCACGCTGCCGCAGCCGATGACGACCGCGGCGCTGCGCGCGCTGTACGCGGAGTACTACGCCGGGGCCGACTTCGTCCGCGTCGTCGACGGCACGCCGCGACTCAAGGACGTCGTGACCAGCAACTATGCGCACGTCGGGGTGGCGGCGCATGCGAACCAGGTGGTCGTCTTCTGCGTCATCGACAACCTCGTCAAGGGCGCGGCCGGCGGCGCGATGCAATGGATGAACCGGCTCTGGTCGCTGCCCGAGGCGACCGGGCTCAATGCCCCGGCACCGGCATGGACCTGAGCAAGGGCAATGGCAGGCCGCCGGCAGCCGACGCCGTCGCGCGCGAAGCGGCGGCCACGGTGCCCGTGTACCCGCAGCTGGCGCTGAACCCCGTCAGGGCCGCGGGCTGTGACATCTTTACGGCCGATGGCCGCCAGGTGCTCGACCTGTACGGCGGCCACGCGGTCGCCGCGCTCGGTTACGGGCACCCGCGGCTGCTCGAGGCCGTCGAGGCGCAGACCCGGCGCCTGATGTTCCAGAGCAATGCGGTCGCGCTCGACGTGCGCGCCGCGGCGGCCGAGGCGCTGGCGCGGGTCGCGCCCCGCGGGCTGACGCGGGCCTTCTTCGTCAACAGCGGCGCGGAGGCCAACGAGAACGCGCTGCGGGTCGCCTGCCGGGCAACCGGCCGCGGCAAGGTGCTGGCCGTGACGCACGCCTTCCACGGCCGCACGGCCGCCGCGGCCGCGGTGACCTGGAACGCCGCGCAGAGCTGGTACGGCTTCCCGCGGCTGCCGTTCGACGTCGAATTCATCCCGCGCAACGACGTGGCCGCCGCGCACGCATCGGTCGGCGCCGACGTCGCCGCGGTAATTTTCGAGCCGGTGCAGGGCGTGGCCGGCGCCTTCGACCTGGCGCCGGAATTCGTCGCCGCGCTGCGCGAGGCGACCCGCGCACACGGCGCGCTGCTGATCGCCGACGAGGTGCAGTCCGGCATGGGACGCACGGGACAGTTTTTCGCCAGCCAGGTTTACGAGATCGAACCGGACCTGCTGACCAGTGCGAAAAGCCTGGGCGGCGGCTTCCCCTGCGGCGCGCTGCTCTGCACCGAGGCGCTGGCCGCGACGCTCGGGCCCGGCGACCTCGGCACGACCTTCGGCGGCGGACCGGTCGCCGCGGCGGCCATTGCCGCGGTCATCGACACGATCCTCGAGGAACGCCTGCTCGACAACGTACGCGCGCGCGAGGCGCAGATCCGCGAGCTTTGTGTCACCGGCCCGGTACGGCGCATCCAGGGCATGGGCCTGCTGCTGGGCCTCGTCTGCGACCGGCCCGCGAAAGAAGTGCATGCCGCTTTGCTCGAGCACGACATCCTGGCCGGCACCAGCGCGGACCCGCGGGTCCTGCGGCTGCTGCCGCCGCTCGTCATCCAGGCGCACCACGTCCGCCGCCTCGCCGAGGCGCTGGCCGACATCGCGCCGCAAACCTGACCACTGCCACACGGGATTCACCGATGAAAGCTTTTAACGACCTCGCCGATTTCTCCGCCGAACAGGTGCAAGCGCTGCTCGAACTCGCGACCCGGCTGGACCGCCAGCCGGAGCCGGAAGCGCTGCGCGGCAAGGTCCTGTCGCTCCTGTTCCTGAGCCCGTCGCTGCGCACGCTGGCTTCGTTCCAGGCGGCGATGACGCGGCTCGGCGGGGGCTCGTTCGTGATCTCGCCGGACATGTCCATCCACGGGCTCGAAACCCGGCCCGGCATCGTCATGGACGGCACGGCCGCCGAACACATCCGCGAGGCCGTGCCGGTTATCGCGTCCTACGGCGACGCGATCGGCATTCGCGCATTCGCCGAGCGCCGCAGCCTCGACGACGACATCGCCGAGCGCGAGTTCACGGCGCTGACCGACCTCGTCGACAAGCCCTGGATCAACATGGAGTCGGCGATGAACCATCCCTGCCAGAGCCTCGCCGACTGGAAGACGCTCGACGATCTCGGCATCCCCGCGAACGGCGGCAAGTTCGTGCTGAGCTGGGCCTACCACCCGAAGGCGCTGCCGCTCGCCGTGCCGGCGGCGACGGTGCAGATGGCCGCGATGCGCGGCATGGACGTCACGGTACTGCGACCCGAGGGCTTCGAGCTGCCGGACGCGATCATGCAGAAGGCGAAGGACGCGGCCGCGGCCGCAGGCGGCAGCGTGAGCGAGACCGACGACCGCCGGGCCGCGATGCAGGACGCGCACGTCATCTACGCGAAGTCCTGGTCATCCACGGCCCGCTACGGCGATCGCGCCGGCGACCAGGACCTGCGGCGCGGCCTCGAGCACTGGTGCGTCGACGAGCCCTGGTTCGAGGATGCGCGCGAGGACTGCCGCTTCATGCACTGCCTGCCGGTGCGCCGCGGCGTCGTCGTCGCCGACCGCATCCTCGACGGGCCGCGCAGCGTCGTGATCCAGGAGGCACGCAACCGCATGCTCGCGCAGATGGCGGTACTGCACCGCATGCTCGGGAGCGGCGCGTGAACGGCGGGCGCGATCGCGCCGTCGTCGTCTCGGCGCTGAAGCACGCGGCGCCCTACATCCGCCTGTTCAAGGGCAAGGTGTTCGTGCTGAAGGCCGGCGGCGAGATCTTCGCGGAGGCCGCGACGACC
Organism: uncultured Woeseia sp.; assembly: GCA_937925605.1. GTDB lineage: Bacteria > Pseudomonadota > Gammaproteobacteria > Steroidobacterales > Woeseiaceae > Woeseia. Next base: position 14,972 of record CALALV010000062.1, read on the forward strand.
CGCGCGCTGATGGAACAGGTCGGCATCCTGCACCAGGTCGGCATCCAGGTCGTGCTGGTGCACGGCGGCGGGCCGCAGTCGACCGAGCTCGCGAAAGCGCTGGGCCTCGACACGCGCTTCGTCGACGGCCGCCGGGTCACCGACGGCGCGTCGCTCGATGTCGCGACGATGGTGCTGAACGGCCAGATCAACACGCGCATCCTCGCCGCCTGCCGCGACCTCGAGATCCCGGCCGTCGGTATCAGCGGCGTCGACGCGGGACTGATCCGCGCGCACCGCCGGCCGCCGGTGGCAAAAGACGGCGGCGAGCCGGTCGACTACGGCTTCGTCGGCGATATCGACGCAGTGGACGCGGACATCCTGCGCAAGCAGCTCGACAACGGCCTGATGCCGGTCGTGAGCCCCCTGTCCTGCGACTCGGCCGGCACGCTCCTGAACATCAACGCGGACACGGTCGCCGCCGCGATCGCGGCCGAGCTCGAGGCCGAGAAACTGATCCTCGCGACCGGAGCGCCGGGTATCCTCGGTGACCGCAACGACCCGCAGTCGCTGATCTCCTACATCGACCGGGCCGGCCTGCGCAGGCTGCGCGACGACGGCCTGCTGGCCGACGGCATGCTGCCGAAGGCCGCGGCCATCGACTCGGCGATCGCGGACGGCGTCAAGCGCGTACACGTTATCTCCTGGAAGATGCCGGACAGCCTGCTACTCGAGGTGTTCACCAACGAGGGCACCGGCACGCTGGTCGTCGACGACGTCGGCGCGCTGACCCCGGCCGAGCAGAGCGCAAGCGGGGAGTCGCCGTGAGCCGCCTGTGGGAAAAAGGCCTGCCGCTCGACGAGCGCGTGCTGCGCTACACGGCCGGCGAGGACCACGTCCTCGACGCGCGGCTCGTCGACTACGACATCCGCGGCTCGATAGCACACGCGCGCATGCTTGCTAGCCGCGGCCTGCTGGGCGAGGCCGACTGCAAGGCGATCTGCGACGGACTCGAAGCGCTCGGCCGCGAGCACGCGGCCGGCGCCTGGCGGATCGAACTCGACGACGAGGACGTGCACACGGCGCTGGAAACCCGGCTCACTGCGCGCATCGGCGACGCCGGCGCGCGCCTGCACCTCGGGCGCTCGCGCAACGACCAGGTGCTGACCGCGCTCCGGCTGTACCTGCGCGACGCGGTCGCCCGGGTGCAGCAGTCGGTGCGCGCGCTGAACGACGCGCTCGGCGGCCTGGTCAAGCGCCAGGGCGACGTGGCCCTGCCGGGCTACACGCACATGCAGCAGGCGATGCCGTCGTCGGTTGCCTGGTGGGCCGGCGGCTTCGCCGAGGCCTTCGACGATGCGCTGGCCGGCCTCGACGGCTGCCGCCGGCGCATCGACAAGAACCCGCTCGGCAGCGCCGCCGGCTACGGCGCGCCGGGTCTCGACCTCGACCGCGACCTGACGACGCGCGAGCTGGGCTTCGCGGAAACCCAGGCGCCGGTCACGGCCGTGCAGCTGTCGCGCGGCAAGGCCGAGGCCGGCCTGCTGTTCGAACTGTCGCTGCTGATGCAGGACCTCGGCCGGCTGGCCTCCGACCTGCTGCTGTTCTACACGCAGGAGTTCTCCTACGTGCGGCTGGCGGACGACGTCACGACCGGCTCGTCGATCATGCCGCAGAAGCGCAACCCGGACGTGCTGGAACTGGTGCGCGGCGCCGGCGCCAGCGTGCAGGCCTGCCTGCAGGAATGCCTGCAGCTGACGGCCAAGCTGCCGTCCGGTTTCCAGCGCGACGCGCAGCGCATCAAGGCGCCGCTGTTCCGCGGCATCGACCTGGCCGTCGAAAGCTGCGAGGTCATGGCCTGGCTGCTGACCCGGCTCGAGTTCCTGCCTGACAACATACGGCTGGACGACGGCCTGTACGCCGCGGAGCGAGCCTACGAGCTCGTGCGCCGCGAGGGCATCCCGTTCCGCGAGGCCTACCGGCGCGTCGCCAGCGAGTACGCGTCCGGGCAGAGGTAGGCAGCAGCCGTCTGGTATACCATGCGGCTCTGCCGTCACGCGGACCGATACCATGCTGCCGAATGTTGTGCGCCTCGCGCTCGTCGCCGCCCTGCTGGCCGCCGCCGGCTGCGGCCAGAAAGGCCCGCTGTACCTGCCGGGTGACCCGTCCGCCGTCCGCCAGCCGGTCCCCGATACCAACGCCACGACCGTGCCCGCGGACGAGGACGAGGAACAGAACGACGACGGCGAGCGCTGACCCCCGGGGAGACCCTGACAGGCCATGAGCGAACGCACCCTCGTCCTCGTCGACGGATCCTCCTACCTGTTCCGCGCGTTTCACGCGCTGCCGCGCCTGACGAGCGCGAAAGGCGAACCGACCGGCGCCCTGCTCGGCGTGCTCAACATGTTGCAGAAACTGATGCGCGAGCAGGACAGCGAGCACTTCGCGGTCGTCTTCGACGCCTCGGGCAAGACCTTCCGCGACGAGCTGTTCAAGGAGTACAAGGCCAACCGCCCGCCCATGGACGACGAGCTGCGTGCGCAGGTCGCGCCGCTGCTCGAGGCCGTCGAGGCGCTCGGCCTGCCGATGTTGCGGGTCGAGGGCGTCGAGGCCGACGACGTCATCGGCACGCTGTGCCGCGAGGCGCGCGCCAACGGCATGCGCGTCGTTGTCTCGACCGGCGACAAGGACATGGCCCAGCTCGTCGACGACGGCGTCACGCTGGTCAACACGATGACCGACAGCGTCCTCGACCGCGACGGGGTCAGGGAGAAATTCGACGTATGGCCAGAACAGATCGTCGACTACCTCGCGCTGATCGGCGACAAGTCCGACAACATCCCCGGGGTGCCGAAGGTCGGGCCGAAGACAGCGGCGAAGTGGCTGAACGAGTACGGCGACATAGACACGCTCGTTGCGAAGGCCGACGAGATCAAGGGCAAGGTCGGCGAGAGCCTACGCGAGCACCTGGAACAGCTCGAGCTGTCGCGCAAGCTCGCGACGATCCGGCTCGACGTCGAGCTCGACTGCGAGCCCGCCGGGCTGGCCCGCGGCGAGCCCGACACCGGCAGGCTGCGCGAGCTGTACGAGCGCTACGAACTGCGCTCGCTCCTGCGCCAGCTCGGCGACGCCGGCGAGCAGGACGGGGGCGAGCCGCAGGCTGCCGTCGATGCCAGCTACGAGACCGTCCTGGCGAAGAAGGACTTCGAGCGCTGGCTGGACAAGCTGCGCAAGGCGAAGCTGGTCGCGCTGGACACCGAGACGACGAGCCTGGACTACATGGAGGCGGAACTCGTCGGCCTGTCTGTTGCCGTCGCCGAGGGCGACGCTGCCTACATTCCGGTTGCGCACGCCTACCCGGGCGCGCCGGACCAGCTCGACCGCGACTACGTGCTGGATGCACTGCGCGACTGGCTCGAGGACGAAGACAGTCCGAAACTCGGCCACCATCTCAAGTACGACGCGCACGTGTTCGCCCGCTACGGCATCCGCCTGGCCGGCGTGCGCTACGACTCGATGCTCGAGTCCTACGTGCTGAACAGCGTCGCGACGCGTCACGACATGGACTCGGTCGCGCGCCACTACCTCGGCGTCGAGACGATTCACTACGAGGACGTAGCGGGCAAAGGTGCGAAGCAGATCACCTTCGACCAGGTCGCACTGGAGCAGGCGGCGCCCTACGCTGCCGAGGACGCCGACATCACGCTGCGGCTGCACGGGAAACTGTGGGGCGAGCTGTCGGCGATCGAGCCGCTGAAAGATCTCTACGAGACCATCGAACAACCGCTGGTGCCGGTGCTGTTCGCGATGGAAGAAGCCGGCGTGCTGGTCGACCGCGCGATGCTGAAGAAGCAGAGCGGCGAGCTGGCGAAGACGATGGCGCGGCTCGAGAAGGAGGCGCACGAGGCGGCCGGCGGCCCGTTCAACCTGGGCTCGCCCAAGCAGCTGCAGCAAATACTGTTCGAGGAGCTCGAGCTGCCGGTCGTCCGCAAGACGCCGAAGGGCCAGCCCTCGACCGCCGAGGACGTGCTCGCCGAGCTGGCCGCCGACTACGAGCTGCCGCGGATCATTCTCGACTACCGCAGCGTGTCGAAGCTGAAGAGCACCTACACGGACAAGCTGCCGCAGCAGATCTCGAAGGCGACCGGCCGCATCCACACCTCCTACCACCAGGCCGTGGCCGCGACGGGGCGCCTGTCGTCCACCGACCCGAACCTGCAGAACATCCCGATCCGGAGCGAAGCCGGCCGCCGTATCCGCAAGGCCTTCGTCGCGCCCGAGGGCAAGCTGCTGCTCGCGGCGGACTACTCGCAGATCGAGCTGCGCATCATGGCCCACCTGTCCGCCGACCCCGGCCTGCTCGAGGCCTTCAACGAGGAACGCGACGTGCACCAGGCGACCGCCGCGGAGGTGTTCGGCGTGGAGGTCGACGAGGTGACGGCCGACCAGCGGCGCTCGGCCAAGGCCATCAACTTCGGACTGATGTACGGCATGTCCGCCTTCGGCCTCGCGAAGCAGCTGGGCACCGGCCGCGCCGAGGCGCAGGAGTACGTCGACCTGTATTTCGAACGCTACCCGGGGGTGAAGACCTTCATGGACTCGACGCGCGAGACCGCGCGCGAGCAGGGCTACGTCGAAACGCTGTTCGGCCGCCGCCTGTACCTGCCGCAGATCAACGACCGCAATGCGCAGCGGCGCCAGTACGCGGAGCGCAGCGCGATCAACGCGCCGATGCAGGGCACGGCCGCCGACATCATCAAGCGGGCGATGATCGACCTGCACGCCTGGCTCGGGGACTCGAAGGCGCCGGCGCGCATGATCATGCAGGTGCACGACGAGCTGGTCCTCGAGGTCGACGAGGACGCCGTCGGCGAGGTGCGCGAGGAGGTGGTCGCGCGCATGCAGGCGGCTGCCCGCCTCGAGGTGCCGCTCGTGGTCGAGGCCGGCAGCGGCCGCGACTGGCAGGAGGCGCACTGAGCGCTTCGTCAAAGCATTGTTTTAAATAGATTTTTTTGGCCCCGGGGAACTCCGCCCGGACAAACCGTTCCAAGGTAGCGAGTGCACAGTCACTCGCCTGTTTACCTCCCTAATCAGGCACGCAGCCCGGCCGCCCCAAGCCGGCTGCACATCTTGCCCCGGGCACCGCGAGGTGACCGGGGTTTTTTATGCACGCGGCGCGGCCAGGAAGCCGTCGAGCGCGGCCCGGGCCTCGGCCAGGCCCGTGCGCTTCAAAGCCGAGAACAGCTGTACGCCTGCCTCCGGGCCGAGTTCTCGGCGCGCGGCCATCAGCGCCTGCGCGGCCTGGCCGCGTTTCAGCTTGTCGGCCTTCGTCAGCAGCGCGTGCACCGGCACGCCGACCGAGCCGCAGAGCGCGAGCAGCTGACGGTCGAAGTCGGTCAGCCCGCGGCGGATGTCGACGACCAGCAGCAGCCCGGCGAGGCTCTCGCGGCCCTCGAAATACTGCTGGATCAGCCGGCCCCAGTGCTCGCGGACGCGCCCCGTGACGCGGGCGAAGCCGTAGCCCGGCAGGTCGACCAGCCGGCGCTCCTCGCCCAGCGCGAAGAAGTTGACGAGCTGCGTGCGACCCGGGGTCTTGCTGGTGCGGGCGAACTGGCGGCGATTGACGATGGCGTTGATCGCGCTCGACTTTCCGGCGTTCGAGCGGCCGGCGACGGCGACCTCGCGGCCCGTGTCCGGGACGAACTGGGACGGCGCGTTGGCGCTCAGCAGGAATCGGGCATCGGGGTATTGCGACATGGGATAACGCCCCGATCCGTGTATAATTTGGGGCCTTCTGCGACCGGGAACCGGCGCCCAGTGTGACTTCTGCGCCCGCGGGCGGCAAGGTCGGGGCGTCCCGGCACCGGCGCAAGCTCTCATCCAGATCAACATCCCGGCGGCCCGCAAGCTGCCCGTTGCCAGGTACGGTTACTGAATGATGGATTTCAAGTTTGTTGCGATCGCGCTCGCCGGCGCGCTGATGACCACCGCCGCCGCTGCGGACGGTCTCGTCGAGGGTTCTGCCGAAGCGGGCAAGTCCAAGTCGATTACCTGCGCTGCCTGCCACGGCGCCGACGGCAACAGCGTCAACCCGCTGTGGCCGAACCTCGCGGGCCAGCACGCGACCTACATCGCCGAGCAGCTCGGCTACTTCAAGAGCGGCGCGCGCCAGAACGCATTGATGTCCTCGCAGGCGATGGGCCTGTCGGAGGAAGACATGCGCGACCTGGCCGTCTACTACAACGCCCAGCGGCCGGCCGCCAAGACCGTCCCCGACCCGAGCCTCGTGCCGACCGGCGAAGCGGTATACCGCGCCGGCAACAAGGAGACCGGGGTCTCGGCCTGCATCGCCTGCCATGGCCCGACCGGCAAGGGCAACCCGGCGTCGAACTATCCCGTCCTGCGCGGCCAGTACGCCGCCTACACCGCCAAGACCCTGCGCGATTACGCGAGCGGCGCCCGCGACACCGGCCGGCAGAGCCGCATGATGCAGGAGATCGCGCAGCGCATGAGCGAGGAAGAGATCGACGCCGTGTCCGCCTACGTCCAGGGGCTGCGCGGCAGCGTCACCGCCGACTGACGCGCGCGGAATTCTTCCGCCCGCCCGCGGTCACAAGCCAGGATCCACCCGGAGTCAGATTGATGAAGAAATTCAAGGTCTGGGCGCTGTTCGCGCCCGTACTGCTCGTTGCCTGCGGCGAGACGCCGCCGCCTGCCGCGGAAACGACGGACGCGGTCGAACCCGCCGCGGAAGCGCCGGCCGAACCGGCAGCCGACGCCCGCCCGCCGGCCGCCGACGAGGATGCCGCGCCGACGCTGGTCGAGGAGTCCTCGGCCGATGTTGTCGAGACGAGTCCGGAGGACGTGCCGCTGATGCTCGCGCAGGCTGACACGCCGGCCCGCGACTGGGCCTACCGCGAAGGCGAGCACTTCACCCGCCTGGTACCGACGCAGCCGACCGTCGGCGGCGCGGACAAGGTCGAGGTCGCCGAGATCTTCTGGTACGGCTGCGGGCACTGCTTCAATTTCGAGCCCTACATCAAGCGCTGGGCCGACGGCAAACCCGCGAACGCGCGCTTCGTGCGCATCCCGGCCATGTGGAACCCGCTGGTCAAGCTGCACGCGCAGCTCTACTACACCGAGGAAGTGCTGGCGAAGAACGGCCAGCTCGCCGACCCGGAGGCCTTTCACCAGGCGGTCTTCCAGGAGTATCACCAGCGCGGCAACCGGCTCGCCTCCGAGGACGCGATCCAGGCGCTGTTCGCGCGCTTCGGCGTCAACGCGGAAGATTTCCAGAAGGCCTGGAAGTCCTTCGAGGTCGCGCAGAAGCTGCGGGTCGCCGACGACCTCGCGCGCCGCTACGGCGTGGCCAGCGTCCCGGCCATCGTCGTCAACGGCAAGTACCGCACCGGCGCCAGCGAGACGGTCGGCTACCCGGAACTGCTGAAGATCATCGACGAGCTGGTCGCGCGCGAAACCGTCCGCTGAGGCGTCGCTGCCCGGCGCGCAGCCGGCTGTCCTACGCGAACAGGTGCGCGCGCCCGACGGCGAGCAACAGGCCCGTCGCGATAGCGAGCAGCGTGTGCCGTCGCCACAGGTACACGCCGACGGCCGCGAGCACCGCGAAGCGGTCCGCCAGGTCCACCGCCGCGAGCGCCAGCGCCAGCACGCCGGCCAGCGCGGCCCCCGGCAGCACGTCGAGCACCCGCGCCGCGAGCGAGTCCGCGGCGATTCGGCTGCCTAGGAAATAGCCCGCGATCCGCGTGAGATAGGTCGCGAGCGCCATGACGGCGATGCCGGCGAGCGCCGCGCCGCCCTCAGGCACGCCGGGCCACCTCGACGACCAGCACGGCCAGCGCCGCCGCCGCGACCCCGGCCATGATCGCGAGCGAGGCGTCCACCCAGCGCGCGGCGAGCAGCGTGACCCCGGCGGACAACGCCGGCGCCAGCAGCGCGGCCGGCCGGCGGCGTTCGAAATAAATTGCGAGCAGCACGGCGATGTACAGCGCGCCGCCGATGCCGAGCCCGGCGAGCGTGCGCGCGTCGAGCAGCGCCGGCGCGAGCACGCCGAGCAGCGTGCCGCCGACCCAGAACGTGTACATCGCCACGCCGCTGCCAAAGAAAAAAGCCAGCCGGTCGGGGACCGCGGGCTTGCGCGAGGTCAGCACGAAGTTCGCATCCGTCAGCACGAACAGCCGGCCGAGCGGCGGACGTCGTCCGGGTCGCGCCAGCGTGTCGTGCAGCGTGACGCCCATCAGGACATGCCGGCTGCAGACCAGCAGCGCGGCGAGGAACAGGCCGGCATAGGGCAGCGGCTCCTGCCACAGCTCGAGGACGGCGACTTGCGCCGAGCCCGCGAACACCGCCGCGCTCATCAGGACAGCGGTGTCGGGCTCGAAGCCGCGGGCCAGCGCGATGATGCCGAACAGGATGCCGAACACGCCGCCCGCGACGGCGAGGCCGAGCGTGGCCCGGAAGCCGGCAACGAAGGAAGCCCGGGCCGCCGCGGCGGCCGGCTGCTCTTCGGCGCCGTTCACGCGCCGGCGCGCCGCGCGGCCCAGCGCAGCACGCCGAGCAGGCTGACCGCGAGCCAGGCCGCCTCGATCAGGAAGGCCGCGAGATTGAAGTCGAAGGACAGGGACACGAGGATGCCGGCGGCTCCGAGGCCGTTCGCCAGCGAGTAGACCAGGCTCTCGGCGCGCAGCCGCCCGAGCTGCAGCCAGAGGTAGCTGCCGAGAACGAGCAACACGCCGAGAATGCCGACGAGGTCGTACCAGTGATAAGTCATGCGGGTGTCCGTGCTGTGGCCCGCGGCCAGCGTAGCGGGCCGGCCCGTCGCTGTCAGCCCGCCGGCAGCCCGCCTTGGAGCGGCGGCCGGCGGCGGGCAGAATGCGGGGCACGCCCGCGCCGCCCGGAGCCACCATGCCGAAACCAATCGCCCGCCGCCTCGCGACTGCGCTCGTCGCCCTCGCCGCCACTGCCGTCGTCGCCGCCGCCAGCGACTACCGGCGACCCGCCGGCTTCGCCGGGTTCGAGGAACCGATGATCCTCGCCGGCTACCGCGCGCTGTTCACCTGCTCCGCGCATTTCCTGATGGGCCGGCCGCTCGAGGACATCCTCGAGGTCGAGCTCGTCGACACGACCCGCTTCGATCTGCCCGCGCCGGTTATCGATGCCGGGCGCTACCTCGTGCACGCCGAAGACGGCAACGGCCGGCAGATGACCGCGGCCTTCCGCGACTCGATGGGCTGCACCGTCCTGCCGCCCGACTGGACCGCGGCCGACGCGTGGCGGCTGCCGTACGCGGAGCTCGGCCCGGTCCCGGACCTCGCCGACCGGCCGTTCCCGGAGGGCGACCGCGTCGAACTCGGCCCGGGCGGGCTCGCCGACGGCTACGCGGCGCTTGCCGGGCCCGTGGAGCGTGCGTTCGACGGGGACAGCTACGGTGCGGGCTCGGTCACCGTCGCCGTCATCGTGCTGCACGACGGCAGGATCGTCGCGGAACGCTACCGTCCCGGCTTCGGGGTGCACACCGGCTACCGGACGTGGTCCACGGCCAAGAGCATCTCGGCCGCCGTGCTCGGCGTCGCCGCCGCGCAGGGCGCCGCCGGCCTGTCGGCGCCTGCGGCCGTGCCGGTGCGGCGGTCCCCGCGCGATAC
>CALALV010000063.1 GCA_937925605.1 uncultured Woeseia sp.
TCCCGGCGCACCGTCGGTTCCGGCGGCGCATCGCCGCGCAACGCGGCCTCGAGGCAGGCTATGCGCGATGCGGAGTCGGCCTCCGCGCGGCACCGCTCGATGGCTTCTTCCTCAGCGCTCGCGGGACTCGCCGCAACGAGGGCGCAGAGGAGTGCAAGCACCTTCGTTGATTCGGTCATTGCGACCGCGGCCGCCGTGCGCCGGGCCCGGCCACGCGCCGGAACGGCGCAGGAAGGTCTCGAGGCCGGCCGCGGCCGGCAGCAACGGACGCAGCGCGCGGATGCGGCCTGGAAAAGAATCGTGACATGGAGCCCCCGGGGTGACGCTGTGTGCGCGCCTTCGCTGGTTCGAGGGGCCGAGTATAGATCGGAGTGCGGCGCGCCGGCAGGCCGCCGGCATCACCAGGGGATGTGTCTGCCGTCCCAGGCGAAAAAGCCACCGGTGTCGTCGGGGCCGAGTCCGTCGATCACGTCGAGCAGCTGGCCGGCTGCGCGCCCGGTATCGAACAGCTTGTCGTCGGCTACGTTGCCGGTAAACGGCTCCGACAGGTCGGTAGCGACGGTGCCGGGATGCAGCGCGACGACCACGCAGTCGGGACGCTTGCGCGCTTGCTCGATCGACAGCGTCTTCAGCGTCATGTTGAGCGCGGCCTTGGACGCCCGGTAAGCGACCCAACCGCCGAGGCGGTTGTCGGCGATGGATCCGACGCGCGCCGACAGTGCAGCAAACACGGTCTTGCTGCCTCGCCGCATCAGCGGCAGGAAATGTCGCGCCACCAGTGCCGGGCCGATCGTGTTAACGGCGAACACCTGGGCCAGTGCGGCGCCTTCGATATCGCCCATGGTTTTCTCGGGGCGGATGTCGTCGCCGCGATGCAGGATCCCGGTCGCAATGAAAACCAGGTCCAGCGGTCCGTGCTCCGCAACCTGCTCGGCTGCTCGCTCGATGGAGGCATGGGAATCGTAGTCCAGTTCGAGTTCGTGGATGCGCTCGTGTCGGCTCCCGAGGCGCGTGCGCGAGCAGGCCCAGACGCGTCCGAAGCGATCGTCGCTGGCGAGCTGCCGGGCAACGGCGCCGCCGATGCCGCCGGATGCGCCGATAACGGCGGCGGTGGCATTGGCGGCGTAGCTGGGCGAAGCGCTCATGAGAAAAACCCGGGTGGCACGTCCTTGTGCCGCCCGGGCGCGTTCCTTACGACTTCGGCAGGATCACGGTGTCGATCACGTGGATCACACCGTTGCTGGCGTCGATGTCCGTCGTGACGACAGTTGCATCGTCGATGCGCACCTTGCCCATGGCGACGTCAATCGAGACCTCGGCACCGTTGACGGTCTTCGCCTTGTCGAGATTGATGACCTCCGACGAGGTGACCTTGCCCGGCACGACGTGATAAGTCAGCACGGCGATCAGCTGGTCCTTGTTTTCCGGCTTCAGCAGGTTCTCGACCGTACCCTCGGGCAGAGCGGCGAACGCGGCGTCGGTCGGCGCGAACACCGTGAACGGCCCGTCACCCTTGAGGGTGTCGACGAGGCCCGCGGCCTCGAGCGCCGCGGCAAGCGTGTTGAACTGGCCGGCCGCTACCGCGACGTCAACGATGTCCTGCGACTTCGACATCTTCTCCTTGTGGTGCCCTGCTTCGGACGTGGCCGTGGCGAGGCCGATGAAGGCCAGGACGGCGATCTGGATAGCTGCGAAACGACGCAGTGCACGTGAAAAGCGTGTCATGTCTAACTCCTTGGTCGGTGGATTTGCCCGATGTGGGACGCACGGTAACAGCGTGCAATGTGCGCATGGTTTCGCCGCGGTATGGGATTGTTTCGAAACGTATCGAATGATTCCGGCATGCACGGCCGGTGACATACTCCTGCTTCTGTCTTCCGGAGTAAGCCATGGCCGCCCGCAAACGCGCGCTCCTTGTGCTCGGCAACCAGCTGTTCCCGTTCGCCGAAATCGCCGACCTGCGCGACGTGCCCGTGTTCATGGCCGAGGACCGGGAACTGTGCACGCGGGTGCGTCACCACCAGCAGAAGATCGTGTTGTTCCTCGCGGCCATGCGCGAGTACGCCGACGGGCTGCGCGACCGCGGCCACGATGTCACTTATCACGAGCTCGACATGGACTCGGAGCAGGACTACGAGGACCGTCTCCGCGCGTTCGTGAAGGACGAGGACGTCGAGGAATTGCTGCACTTCGAGATCGAGGACCATTTCTTCGAGCAGCGCATCGCCGGGTTCTGCAAGAAGAACGGCATCGAGCAGACGACGCTCGAGTCACCGATGTTCCTGACCCCGCGCGAGCGCTTCGAGGAGTACCTCGACGATGCGAAGCGGCCTTTCATGGCCGACTTCTACAAGCTGCAGCGCCGCAGCCTCGATGTGCTGATGAACAAGGACGGGTCGCCGCGCGGCGGGCAGTGGAGTTTCGACGAAGACAACCGCAAGCGCCTGCCCGACGATGTCAAGCTGCCGGAGCTGCCGGAGACGCGCTGGACCGAACACACAGCGACGGTGGTAGAGCTGGTCTGCGAGCACTTTGATTCGCATCCGGGCGACGCGAAGGATTTCTGGTGGCCGGTGACGCGGCGTTCCGCCCTGTACTGGCTGCGCGACTTCGTGACGAGCCGGCTGCAGGACTTCGGCCCGTACCAGGACGCCATAACGCAGCGCGGCGAAACCGCGTTCCACAGCGTGCTGTCGCCGCTCATGAATCTCGGCCTGGTCACGCCGCGGGACGTTCTCGACCAGGTGGGCAAGCACGCCGCGACGAACGACATACCGCTGAACAGCCTCGAGGGCTTCGTCCGCCAGGTCATCGGCTGGCGCGAGTTCATCCGCGGTATCTACCACCGTTACGACGAGGAGCAGCGCGAGAAAAACTTCTTCGACCACCACCGCAGCCTGACGGAGGCCTGGTACACGGGCGATACCGGCATCCCGCCTCTCGACGACGCGATCCGCACGGCGCTGCGGCTCGGCTGGACGCACCACATCAACCGGCTAATGGTCGTCGGCAACCTCATGAACCTGTGCGAGATCGAGCCCGAACAGGTGCACGACTGGTTCATGGAGACGCACGTCGACTCGTCGGAATGGGTCATGGGGCCGAACGTCTACGGCATGGCGCTCTACTCGGATGGCGGCATCTTCGCCACCAAGCCCTACCTGTGCGGCTCGAACTACCTGCTGAAGATGAGCGACTACTCGAAGGGCGACTGGTGCGACACGGTCGACGGTCTGTACTGGCGCTTCATCGACAAGCACCGCGACTTTTTCGAGAACAACCCGCGCCTGTCGATGATGGCGCGCATGCTGGACAAGCAGAAGAAAGACCGCCGCGAGCGCATTTTCGACGCCGCCGAGCGCTTCCTCGATCGCCACACGCGGAGCTGAGCCGGCCGGCCATTCCCGCGGCGGCCGGCCTCCGGTGGCTGTTGCCGCCCGTGGCAACGCGTTAACATCGTGTGCGGCGCGCCGCGACACCCGCTGACGCGCGCCGCGATCCGCACCCACAAAGACGCCTATCCCATGCCGCAGCATGTCATCTTTGCCGCACCGTTCTTCATGGACGCCACGCTGCGTTTCATCGACGGCGCCGCCGGCCTGCCGGACGTCGCGCTGTCGGTGGTCAGCCAGGACCCGGCGGAGAAGCTGCCCGCGGCATTGCGCGCCCGGCTGGCGGGCCACTGGCGCATCGACGACGGCCTCGACCCGCAGCAGCTAGCCGACGCGGCGCGCGCGCTCGCCAAGCGACTCGGTCCGCCCTCGCGCTACATCGCCGCGCTGGAACAGCTGCAGGTGCCGCTCGCGGTGGCGCGCGAGGTACTCGGCCTGCCCGGGCTGTCCGCCGAGGCTGCCCGCAACTTCCGCGACAAGTCGCGCATGAAGGACGTGCTGCGCGCCGCGGGCGTGCCCTGCGCGCGGCATGCGCTGGTCGGCTCGCCGGCCGAGGCCAGGGCCTTTGCCGGGCGCGCCGGCTTCCCGCTGGTCGTCAAGCCGCCCGCGGGCGCCGGCGGCAAGAGCACGTTCCGGATCGACCATGCCGGGGACCTCGAGCGCCTGCTCGAGCGCTTCCCGCCGGATCCCGCGCGGCCGACGCTGTACGAGGAATTCGTGCGCGGCACGGAGTACTCCTTCGACAGCGTCGTCGTCGGCGGCCGGCCGGCCTGGCACTCCATCTCGCGCTACATGCCCTCGCCCCTCGCGGTGCTCGAGAACCCGTCGCTCCAGTGGTCCGTCATGCTGCCGCGCGACATCGGCGGCCCGGAATTCGACCCGATCCGCGAGGCCGGTTTCGCCGGCGTGCGGGCGCTCGGCCTCGACACGGGCCTGAGCCACATGGAGTGGTTCAGCCTCCCCGACGGCCGCATCGCCGTCTCGGAGGTAGGCGCACGGCCGCCCGGCGCGCAGTTCACCACGCTCTTGTCGTACGCGCACGACATCGATTTCTACCGTGCCTGGCCGCGCCTGATGGTGTTCGACGAGTTCGAGCCGCCGGCGCGGCGTTTCGCGGCCGGTGCGGCCTACTTTCGCGGCCAGGGCCGCGGCCGCGTGCGTCGCATCCACGGGCTCGACGAGGCCCAGCGCCGCTACGGCCCGCTCGTCGTCGAGGCGCGGCTGCCGCAGGAAGGCCAGCCGCCGTCCGACAGCTACGAGGGCGACGGCTACGTCATCGTGCGCCATCCGGATACCGCGGTCGTGGAACAGGCGCTGTCCGGCATCGTCAGCCTGGTACGCGTGGAGCTCGGCTGAGCATGCCGCGTCGCCTGCTGCTCGGCCCGCAGCGCCCGGTGCGCAACCTCGGCGAGGCCGTCGACGCCGCCGGCTTCGCCGACGCGCCGATGGCCGTGATCTCCGCCGGCTGGCAGGAGGCCGAGGGCGACACGAACGACGTGCACGAACTGGTGCGCCGGCCGCTCGAAGACTTGCGGCTGTACGGTCGCGCCGAGGCCGTGTTCGCCGCCGACCCCGCCCTGCATGCCGCCTACCGGCGCCGCCAGGACCGGCTGCAGGAGCTGCAGCGACTCTACCAGCTGCGCCTCAAGCAGCTCATGGTAGCGGCCCGGCTCACGTTGCGCGCGAGCGGCGAATCGGACCTGGTCGCGGCCGAGCTGCGGCATGCCATCTCCCAGCTGCGGGCGCTCGACCGGCACCACCTGAACCGGGTGCAGTCGATCCACGCGGAGTTCGAGAGCGCCTACTCGCGGCACAGCTCCGAACTGCTGGCCGGGCACGCGGCGGAGATCGAGCGACAGCTCGCCGGCTGCCGCAGCGTGCTGATCACAGGCGGCAACGTGGTCGTGCTGCTGAACCGGCTGCGGCTGTTCGGCGTCCACCGGATGCTGGGCCGCCATGACCTCGTCGCCTGGTCGGCGGGCGCGATGGCACTCTCCGACCTGATCGTTCTGTTCCACGACCGCTCCGCGCAGGGCCGCCGCGACCCGGAAGTGCTCGCGCCGGGCTGCTCGGTCCTGCCGGGCTACGTTTTCCTGCCGAACGCGAAGCGCAGGCTGCGCACGCGCGACGAGGTGCGCGTCGACCTGTTCAGCCGGCGCTTTTCGCCCGGCGTCTGCGTGACGCTGGACTCGGGCGCGGACCTGCTGTTCGACGACAACCGGCTGGTGCGCGCCGGCATCGCGCGGCAGCTGCAGACAGGCGGCGAACTCGCCAGGCTGCGCGTCGCATGAACCCCGCGCTGCGCAAGCTGGTCCGCAAAGCCGAGCCGACGCCGGCCGAGATTGACGCTTTCGTCGCCGCGAACGCATTCCCGCTCGTCGACGGGCGCGACATCACCTTCGTCTGGCGCGGACGGGCGGACGCCGTGTACCTGCGCTGCTGGATTTCCGGCCTCGACACGGCCCAACCGTTGCAGTCGTTGCCAGGCAGCGACCTGTGGGCGGCGACGATCGACCTGCCGGAGGGGTCGCGCATCGAGTACAAGTTCGAGGTCGTGAAGAACGGCCACAGCGAACTGGTCCTCGACCCGTTCAACGACGTGCTGGCGCACGATCCCTTCGGCGCAAACTCGGTATGCCAGGGCGCCGGCTACGAGCGGCCGCCGTGGACGCTGCACGACCCGGACGCCCGTTCGGGCTCGCTCGAAATCCGCCACCTGCACAGCAAGGTCCTGAAGGGGACGCGCGAGTACCAGGTCTACCTGCCGGCGCGCTTCCGCCGCAATCGCCGCTACCCGCTGCTGATCGTGCACGACGGCATCGACTACCTGCGCTACGCCGACCTGAAGATCGTGCTCGACAACCTGATGCAGAGCCTCGAGATTCCCGAGATGATCGTCGCGATGACCCAGTCGCCGGACCGGCTGAACGAGTACTCGGGCGACGACCGGCACGCGGCATTCGTAGCCGAGGAACTGCTGCCCGAACTGGAGGCCCACTTCCCGCTCGCGGACGACCCGCGCAGCCGTGGGCTCATGGGTGCGAGTTTCGGCGGAGTCGCGTCGCTGCACGCCGCCTGGCGCTACCCGGACAGCTTCGGCTGCCTGTTGCTGCAGTCGGGTTCGTTCGCGTTCTCGGATATCGGCCGCCACCGGCGTGGCAAGGTGTTCGACCCGGTCGTGCGCTTCGTCAACGAGTTCCGCGAGGCACCGGGTTGCCCGGCCGAGAAGATCTACATGAGCTGCGGCATCTACGAGTCGCTGATCTACGAAAACCGCTCGATGGTGCCGAGGCTGCAGCAGCAGGGCATCGAGGTGCGCTTCGAGGAAGCGCGCGACGCACACAACTGGGAGAACTGGCGCGACCGCCTGCGGAACGGACTGTCGTGGCTGTACCCGGGTCCGGTCTGGTTCGTCTACGAGTAGCCGGGCCGGATTTCGACAAGCGCGGCTACCTGCGACTATAGTGCAAGAAAAACCGAGGACATCACCGTGGCAAACGTAACCCGACGCATCGGCCTGTCACTGGGCGCCGACATCTGCTGGCCCATCTGCTACGAGTCGCTGCTCGAGAAACTCGACCTGAAGATCAAGCACGCCGGCGATACGGTCGAGTTCGAGGTCGAGCGCGTGTACATCGAGCCTTTCGACCTGCGCCAGCCCTGCAGGTACGACGTCGTCATCGACCGCCTCACGCACTGGTACCACACGTCGCGCGAGTGGATAAAGAAAGCGATCCTGACCGACGATCTGTACGTCTTCAACAATCCCTGGTCGCTGCAGTCGATGGAGAAGCAGACGACCTACTGCGCGATGATGCGGCTGGGCTTTCCGGTCCCGGATACCTGGCTGATCCCGCCCAAGGAATACACGACTTCCCCCGACCTCGAACCGACGCTGCGCAAGTACGCGAAACTGTTCAACCTGGGCGACATCGGCGACAAGCTCGGCTACCCGCTGTTCATGAAGCCTTACGACGGCGGCGCCTGGGTAGGGGTCACGGCCATCAAGGACCGTGACAAGCTGAACCGCGCCTACGACGAGAGCGGCACGCGCGTAATGCACCTGCAAAAAGGCGTGACCGGGCACGACGCCTTCGTGCGCTGCATAGGCCTCGGCCCGCAGTTCCGGCTGGTCAACTACGACCCGGACGCGCCGCTGCACGACCGCTACCGCACCGACACCGACTTCCTCGACGAGAAGGACCGGCAGCTGCTGATCGACATGACCACGGTCATCAACGCGTTCTTCGGCTGGGACTTCAATTCCTGCGAGTCGCTGCGGGCCGGCGACACCTGGCATCCCATCGACTTCGCGAACGCCTGCCCCGACTCGCAGGTCACGTCGCTGCACTTCCACTTCCCGTGGCTGATCATGGCGAACCTGCGCTGGTCGATCTTCTGCGCGGCGACCGACCGCAAGCTGCAGACGAATCTCGACTGGCGCGACTACTTCGCGATCGCCGACGAGGACAGGCCGTTCGCCGACAAGCTGGCCGACTACGCGACCCTTGCGCGACAGCGCTTCGACATGGACCGCTTCGAGGAATTCTGCGCGAAGCACCTGGGTCACCTCGACGAGCTGGCGCTGGAGTTCTTCGGCAGCGACAAGGCGCGGGACGCGGTCCACCAGAAGGTCGAGGCTTTGTACCCGGAGCACGAGGTCGAGCAGTTCACGGAACTGTTCTGGGGTCGTATCCAGGACTGGCGCCGGCAGGAGGGCGCGTGAAAAAGGACGTCGAGCGCTGGCATTCGCCGCGCCTCGAGCAGCCGGTACAGCTGGTCCGCTGGGGGCACTACGGCACCCCGGTGCTGCTGTTTCCGACCGCGGGCGGCGACGCCGAGGAAGTAGAGCGCTTTCACCTGGTCGGCGTGCTCGCGCCGCTGATCGACGCCGGGCGCATCAAGGTCTACTCGACCGACAGCGTGGCCGGGCGCGCGTGGATCAGCGGCAAGGAGTCGGCCGAGTACTGCTCGCTGCTGCAGAACCGCTTCGACGAGTTCATCTATCGCGAAGTCACGCCGGCGATCCGCAACGACTGCCAGAGCGACGACATCGAGATCATCGCCACCGGCGCCTCGATCGGCGCGTTCAACGCGGTCGCCACGATCTGCCGGCACCCCGACGCGTTCCGCATGGCGATCGCGATGAGCGGCACCTACGACTTGTCGAAGTATCTCGAGGGCCGCTTCAACGAGAACTTCTACTTCTCGTCCCCGCTGCACTTCCTGCCCGGGCTCGAGGGACCCCAGCTCGAGGCGCTCCGCCAGCGCTTCGTGCTGCTGCCGAGCGGCGAAGGCAACTACGAGGACATCGGCGAGAGCTGGCGCATCGCCAAGGTGCTCGGCGCGAAGGGCATCCCGAACCGCGTCGATCCCTGGGGGCCGAACTGGCACCACGACTGGGTGACCTGGCGCGAGATGCTGCCGAAGTACCTCGACGAATTCGCGTAGCCTGCAGGGGGTTGCAGAACCGCGTCGGACTCTGCCTGCTTGTGATGTCGGTGGTAGCGCGATAGAAGCAAACGGGCCCGCGCGTCGGGGAAGGCCCCGGACCTCCAATTTCGGAGTCGGCCCGGGACCTTCCCCGACGCACGGACCCTCCCGTTGCCTCAGCCGCAGCAGGTCTGTCGGCCACGATCACCCGCGTCGAGCTGGTGCCACGTGGCACGGCGACAACTGCCGATCCGATCGCCCGCGCGAGGGCCTGTGTGCCGGGGAAGCCTCTAGCGCGCTACCACGAAAGCCCGGCAAGCGAACACCCGGCCGCCCTACTCGGCAAACAGGTGCAGCTCGCTGCCCACCGCGTCCGCCATTTCCAGCGTCTTCGCGAGATCCGGGTGGCGCAGCATGACGAAGCCGTCGGAGACCAGCGTCTTGCGCCAGTCGCGGCGCGGCGTGCCGGGCGGCAGCAGCGTGTTCCAGACGACGTGTTCGCCGAAGCGCTGCTGCAGCGCGTCGGCGCCCTCCATGTGGGTGATGCGGCCGACGCCGCGGGCACGCTTGTAGATCGTCGCGACGTTGTAGCGGCGCTCGATGTCGAGTTCGAGCCGGCCGCGGGTGACGGCCTCGCCCCAGGCGCGGAACACGTCGAAATCGCAGGCGTATTTCATCTGGTCCACCTGGTGCGCGCCGGGCGGTCGCGCGCCGATTTCGCCGAACACGACCTCGCCGTCGGCCTTGCGGTACCACTCCATGTGGGTGAAGCCGGTGTCGAAGCCGAGCGCCGCGATGACGTCGAAGCCCATGCGCACGCCGTCCGCGAACTCGTCGCGCTCGACGTCGCGCAGCGCGATGACCTGCGGGCTGATCCACTCGTTCGAGCGCGCGATCAGCGGCCGCGGCCGGTACCAGGCGATGTTGTAGTAGGCGATCTCGCCGCCGGCCGTGATCGTGTCGAACGTGTATTCCTCGCCGTCGACGAACTCCTCGACGCTGACCGTCGGGACGTGGCGCAGGCGCGGCAGCACGGCCCGCAGGTCGTCGCGGCTGTCGACCCGGTAGGTATCGGCCGAGCCGGCGCCGGCGATCGGCTTGATGATGACAGGGAAGCCGATCTTTTCGGCGGCCTCCCAGCAGCCGGCCACGCTGTCGACCGCGACGTGGTGCGGCGTGCGGATGCCGGCGGCGTCGAGCGCCTGTTTCATGGCTTCCTTGTCGCGGAACCGGTGCGCCTGCTCGATATCCTGGCCCTCGAGGCCGAAGTGCGCGCGCAGCTCGGCCGCGAGCATGATGCCGGGCTCCCACAGGCACTCGACCCGGTCGAGCGAGCGGCCGCGCAGCCGGCCGTGCAGCTCGCCGATGACGGCCTGCGTGTCCCACAGCGAACGCACCTGGATGTACTCGTCGAGGCAGCGGCGAACGAGCCCGGGCAGCGAATCGGTACCGGAATCGCCGACGCCGATGACCCGCGCGCCCGCCTCGGCGAGGCCGCGGGTGAACTCGGGCATGTCCGCCGGGTAGCCGGGAGAGATGATCAGTACGTTCATGTGCGGGACCAGTTCATGTCCGGGGTCTGCGTCGCCCGCGGCTGCGCGCTAGAATAGCATCCTGCCCGCCAACCCCGGGACCACAGCGTGGCCGCGACCAGCAAGAACACGAAAAAGAGCGCGAAGAAGAAGCAAGCGCCCCGCAAGGCGAAACCGCGCGGACCTGCGCCGCTCAAGGTCTGCATAGCCTCGTCGGAGGTCGCGCCGCTCGCCAAGACCGGCGGCCTCGCCGACGTGACCGCCGCGCTCGCCGCCTACCTGCACCGGGCGGGCCACGAGGTCCGGCTGCTGCTGCCCTTTTATTCGAGCATCGACACCTCGGCGCTCGAGATCCGGCCCGTACCGGGGCTGCAGCGCATCCCGATGCGGATTGCGCACCGCGAGGGGCATTTCTCGATCGACGCGACGACGTTGCCGGGCACCGATCTGGAAATCTACCTGCTGCGCTGTCCCGAACTCTACGACCGCGATGGCATCTACACCGGCGGCGACGACGAGCACCTGCGCTTCATCCTGCTGTCGCGCGCGGCGATCGTCATGTGCCAGTACCTGCGCTTCGCCCCGGACGTGATGTCCTGCCACGACTGGCACACGTCGCTGATCCCGCTCTACCTGCGCACGCTGTACGCCTGGGACAGCCTGTTCGCGAACACCCGGACGACGCTGACGATCCACAACATCGGCTACCAGGGCATGTTCGGCGCCGGGATCATCGCCGACCTGGACCTGGACGGCAGCGTACACCTGCTGCACCAGGACGACCTCGGCCAGGGCCGCATCAATTTCCTGAAAACCGGGTTGCTGTACGCGAACCTGCTGACGACCGTCAGCCCGACCTACGCGCGCGAGATCCAGGGCGACGAGTACGGCATGGGCATGCAGGACGTGCTGCGCGCCCGCAGCAACGTGCTGGTCGGCATCCTGAACGGCGTCGATTACCGCGAGTGGAACCCGGCGACCGACCCGCTGATCCCGGCCAACTATTCGCCGGACGACCTGTCCGGAAAGGCCGCCTGCAAGCGCGAACTCAAGGAGCGACTGGGCCTGCCGGGCGACGGCGACGCGCCGCTGATCGGCGTTGTCTCGCGGCTCGTGCACCAGAAGGGCATCGAGCTGCTCGAGCGCACGTTGCCGGCGCTGATGAGCCGCCGCCGCTTCGACATGGCGATTCTCGGCAGCGGCGAGCCGCGCTTCGAAAGTTTTTTCACGAAACTGCAGCAGCACTACCCGGACCGCGTCTGTTTCTACCGCGGCTACAACAACCGGCTCGCGCACATGATCGAGGCGGGCGCCGACCTGTTCCTGATGCCCTCGCTGTACGAGCCCTGCGGGCTGAACCAGATGTACAGCCTGAAGTACGGTACCGTGCCGATCGTGCGCGAGACCGGCGGGCTGGCCGACTCGGTGGAGCAAATCAACCCTGCGAACGGCAGCGGCACCGGCATACTGTTCCGCGACTACAACGAAACGGGCCTGGCCTGGGCGATCAATGCCGGCCTCGACCTGTACGGCAACAAAGCGCTGTTGCAGGAGATCCGACTGAACGGCATGCGCCAGGACTTTTCCTGGGAAACCCAGACCGCGCGCTACGTCGAACTGTTCCGCGCACTCAAGTGAGACAGCATGAACGTCATCTTCATCGAGCCGTCCTTTCCCTATAACCAGCGCGAGTTCGTCCGCGCCCTGGCGGCTACCGGTGCGCACGTCATCGGCATCGGCGAGCGGCCGGCCGCGCAGCTGTCTGACGACGTAAAGGGCTGGCTGGGAGACTACGTGCAGGTGCGCTCGGTCGTGCACGAGCCGTCGCTGCTCGAGGCGGTCCGGCGCGTGCAGAAAGCAATGTGGGTGGACCGGCTCGAGGCTACGGTCGAGGCGCACATCATGGCCGCGGCCGCGGTGCGCGAAGCGACCGGCATCCCGGGCACCTCGGTGCAGACCGCCTGGCTGTGCCGGGACAAGCCTGCGATGAAGGACGCGTTGCGCGCCGCCGGCATTCCCTGCGCGCAGTCGACCCGCGCACGCACGCCGATGGAGGCGCGCGAGTTCGCGGCGCGAGTCGGTTACCCGCTGATCGTCAAGCCGCCGGCCGGCGCCGGCGCCTCGGGCACCTGGCGGGTGCGTGACGACGACGCACTCGAGCGGGTCATAAGGGAAAGCGGGCTCGCCGGCGGCACGGCCGTCGCGGTCGAGGAGTTCATCGAGGGTCACGAGGGCTTCATCGACACGCTGACGATCAACGGCGAAGTGGCGCACGAGTTCATTACTCACTACTACCCGAACGTTCTCGAGGCGATGCGCGAGCGCTGGATATCGCCGCAGATGGTGACGACCAACCGCATCGACGCCGAGGGCTACGCCGAAGTCCGCGAGCTCGCCCGCAAGGTCAACAAGGCGCTCGACATCGGCACCTCGGCCACGCACATGGAATGGTTCTTCGGGCCGAAAGGGCTCAAGTTCTCGGAGATCGGCTGCCGGCCGCCGGGCGTCGGGCAGTGGGACGTCTACAACGCCGCCAACGAGTTCGACCTTTACTACGAGTGGGCCTCGGCCATCGTGCACGGCCGGCCCGAGCGCCAGCCATCGCGCCGCTACGCCTGCGGCATGATCGCGCTCAGGCCCGAGCGCGACGGTCGTATCACCGGCTACTCGGGCGTCGACCGGATAGGCCGACGCTACGCCGAGAACGTGGTCGCCGCGCACTTGCCGGACCCGGGCACGCCGACCCAGCCGATAGAGGCCGGCTACATGGCGAACGCGTGGATGCGCGTACGTCACCCGGACTACGACCGGCTGCGCGAGATCCTGAACGAAATCGGCGAAACCGTCCGCGTGCACGCGGGCTGACAGGGACGCACCCATGCACGACACGGACAGCGAGATCGAGGAGTTCGAGCGCCTGAAGCCGAACCTGCGGCGCATCTGGCACGACATCCAGGCCGACCCCGGCTACGAGCACACCTCGGTGATCGTGCCGTCGCTGAGCGTGAACCAGGAAGAACTCGCGAAAGTCACCGGCGCCTCGTTCTACGAAGAGCGGCTGATGTTCGCGCTGATCCGCCTGCGCAACCCGAACGCGCGGGTCATCTACGTCACCAGCCAGCCGGTGCACCCGGAGATCGTCGAGTACTACCTGCAGATGCTCGAGGGCGTGCCGGTCAACCACGCGCGCCAGCGCCTGTCGATGATGTCGGTCTACGACGGCAGCTCGCGGCCGCTGACCGAGAAGATCCTCGAGCGCCCGCGCCTCGTGCGGCGCATCCGCTCGCGCATGGGGGACGCCGCGCGCGCCTACCTCACCTGCTACAACTCGACGGTGCTCGAGCGGCGACTCGCCGTGCAGCTCGGCATCCCGCTGAACGGCCTGGACCCGGCACTGCTTTATTTCGGGACCAAGTCCGGCAACCGCAGGCTGTTCGCCGAGGCGGGCGTCGGCCACCCGGCCGGCTTCGAGGACCTGAACGAGGAAAGGCAGATCGTCACGGCGCTGGCGCGGCTCAAGCAGGCGGAACCGGGGCTCGCGCGCGCCGTCGTCAAGCTGAACGAAGGCTTCTCCGGCGAGGGCAACGGGCTGTTCACCTACCCGAAGAACCCGGACGAGGACTCGATCCGCCGCGAGCTCAGGAACCTCAAGTGGTCCTCCGGCACCGAGACTTTCGACTCGTTCATGCGCAAATACCGCGAGATGGGCGGCATCGTCGAGGCGATGGTCGAGGCCGACGAGGTGCGCTCGCCGTCGGTGCAGATGCGCATCCATCCCGACGGCGCGCCGGCGATCGTCTCGACGCACGAGCAGGTGCTCGGCGGCGCCACCGGCCAGGTCTACCTGGGCTGCCGCTTCCCGGCCGACGAGAGCTACCGCAGGGTGCTGCAGCAGGAAGCCGCGAAAGTCGGCGCCGCGCTGTCCGCGCACGGGGTGATCGGCCGTTTCGGCATCGACTTCCTGGTCTGTCGCACGGCCGGCGGCGACTGGCGGTCCTATGCGATCGAGATCAACCTGCGCATGGGCGGCACGACGCCGCCGTTCCACGCGCTTGAATTCCTTACCGGCGGCCGGCTGGACCACGCTACCGGCCTGTTCCGCACGCCGGAACAGGAAACCAAGTACTACTGCGCGACCGACAACCTGAAGTCGCCGGCCTATCGCGGACTGCTGCCGGAGGACCTGTTCGAGATCATCACGCGCCACGGACTCGGCTTCCGGCACGCGACCGGCACCGGTGTGCTGTTCTACATGATCGGAGCGCTGTCGCAGTACGGCAAGCTCGGCATGACCGCGATCGGCAACAGCGGGGAGGAATCGCAGGCGCTGTTCGACCGCACCGTCGACGTGCTCGACGCCGAGAGCGAGGGCAAGGGACACGGCGTCGCGTCGCCGATTTTCGACCGCTACCTGACGATGGAGTGACGCCGCCGGCTAGTCACGGCCGTTCTTCGAGCGCGTGTTGATGATGTCGAAGACGACGCCGGCCAGCGCGTTCATGCGGGTGACGCGGAAGATGACCTCGCCGATCGTCGTGTTTCGCACCGGCCGCACCTCCTTGAGCTTCGGGATCAGCCACAGCGCAACCGCAGCGCGCGCGAATGCCGAAACGACGAATACGCCGAGGATCGGGCTCAGCCAGGTGAACTCGCTTGCGCCCACGGCGAGCCGGGTCGGCAGCACGGCGCCCAGCCAGCCGCCGAGCAGCGCGCCGGCGAATACCCCGGCGGCAGCCAGCACGTTGTGCACTGCGAGATAGGTCGCGCGCCGGCCGGGGGCTATCAGGTCGTAGATGAAGTTGCTGGCGGCGAGGCTGAACCCGGCCCAGGAAAACCCTGACAGCGCCTGGATGCCGATCAGGTACCAGACGTTCGTCGACAGCGTCCACAAGAGCGGCATCAGCGGGATGAACAGGCCGGTGACGGTCAGGATGCGCCGGTTGCCGAAGATGTCGCTGATCCGGCCCCACTGCGACAGCGTCAGGAACTGGGCGAGAATGGCCGCGCCGGTGTTGACCGTGAACGCCAGGTAACTGAAGCCGAGGTCGCGCAGCATGTAAACGGTGAAGAACGGCGACGCGATTGCGACCGCGAACTGCATCAGCGCGAAGAACAGCGAGAAGCGCACGGCGTTCGAGTGCCGCAGCCGCTGCCACCAGTCGTGCCCGATCGGCAGTTCCAGGGCGGCTACCCGGCCCACCGGGTCGTGCATGCGCGAGAGCTGGTACACGGACACGCCGCGCGCGAGCGCCGCAACGGCGAAGAGCACCGCGAAACCCCAAAGCGTGCGGCCCCGCAACTCTGCGTAGTGCAGCACCAGTCCGCCCAGCATCAGCGTCGTAAACGTGAGCAGCGTGACCAGGCGCGTGCGCAGGCCGAAGAACCGCCCGCGCCGCCGCTCCGGCACGATGTCGCCGAGCAGGCTGCTCCACTGCGGCGTCACGAGGTGCGCGCCGGCGTGGTAGACGACGACGCTCGCGATCAGGAGCTCGACGGCGTGGTCGCCGAACGTGAGCGGCAGCAGCAGTATCGGCAGCCAGGCCAGCGCCTGCAGCGTGGCCCCGGCCAGGATGATCGCCTTGCGCCGCCCGGTGATGTGTCCCAGCCAGGCCGAGAGCAGCTGCACGAACGACGCGAGCATCGGCGGCAGCGACGCGAGCAGGCCGATCTGCGGCGTCGTCGCCCGGAGGTACAGCGCGAACGCGGACAGGTAAGTCTCGCCCACGCCGGTCATCGTCGCGAACGCGGCGGCATCCTTGAGCGAATGCCTCAGGGAACGCTCGGTGACGGGATCGCTGGAAAATGCCGGCATCGATAAGCGGGGCGCAACGGGGTAAAGTAGCGCGCATCATCGTGGCTGGCTGCGCTGAAATCCAGCCGCGAGCAGCAACAGAGGGGAGGATTCACGATGCGCAAACTGGCATTCACGCTGATCGTTCTGGGACTCGGCGGCTGCGGGCAGTCGGCCGACGAGGCACCCGAGGCCGCGGCCGACGCGCTCATGGACGGCGTCGAGGAGACGGTCGATGCAGTCGAATCCGCGATTTCGGACGCCTCCGCGAAGCTCGCGGACATCCTGGCGAGCCAGCCGGAGGACGTGCGGGCCCGCTACCGCTGGCGCCACCCGCAGGAGACGCTGGAGTTCTTCGGCATCGAGCCGGGCATGGTCGTCGTCGAGGCGCTGCCGGGCGGCGGCTGGTACTCGAAGATACTGATTCCCTACCTCGGCGAGGACGGCCGCCTGGTCGGCGCCGACTACGCGATGGACATGTACCGCAACTTCGACTTCGCCAACGACGAGTTCATGGAGGCGAAGAAAACCTGGACGACCGACTGGCCAGAGATGGCGCGCGGCTGGCAGGAAGGCGGTGCCGAGGTCGACGCGTTCGTGTTCGGCTCGCTGCCGGAGTCCATGCACGGCACGGCCGACGCCGTTCTGTTCATTCGTGCGCTGCACAACATGGCGCGCTTCGAGGCCGACGGCGGCTACCTGACCCAGGCCATCAGGGACACCTACGATGTGCTGAAGCCGGGCGGCATCGTCGGCGTCGTGCAGCACCATGCGCGCGACGAGATGCCGGACGAGTGGGCCGGCGGCCAGGCCGGCTACCTGAAGCAGGGTTTCGTCATCGCGGCCATGCAGGCGGCCGGCTTCGAGTTCGTCGAGGCCAGTGACATCAATGCGAACCCGGCGGACCAGCCGACGGCCGAGGACGTCGTCTGGCGCCTGCCGCCCTCGCTCGGCACCAGCCAGGACAACCCGGAGCTACGCGCCGAGCTGGAGGCGGTCGGCGAATCGAACCGGATGACGCTGAAGTTCAGGAAGCCGGCGATGTAGGCGGCACGCGGGCCGCGGCGACCCGTCCGCGCGGGCGGATCGCCCTCGCCTAGCGCAGCATCTCGAACACGGCCATGCCGATGAAGCTGCCGCTCGCGTAGCCGAAAGAGCCGGCCAGCACGCCGGGCACGACGAGGTCGTGCCAGCCCTTGGCCGAGGCAATGGCCGGCGCCGAGGCGGGCCCGCCGACGCAGACCGCGGACGCAATGCAGAGCTCGGCGAGATCGAGTTTCAGCAAGCGGCCGATGCCGAAGATCAGCACGAGGTGCACGCTTACGACGATCAGCGCGAACAGGAACAGCACCGGCGCTATCTCGATCAGCAGCCGGATGTCCGCGCTGGCGCCTATCGTCGCGAGGAACACGAACATCAGAGCGTTGCCGGCCTCGCTGTGGCCGGACAGGCGCGCGACGATGCGCTGCCCGAACGTCGAGATGGCGAGCGTCAGCGCGGTCGTCAGCAGGATTGCGTATTCCGGTCGGCCGAGGCTCGCGGCGAACCCGGTGCCTGCCGCGGCCAGGGCGAAGGCGAGCGCGAGCGCACCGAGCAGGCCTGCCACGTCCAGCCGGCGCACCGTGTGCACGGCCTCGGGCGGCGTGCCCGCGGGCACCGCGGCCTGCGCATGGCGACTCGGAAAGCGGCGCGCGAACGCGGCGAAGCCGGGCAGGAACACGATCAGCAGCAAGTGCAGGTTCGTGATCACGTTGTCCGCGGCGACCGCCGCGGTCAGCACGCTGTCGTCCTCGAAACGCGTGGCTTCGGCGACGGCGGCGAAGTTCAGCGAGCCGCCGATGTAGGTCCCGGTGAAGATCCCGGCGAGCTTGGGCTCCTCGGCACCGAGATTCACGAACTGCAGCGCGACGACGACGCCGGCGACGACGCCCGCCGCGCCGATCACGAACGCGATCAGCGTCGCGCCCGCCTCGCGGAAGATGCGCCGCAGGTCGGCCTGGAACAGGAGCAGCGGGATCGCGACCGGCACCAGGTACTGCCAGACAACGTCGTAGGCCGGCGCCGCGGTCGGAATCACGCGCAGGTTGGACAGCACGATCGCGAGCGTGATCAGCAGCATCACGCCCGAATAGCGGCGACCGAACTCGAAGCGTTCGCACCAGAAGCCGAACGCGGCGATGCCGAACAGCACCGCCCAGAGCGCGAACGACTGGTCGGGACCTATCAGCGACGCCACCGCCGGCGGGCCCTCAGTGCGCGGGCCGCGCCTGCGCGGCGATCGCGAGCGCCTCGCGCGCGAGTCGCGTCAGCGTGGCGTAGTCGCCGTCGGCGATCGCGTTGGCCGGCGTCAGCCAGCTGCCGCCGCAGGCCAGCACCTGCGGCAGCGCGAGGTACTCGGCCAGGTTGCCGGGCCCGATGCCGCCGGTCGGCATGAAGCGCAGGTCGCGGAACACGCTGCCCAGCGCCTTCAGCGCCGCGACGCCGCCCGCGATCGACGCCGGGAAAAACTTGACCGAGGCGAGTCCGAGCGAGCGCGCGGCCATGGCCTCTGTCGCCGTGGCGACACCGGGATACACCGGCACCCGCGCGCCCTGCGCGGCGGCTACGACCTCGCGGTCGAGCCCGGGCGAGACGATGAAACGCGCCCCGTGCGCCAGCGCCTCGGCGGCCTGGCCGGCATCGAGCACCGTGCCCGCGCCGGCGACGACCTCCGGCAATTCCGCGTCGATGGCGGCGAGACAGTCGAGCGCTGCGTCGCTACGCAGCACGACCTCGATCACGGACAGTCCGCCGGCCGCTAGCGCGCGCGAGACCCGGACCGCGACGGCCGGGTCGTCGGCCTGCACCAGCGGTACGACCGGGGCCGCGGCCAGTCGCTGCTCGAGGGGTTCGGACATGGATCAGCTCCGGTTGTAGGTGAGCGCGGTGATCTGCTCGGAGATCAGGCCGATCAGGAACACGATGACCGAGGCGCTGAACACGAGCAGGCTCATGTTCGTGAAGCGGCCCTGGGTCGTGAACGTGTACGCGTACCAACCGACACCGGTCAGGAAGAACGTCGCGCTCACCGGGATGAATATCTTCAGCGGCGAGTACAGCGTCGCGATCTTGAAGATGATGACGAGAAATCGCAGGCCGTCGCGCAGCGGCCGGATGTGGCTCTCGCCGATGCGCTCGGCGGCTTTTATCGGCACGAAGTCGATCGGGAAGCCGGCGCGCAGGAACGCCATCGTGATCGTTGTCGGGTAGGAAAACCCGTTCGGCAACAGGTACAGGAAGCGCTTGAACAACTCGCTGCGCGCGGCCCGGAAGCCGGACGTCAGGTCCGGGATGCGGTGTCCGCTGATGCGCGAGGCCAGCGCGTTGTACACGCCGTTGGCGAACAGGCGTCCGAGGCCGGCGTGCGATCCCGCGTCGCGCGCGCCGATCGCCATGTCGTAGCCGGCCTCGAGCCGTTCCAGCAGGCGCGGGATGTCGGCCGGGTCGTGCTGACCGTCGGCGTCGAGCAGCACGAGAATGTCGCCGCGGGCGGCGCGCGCCCCGGCCTTGACCGCC